>CAZCWX010000725.1:0-9268 GCA_964502465.1 uncultured Enterobacteriaceae bacterium | reverse complement strand
AGCAAAACCGACTGTACACAGAGGTGTGACCATTGTAATCTTTTGGGCTGAGGAGGAGAAGCATGAACACCGACACGATGGATAGTCTCCACCACGTGGAGGCCGTACTGAATTACTTGGCCGACCGGGTGGAGAAGCCCGTGACCTACATGTACACGCCACCACCTGGTATCCCAGAGCGGACGGGACGGTATACCAAACATACGATGCCCATCCACGATGGCCGGGCCATCCTCCAACAAATCTCGTTGGATCAACACGGCTTTCTGTTGGCACCGCACGAGACCCAGGTCCTGAATTTCTACGACGAACAAGAAGTGCGGGCCGTTTACTACCCGGAGGTTGAGCGGCTGGTGAAGGACGTGACCGGCGCAGTGAAAGTAGTAGTATTCGACCACAACGTGCGCTGCGCCCCAATGGCGAAGCAAGGTGAGAACGGCGCGCGCGAGCCGGTGAGAGTGGCGCACAACGACTACACCGTTCGCTCCGGGCCCCAGCGTGTCCGCGACCTGCTAGACGAGGACGAGGCCGAGGCACGGCTGCAACATCGCTTTGCGGTGATCAACGTCTGGCGGCCGATCCGAGGGCCTGTGCAGGAAGCGCCACTCGCAGTATGCGACGCGCAAAGCATGGCGCTGCAGGACTTCGTAGCGATGGATCTGCAATACCGCGACCGGACTGGGGAAGTCTACTCAGTCGCCTTTAACCCTGCCCACCGTTGGTTCTACTTCCCCCATATGCAGCAGAACGAGGCGCTGCTTCTCAAGTGTTACGATTCTCTGGACGATGGGCGAGCGCGGTTCACTGCCCACACGGCGTTTGACGATCCGACGAGCCCACCCCATGCCCCAGCTCGGGAGAGCATCGAAGTTCGCACGCTCGTCTTCTTTGCGCCGGAGGCAACCGCTACACGCTGAGCCGCCAATAGGGCCATGGCAACGATTGAAGGTGTCAGTATTTCCTCGGAAAGAGGAACATATGAAGAACAGCATGGATACTATTCCCTCACAAGAGGGCAGGGAGTTTTCTCGTCCTCCCACTAACAGGTTTCCAACACGAGCTGTCCTTGAAGAAGGAAGACGTGTTCTTCGCGAAGAGGCTCAGGCGCTTGAACTGGCGGCTGTTGGCCTCGACGAGCACTTTTATCTGGCTGTTGAATTACTGGCGCGCTGCTCAGGAAAGGTGATCACCACTGGCGTCGGCAAATCCGGGTTTATCGCGCGGAAGATTGCCAGCACCATGGCAAGCCTTGGCACCCCAGCAATTTTTCTCCATCCCACTGAGGCTGTCCATGGAGACATGGGTGTTGTCGCTCCAGAGGATGTCATTCTGGCCATCTCGCACAGTGGAAACAGCGAAGAACTCCTTGCCTTTCTCGATCCCCTCGGGAAATGGCTCAACGTGCCCATCGTCGCCATTACCGGACGGTATGGTGGGGCGATTGACCATTTTGCGACGGTGGTTTTGCAGACCGGAGTCACGGCTGAAGCCTGTACCCTTGGGTTGGCACCAACGACGTCCAGTACGACAACGCTGGCCTTGGGTGATGCGCTTGCTGTGTGTACCAGCCAGGTCCGGGGTATCCGTGCGCACAATTTTGCGAAGTACCATCCCTCCGGTTCTTTAGGGCGCCGCTTATACGTCCAAGTCAAGGATGTCATGCGTGCAACCTATGCTCAGGTTGAGGCTGATGCCTCACTTGATACGGTCGTCCGCCAGATTACGCAAGGCCGCCTGGGTCTGGTGGTGGTCGCTCCAGGGAGCGCTGACATAGGGATTATCACTGATGGAGATATCCGACGCGCTGTGCAACGGTCTCCAGATTGGGCGGCGAAAAAAGCGTCTGAGATCATGTCTACACCACCTGTGCATGTTCGTGACGATGCGCTGGCCTACGATGCGCTGGCATTGATGGAGGATAAAAAGATCACGTCACTAATTGTCTGTGATGCCCAAGAACACATCATCGGTGTGGTCCATCTCCATGACATCTTATCCTCTGCGTCACAACGGTTACGACCAGAGCAAGAATGACTTGCGCGATGCTTGTGGTGCAGGTGTCCTCGCCTGCATGATGTGGTGCAAGCCAGAGGCCCGCACCACAATATAGCCTGTCTCTTTGTGCGGACTACAGCTTGTAGAGTTGTTTCACATTCTCGCCAGCGATCTGTTGCTGCACTGATTGGGGGAGGGGAGCGAGCATGTCTTTCAGTTCCCGCACGTAGTGCCCGCCATGGTCAGGGTGAGGAAAATCGGTCGCCCACATCAGGCGATCGGCACCGATATAATCCACAATGCGTGTGAGCGCACGCTCGTCTGGATCGGCTGAGATCCAGCACTGCCGACGCAGATACGTACTCGGTAATTCTTGCAGTTTTACTGAAGCACCGACCGGGACTTTGTAGAAGGCGTCCATGCGGTCGATCCAGAACCCTACCCAGCCAGCCCCACTTTCCAGTACCACGACCCTGAGCTGAGGGAATCGTTCGAAGACACCGTATTGGAAAAATGTGGTGAAGGCCATCTGGGTGCCAACGCCGGCAAAGACGTTGTAGTACCAGCCGGTTTTATGTCCCATACCGGTAAAACGTAGATGTGGGCTGGCAGCAACTGGTTCGAGGGTGGGATGAATGGCAATCGGGATATCGAGTTCCTGAGCCTTTGCCCACAAAGGATCATGATCCGGATGACCATGGGGCTTCTTGGTAATCGTGAACGGAGCGACAAAAGCGCCGACCGCTCCAGCTGTGACTGTCCGTGCAAGTTCGCGGACCGCTTCTCCCACGTCTCCTAAGGACAGGTGAGCGACTGGTAGCAAGCGACCGTTAGAGTCTGCACAGAATTCGAGGATCCAGCGATTATAGGCTCGGCAATAGGCGGAAGAGATTTCGGGATCTTCGACTTCGGCTTCCCACAAAATACCAAGCGTTGGATATAAAATTGCCTGCTCGATGCCTTCGCGATCGAGGAGTTGTAGTCGTTCTTTCACGTCCATCGAGCCAAACGGGGCCCCACGTACGTACGTCCGCTCTGGCGAAGGGATGGTTTCTTGGGCTGTTTTTCCCATACCACCGAGGAAGCCAAGGGTTCCATGCGCACTGAGTTTCGATTTTTTGCCATCGAGTTCCAGATACTCAAGCCCACGCTCGTCGGTCTTAATGCGGATCGCGCGATCCCGGTATTGCGGTTCCAGATATCGTTCCCACAGGTCGGGTGGTTCTAAGATGTGACCATCGGCGTCAATCACTCCGGGAAAGGGCATACGGTCGGCTGCGGTCATGCGTGAATCCTCCTTGTTTTTGATAGCGAATAGCTGACAGCTTTTTCCTCTATCATGGCGGTGGCAATGCGGCCACTACTGGGGCGAGGTCTGCGGTGAGTCTTCCCAAGATGCTCTCCAGGTTGCGGCTCAAGGCTTCAGCGACTGCCTCAGGATTCCGTTTCGCGGCTTGCTGAGTGGCGGTGTACGATTGGAACCACACCGGGGTGCGCTGATCGCCTCGTGCCAGCCAAAAGTCGATGCTGAGCACCGCCTCCCAGGTGTCGGCATGATCGATCTCTTCGAATTGCCGGATCACCGCACCGAGCGCGAAATCGGCACGGGCGTCAGGTGTAGGAAACACTTTGGCGAACTGGCCGGCACTGCGGAGATACCGGCGAGTCCAGTCAGTGATCTGTTGAGCAGGGGAGGTCGCCCAACGGTGGTAATTATAAAAGTCTACCTGGTAGGGGGACGAGCGGTAGACCATGCGCAGTTGATCGTACGGGTCACGTGCGACAAATGGGCGAACAACGAGCGACCATTGCCTTGCACTGGGGGGAGTCTCAGGGACGGTTAATAAGAGCGCATAGTGTCGCACTGCCGGCCGCGATTTGGTCAGGCCGCATCCACTGACGAGAACACTGCAGAGTACCACACTCCACAACAACCGCATGGGCATGTTCATTTGTCTGGAATCTCTCTGTCTGGCAGATTCTGTCCCCAAATGATTTCTGAGGGATCATTGCGAATCGTATCTGCAGTCTCTTGCAGAGAGCGCGACGCGTCGGCGAGATTCGCAAGGAGGCGACGGAATTCACCACGGTTTTCGACTACGATGTGATCGATATTTTGTGTCAGGTTTCTGAAGTCCCTGGCCAGGTTTGCCGTCACTGCTGCAGTTTGACGCAGTTGGATGATGGTCGCTTTGAAATCTTTGAACGTTTCTTCGCGGATTTCGTTGATGGCGTCTGTTGCGCTCTTGATCCCGGCAGCGGCCTGGGCCAGGTTATCGACCATCGCCCGCATGGAGGCACGGGTTTCTGGGGTGGAGACATCATCGAGCGAAACTCGCAGATTCTCGGCCAGCAGAGAGAAATTTTGTAAGAACGAGGCGATAGCGACCTGATTTTGTTTGTTGAGCAATTCCTCGACTTCTATGAGTACTTTCAGAAAGCGATCACCAATCTGACTTGCCCGGTCGCGAAATTCCTCTAATCCGCCCTCTCTGACGGCGATTGTTTCCCCTGGTTCTAGAGGAGGGACCCCACTGGACCCCCCTTCCAATTCGATGATGCGGATGCCGGTGACAAAAGAACCAACTAAATGTGCCGTGGTGTCTTGCCGTATCGGTGTGCCTGGCTCTACCGCGATAGTGACAGCGGCTCGAGGCGGCGTTTCCTCTGTCAGGCGAACCGATTCTACTTTGCCGACCGTGACGCCTTGGTATTCGACTGCTGCGCCCGACAAGAGACCACTCACCGATTTCTCAAAGAGAATGTGATAGGTTGCAACTGGCTGCAGAAAGCGCGAGCCTGCCAGCCACAAGATGGCACCTGCAAAGAGAAAAAAACTCACGGTGACGAAAAGACCAACCTTAAGCCGGGTTTTTCCCATAGGAGTCTCCATCTACCAGAAGGGTATCGAGCAGCCCGCGCTGGACGGCCGTCGGCTTTGGCTTTCGATCGAAGAAGGCACGAATCTGGGGATGATCAGCGTTGCGCACCTCTTCGAGGGTACCGGCGGCGAGCACTTTGCCAGCGTCTAACATCACCGCTCGGTCGGCGATCATCTGGATACTGCTCAACTCATGGGTCACAATGAGAATTGCGACGTCGAACTGATCCCGCAGGCTGAGGACCAATTCGTCCAATCCACGGGCTGTAATGGGGTCCAATCCTGCTGAGAGCTCATCGAATAACAACAAGTCCGGGTCAAGGGCAAGCGCCCGCGCGACGGCGGCGCGTTTTTTCATCCCCCCACTGATTTCAGACGGCAACTGGTGAGCCGCACGGTCAAGACCGACAAGGGCAAGCTTCATCCGAGCAAGCATACGCGCCGTGTCTGGGTCAGCGTGCGTGTGCTCAATGATAGGCAGCGCAACATTGTCTTCCAGAGTCAAGGAATTGAACAACGCCCCCCCCTGAAACGACATGCCGATGTTTCGGAGAATCGCTGCTTGCTCTTCTTCGGAGGCGCGGTGAATGTCCCGGCCATTGATGAGGACACGCCCAGAAGCCGGAGTCAACAAACCAACAATGTTACGCAGGAGAGTGGTTTTCCCACAGCCGCTCCCGCCCAGAATGACAGTGATTTCTCCACGATGAGCAGTGAGTGAGACACCATCAAGAACGGTACGAGTGCCGTACCGCGCGACGAGAGAGTCAACTTGGACATACGGCGCGGATTGATGAAGCGTGGTCATGGGTGTTACTCAAGATAGAAGAAAATCGTCGTAAATACGGCATCGGCGAGGATGCAGAGAACAATCGAGGTGACCACTGACGCGGTGGTATTGGTTCCGACCCCTTCCGCACCGCCCTGGACGTAAAACCCACGATAGCAGGAGACAAGTCCAATCAGCAAGGCAAAAACCCCACTCTTCACCATCCCAGTGATCAAGTCGCTGATCAGCAAGGCTTGAGCGGTCTGCTGTAAATAATTGCGGCTGCCGAGCCCGAGGACAATAACGCCGACCCAATACCCGCCAAACATGCCAGCCAGATTGGAAAGGATCGTGAGACACGGCACCGCACAGAGAAGTGCGAGCACCCGTGGCAGCAAAAGAAAACGTCCAGGACTGAGCGCCATCGTGCGCATGGCATCGATTTCTTCCGACACGACCATGGTGCCAAGTTCAGCCGTAATGGCTGCACCACTGCGACCGGCGACAATGATCGCGGTAATTAACGGGGCCATTTCTCGCGTCATTGAGACGCCGACGAGATTGGCAATATAAATGGCCGCGCCGAACTGCCGGAGCTGACTGGCAGCGTTGAGCGCGAGAACCGCGCCGATCAGGAAGGAGAGGAATGTCACAATGGGGATGCCATCCACGCCAACTTTGGTAATCTGTTCAAGGGTGCGGTCCCACTTGATCCCCTTCCCACGCCACGGTGCGACGACTAACCAGTAGGCGAGTTCCCCAATCATCTCCAGCAAGCGCCGACCCGCAGCCGCAAACTCGAGCGTGCGTTCCCCCACATCTTCGAGCGGAGGGAGATGTTCAACGTGGGCGTCGGCATCCTCGAGGATGTCAGCGGTGAGGCCAGTGAAAGCTTGGCGAGCCTCGGGCGAGAGACCGGAAAAACGGACCTCGACGCTTCTGCGTTTTCCCAGCACCACCAGACGTAAGAGGGCTGCGGCCTCGAGACTCTGCAGAGTCTGCACTCCAGTCAGATCCACAACGATGCGTGAGCCAGGTTCGGCCCGCTGCAAAATTTGCTTGCGCAGGTCATCAAGGGCCAAAGCCCCTGAAGAGCGGTTCGTGGTGAGAACATCAAGCTTCAAGGTGCAATGCTCGTTCCTTTCTCTTCCGCAACAGTGGGACAACTCATCTATTATTACATAGAGCGTCTAGGGAACCCTGTAAAGGTGAAGGAAGAGGGAGAACGCACCGTCTTTCGCCCTTTGAACCGAGGAGCTTGGGTATGAGATAATAGAAAGGACGAATCTTTCAGGGGGTAGGAATGAGGCTCGCTTACCGCTGTGCTCAGGGTTTCCTTCTTTTTCTGGTGTTGCTGGTGACGCTGATAGCGATGGTAGGGGTCCAATCCACGCTTGCCCTGGCTCAAGGAACTACGGCTGACCTGACCCAACTCAGTCTTGAGGAGTTAATGCAAATTGAGGTCACCAGTGTCGCTAAGCAGGAGCAGCGACAGTTCGATGCGCCGGCAGCGGTGTCCGTTGTTACTCAGGAAGATATCCGCCGATCTGGAGCCACGAGCATTCCTGAAGCCCTTCGCATGGTCCCAGGCGTGCAGGTCGCACGGGTTAACGCCAATACCTGGGCCATCAGTATTCGTGGGTTTAATAATCAGTTTGCCAATAAATTACTGGTGCTCATTGACGGGCGCACAGTGTACACTCCTACCTTCGCAGGCGTGTATTGGGATGTGCAGGATGTGCTATTGGAAGACATCGATCGCATTGAGGTGATACGTGGACCTGGCGGGACGCTGTGGGGAGCAAATGCGGTCAATGGCATCATTAACATCATCACCAAAAATGCCAAAGACTCCCAAGGCATCCTTATCACTGGCGGTGGCGGGACTGAAGAACGGGGCTTCGGTAGTGTCCGGTATGGCGGCAAGCTGGGTGATGACCTCTTCTACCGTGTGTACGCCAAATATTTCGACCGCAACCCGTTCGTCGCGACGTTCGGCAACGATGCGCACGATGGCTGGGACGCATTTCGTGGTGGCTTTCGCCTCGACTGGACGCCCTCAGAGTGGGACTCGCTCATGGTCCAGGGAGACATATATGACGGCAGGTATGAGTCATTGATAACAGCAGCTTCTTTACTCCCGCCTTTTCAGCGGGTGATCAAGCAACATAACCACAGGGCAGGCGGAGACATCCTGGCCCGCTGGAACCGTCTTCTCTCCGAGCGTTCCTCCTGGCAACTCCAGGTTTACTACGACCGGACTACGCGCGAGGATTTTGTTCGGCAAGATGTCGACACGTTCGATGTGGATTTTCAGCATGGCTTCGCGTTCGGTCAGCGTCACCGCCTCCTCTGGGGACTCGAGTATCGCGTCACGCGCACACACTTCACCAGAGACTTTTTCATGTCTGTCTCCCCGGCCACTCGCACAGACCAATTGGTGAGCGGCTTTGTGCAAGACGAGATTACCCTCATGGAAAATCGCCTGCGCCTGACGCTGGGGACGAAGCTTGAACATAACGACTACAGCGGGCTTGAAATCCAACCGAGCGGACGATTGCTGTGGACTCCCCATCAACGCCACTCGGTCTGGGTTGCTGTCTCGCGCGCAGTCCGTGTCCCCTCGAGGGTTGAGAACGACGTCCGCCTTAATCTCACCGTCGTGCCTGATGAGGACGGACTCCTCAACCTCGTCTCTGTCTTTGGCAGCCGACACCTCACGGCTGAAAACCTGCTCGCTTTTGAGCTCGGGTATCGGGTGCAACCGAGTGACCGCTTCTTCCTGGACCTGGCCACATTCTATCACACGTACGGGACTTTGATTAGCGCTATTCTCGAAAGCCCCTTCTTCGAGTCCAGTCCTCCTCCCCCGCATCTGGTCATTCCTGTACAATTTATCAACAAGGGCAATGCTGAGACGTATGGGGTAGAAGTCGCCGCGCATTGGACTGTGACAGACCAGCTGAGACTGTCTGCTGGCTATACCTGGTTGAAGATGCAGGTGCGCGGGGCCAATTTCCCTCTATTTCTCCCAGGGAGTAATCCGCGCAACCAGTTTCACCTGCGCTCGTATCTGAACCTGCCCTGGAATTTCGAGTTTGACACCATGCTTTACTATGTTGACCACCTGCCTGACGAAATTCCTTCGGTGCCCAGTTATTTCCGGCTCGACCTCCGCCTCGGGTGGTGGGTTACGGATCGTCTGGATCTCAGCCTGGTTGGGCAAAATGTGTCGCAGGCTACCCATCGAGAATTTGGTGGGCCTGCCGGTGGTCTCCTGCCTAGCGAAGTGCCACGGGGTATGTATGGAAAGCTGACATGGCGGTTCTAAAATTTTGGCTGCACGTGGCCGACATACGATATGCATAGTGCAAGCGGAAGGACGGGCTTACAGAAAAGATTGTGTACGATGATAAAAATTGCCGCCTTACGTATGGCGAGAAAGGTCTGCGTTCTTTTGACTGTGCTAGGCATAATCGCTGCGTCTGCCGGAGCCAACTGTGTGGAGGCCCAAAACCCGCCCAGCGAATATCAGTTGAAGGCTGCGTTCCTCTACAACTTTACCAGGTTCGTTGAGTGGCCGACTGCGGCATTTCCCGATCCTGCCGGTCCGTTCCTGCTGT
>CAZCWX010000724.1:0-15432 GCA_964502465.1 uncultured Enterobacteriaceae bacterium | reverse complement strand
CCATGGCACTGAAGATCGACGAGTGCGGAGTACCTTTGAGGTCACTCGACACCAGGGGCTCTTCACTGTATGCCAGGATCCCTTTCATCGGCCCTTGGGCATATTCTTTCACGCTGGCGTTAATATCCTCGACCGTAGTGTTCTTTGACAGCACTGCCGTAAAATCGATTACCGAGACGGTGGAGACCGGCACGCGGAACGCCATCCCCGTAAATTTGCCTTGCAGCTCAGGGATCACCAGGCCAACAGCCTTCGCCGCCCCCGTCTCCGAAGGAACGATGTTCATCGCTGCGGCACGCGCATCGCGTGGATCAGGCGCTTCCAGGTCCAGGAGTCGCTGGGAGTTGGTATACGCATGCACAGTAGTCAGAATGCCCTTCTCGATACCAAACCGATCGAAGAGGATCTTCGCAACCGGGGCTAGCCCATTCGTTGTGCACGAGGCGTTAGAAATGATGTGATGCCGGGCCGGATCGTACGTCTTCTCGTTGACCCCTAAGACGATGGTGATGTCCTCGTCTTTGGCTGGAGCACTGATAATCACCTTCTTAGCCCCGGCATCGAGGTGTAACTTTGCCTTCTCCCGCGCCCGAAACAAGCCGGTCGATTCAATAACAATATCAACACCAAGTTTGCTCCACGGCAATTTCGCCGGGTCACGCTCGGCCAAGACCCTCACTTCATCGCCACCAGCCACAAAGCCATCTTCGCGTGGAATAACCTCTCCCGGAAAACGACCGTAGTTCGTATCATACTTCAGCAAGTGAGCCATGATCTTGATGTTGCCGATGTCGTTCACCGCAACAACGTCGATTGCCTGATCATAATGGTCACGGATCGCCTTGTAGACTTGTCGGCCGATGCGGCCAAAACCATTGATGCCTACTTTAATCGCCATAGTAAACCTCCTTCACAAGAAGCATAGAAACTAATGTATCAGTCTCCGGAGTCAAGGAGAAGGCTCTCAGCAAAACCGCAGCAGGTGCGAACCGTTCACTGGTGATGAGCCACAGTCAACAAATACCAACATAGAAAGGTTCTGTCCGCAACCCAGTGTTATGATAAGATCTCTAAGCAGGGAAGTTCGGTCTCAGCGATTGTTTTATTGAGATCCTTGATGTGAAATTTACTATCCACGGTTAACGAGGTGCGCAGTAAGTAAGGAGCCGAGCAGAAATAAGTTGATCGTTCTCATATTGTGGTGCAGGCGTCCCGCCTGCATTGTGAAGGGCAGGCCAGAGGCCCGCACCACAAGAATTGACCCAGTTATTCTTGCCCAGGTCCTAATATGGATACTTATATGGCGTACCAGTGCTGCCCTCAGAGTACACACCCCGCCTCGTCCCTCGTCACCCGGAGGCTCCCGTGCCTGTCGAGACAGCACAAATCCTTTGACAACGGTAAAGGAAGGCTGTACCCATGACTTTGTTTTGGGACCTGCTTCACCACCACTCTATAGCCAATGCAGTACTGGTGCTCTCGTTAGTGGCGGCGCTCGGACTCGGCTTAGGCTCGGTGCAGGTTGGTAAAATCAGTTTGGGTATCGCCGGTGTGTTGTTCTCTGGCATCATATTTGGACATTTCGGTTTCACCATCGACCCCAACATTTTGTCGTTCATCCGTGAGTTCGGCCTGATCTTGTTTGTCTTCACTATAGGCATGCAGATGGGACCAGGTTTTCTGTCCTCACTGCGGAAACAGGGACTGCAGTTAAACGTTATGGCGGCAGCCATCGTTCTTATGGGTGCGCTTATCACAGTCGTGCTAGTGACCATCGCTGGGATCCCCATGGAAACGGCAGTGGGGTTATACTGTGGCGCTACAACGAACACGCCAGCGCTCGGAGCCGCACAGGAGGCCTTGCGCGGTATCAGTGTCAGTCCGACCGCTGCACCACCAGGTGTGGGCTACGCGGTTGCTTATCCGTTCGGCATCCTCGGTATCATTGCTTCCCTTCTGCTCTTGCGGTCGCTGTTTCATGTTGATGCTACACGGGAAGCCCAGGCGTTTGAGCAAGAGCAACGCGGCAGTCAGGAACATATCGCGCGTCTTGCTTTGCGAGTGGATAATCCAAACCTGGAGGGGCTGACCGTCCAGCAAATCCCTGGTCTCAATGAACTCGGGATCGTGGTCTCCCGGATTCGGCCGGCAGGTGAACAAGCAGTGCACCCCGCCCTTACAACCAGGGTGCTCCACTGTGGCGACCTGATCCTCACCGTCGGCCCTGTAGACAAACTCGCTCAATTCAGACTGATTATCGGAAGCGAGAGTACAGAAGATCTGATGCAGGCCACAGGAGAAGTCACTTCCAGTCGGCTTGTTGTGACTCGTGGTGAGGTTCTCGGCCAATCGTTACGCGAACTCGGTTTTGGTCAGATATACGGCGTGACAGTCACACGGATCACCCGTGCTGGCTTGGAAATGGCGGCGCGACCCGATCTCAAACTCCAATTTGGTGACATTCTACAAGTAGTGGGCACAGAACCATCGATTCAGCAGGTGACCGTGTTTGTTGGCAACGAGATCCAAGAACTTAACCACACCCGATTTATCGGCGTGTTTATAGGTCTTGCGCTTGGGGTGTTCCTTGGGAGCCTGCCGATCCACTTCGAAGCGATTCCGGTACCAGTAAAGCTCGGCCTGGCGGGTGGGCCGCTCATCGCTGCTATTATCATAGGCAGGCTTGGCCACCTCGGTTCTCTCGTTTTTTATATGCCCCCTAATGCGAACATTGCTATGCGTGAGTTTGGGATTTCGCTGTTCTTGGCTTGTGTTGGGCTTTCAGCGGGGGAACGCTTTGTGGAAGTGCTGGTTAACGGTGACGGTGTGTACTGGATGGTCTGTGCGGGAATAATCACGACTGTCCCACTGTTAATCATCGGGATAATCGCCCGCGTGGGATTCGGTATGAATTATGCGCCTCTGTGCGGTCTTCTAGCAGGGAGCATGACTGATCCGCCAGCACTTGCATTCTCGAATACGATCAGCGGTAGTGATGCACCTGCCATTTCCTACGCGACTGTCTATCCGCTGACCATGTTGCTCCGCGTAGTGACGGCCCAACTGCTCGTCTTAGTCCGACTGGGCCCTTAGCGGGAGATATGGCAGTAGCGACTCCCTTATCATACCTTAAGGCAATCCCAATTGCGCGATGACGTCTTTCAAGACTGCCGCCGATCGGCGTAAGCCCTCTTGCTCTTCAGCATTCAACTCCAGCCACAACACGCGCTCGATGCCTCCTCGGTTCACAATGGTTGGAAAACTGAGACAACCATCATTGATACCGGAGTAGTCATACACAGGACTCGAAACCGACAGTACCGTATTTTGGTTACGCAGAATGGCTTCGACAATGCGCATTCATCCCGCAGCAACTGCATAAGAGGTCGCACCAACATTCCCCACCCCAACAAGGTGAGAGCCAATAGTGTTCGGCACGAAATTTGTCAGGGGGTTCATATTCTCATACACTGCATTGTTATGAAGAAAAAGCAGAGTCGCTTGGGGAAGAGAGAGGAGAAAGCGGCGGGGGAGGCTGCCCCGCCCGTTGTCCAAGGCTTCAAGTACGTCCGGTTGGTCGGCCAGCTCCTGGAGCGCCTGCATGGGGCGACCACCGAGCGGGATCGGGCGGGCAACCGCCAGTTGTTCTACGATCACTATGCGACGTTGTTGTTGGTGTATTTCTTCACGCCCACGGTCACCAGTCTGCGCGGCCTCCAACAACTGACTACCTTGGCCTACGTCCAGCGCCGCTGGGGGGTACAGCGCACCGCGCTGGGGTCGCTCAGTGAGGCCGCCACGGTCTTTGAGGCCGCCTTGCTCCAGGACGTGATCAGCGAGTTGGCGTTGCGGGCCTGGACGCGAGCACCGCAGGGCAATCCCGCGCTGCTCCAGGGAGACGCGGCGTTGTTGCGGGACTTGGTGGCGATTGATGGCAGCTTACTGCCGGCGCTGCCGCGGATGGTATGGGCAGTGTGGCAAGACGCGCAGCATCGGGCGGCCAAGCTGCACGTGGCCTTTGCTGCTTTGCGCCAGATGCCGGTGGGCGTCACGGTCACGGCGGGTAGCGGCGCGGAACGGGCCGAGGCACGGCGACTGGTGCAGCCGGGTGGGTTTTACGTCTTTGACCGCGGGTATGTGGATTACGAGCTGTTTGCCGACTTGCACGCGCTGCCCTGCAGCTTTGTCGCGCGCGTCAAGGAAGACGCGGCCTATGAGGTCGGGCAGGAACAGGCGCTGTCGGCGGGGGCGCGGGCAGCGGGGGTGACGAGCGACGTCGTGCTGCGCCGCCTGGGCACCGCGCATCATCGCCCCTGTGCGGCGCAGCCCTTGCGCGTGGTGCGGGTGGCCACCGACAACGTCCATCCTGACGGCACGCCGGTGGAAATGGTGCTGGTCACCAACCGGCTGGACCTGGCAGCCGACCTGATTGCCCTGGCCTATCGTTATCGCTGGACCGTGGAACTCTTCTTCCGCTGGCTCAAATGCATCCTGGGGTGTCGCCATCTGCTCAGTCAGAGTGAGAATGGGGTGCGGCTGCAGGTCTATATAGCGTTGATTGCTAGCTTGCTCATCCAGTTGTGGGTGGGCCGGGCCCCGACCAAACGGACGTACGAACTGCTCTGTTTCTATCTCAGTGGCTGGGCCACTACGAGGGAAGTGATTGCCCATATCGATCGCTTGCATCTCACTGCACCGCCAAGCAAAAAATGAGCCGAACACTATTGGGTGAGAGCTTCGCGGGGGCAGATTCAAAACCCACCCCCGCACTGCAGGTTAAAGATGAGAGCTATCTCAAGGTGACCGGAAAACGTTGAAGTTCGAAGCACTCTTCGCTATCAAGCCGTGCGCTCACGAATGAACTGGCCGATTTTCTCAATCGCCTGCTGGCCCTCAGGCAAAATCGGTGCGAAGAGATGCCAGACGTGAATCATCTCAGGCCACACTGCCAGATCGACCTTGACACCAGCACTCTTCGCGCGCTCGGCTACGCGGGTGGCATCGTCAAGCAGGGTTTCGGCATCTCCGACCTGAATGAGGAGAGGCGGTAATCCACGGAAGTCCGCATGAAGCGGCGCGGCAAGTGGGGTCTGCGGATCTTTGCCGCCAAGATACAATTTTGCCATGCCTTGCAAGCCTTCCAGTTGCACGACTGGGTCAACTTTTGCCCTGGTCTTCATCGACTCTCCAGTCCCTTCCATATCTGCCCATGGTGAGATACATACGCCGGCCGCTGGCAGTGGATCTTTGGCATCTCGCAGCGCCAGTAAGGTCGCCAGGGCCAGTCCTCCGCCCGCGGAGTCGCCAGCGACCACGATGTGGGCAGGCTTGATCCCTTGCGCTAACAGCCAACGATACGCGGTGGTCGCATCCTCAACTGCGGCAGGGAAGGGATTTTCCGGCGCGAGGCGATAGTCAAGAGCCAGCCCTCGGACACCGGCCGCCTTTGACAGGCGCGCCACCAGCTCGCGATGCGTGTTAATTGATCCCATTACATAGCCGCCACCGTGGAGGTACAACAGGACTCGATATTCTGCCGCACCGGGAGCGACAATCCACTCAGCCGGGACGCCACCAACATTGACCGGTGTGCACTGGGTTTCTCCGGCGGAAGGAAAGGCCGAGATTTCTTCCATGACCGCACGCATCTCTGCCATGTTCGCGGCTTTGGTCATTTTTTCTCCTACCGACTTGAACGCCGCGATCGCCGTTTGCAATTGTGGACTCGCCATAGATGTCCTCCTTACGTGTTTTCTCACGTATATCAGCGATGGCCAGAAAATCAATGTTCACCCAGTCGCGGCAGAAGCTTGATGGCCACTTGATTGAACAATCACCAAATGCACCCCTGACTTATGCGTGAATCAGCACACTCCTCAAGCCACCGGTCGCGGGCATGCTCGATGATATTGGCAGGGTAGAGCATGGACTCTGGATAGCGGTCCTCCAGGGAGTGGCAGATGACGGAGGAATCCGCCAGTGTGACTGCTCAGCGAGCAGCGCCGGGATGCACCTTGGCCCGTTCATGCATGGTGAATGTTGGTCTCCAGTCAATTTGGTCTTCCAAACCGCGACACAAGACAGCGAGCTGCACAACACGATCATCCTCGGCGGTTCGTATGTGATGTCGTACTTCAGCTCCGCGAACTGAGACGAGCGACCCTTTCCCAATCCCGCCCGCTTCGATATCCACCGCAATACCGACGGACACCTATCTTTTTATCGGCCCACACTACTGTCCTGGCGCACGAATCGGGCGCAAAACGGCCGTCATTGCACTGGCCACCGTCTTTGAAAGGATGCCGCATATCCACCGACTCGCACCCGATACCAACTGGTTGCCATTGCTGTGGGTGCGGGGCGCGAAGAGCCTCCCCGTCGCCTACTAAACAGCAGCTGCGAGCCTGTTAGCTGTGCGCGGTGCGACGGAGGCGGGACCAGTGATGCACAGGCCACATATCTTGGTCCTCTCCCCACCCGATTTCACCGTTGAGACTCCAGCGCACCAGACTGTTGATGTCGATAAAGGTGTGGCGATTGATGATAATGCGACTCACCGAGTCGCCGACAGCCACAAGCTCGCGCCCCTCGGCGTCGCTGGCGTGGATTTTAATGCGCGTGATCCAGCCGTTCGCGGCGTCACGCTCGATCCATCGCTCGCCCTGGACTAGTCGTACGGTGCGGCCGTCACGTCGTAGAAAACCATAGGCCACAGGGTTGCGCTCGGCCTCCACATTCGTCACCGCCAGGAACCCATGCGTAGCATTCGCAACGCCGGTCACGTACGCCGCTTGGCGCGGGCGATCCTCCGGGCGACGCCCCCAGGTGCGATCCCGCACCGCCAGACAATCAATGGCGAGGGATTCCCCATGCAGCACGATCTCTCCGCTCACGCGTCCGATCTGATCGAAATGCTGTGAGCGCCCGAAGGTCGAGCCGGTGCCGGTGAGGGGCTCCGGCGGCATCACGCCCTCGAAGCGCAACGACGCCTGGAGGCGCGGACCATCGTTGTAACCCAGTGCATACGACGTACAGGGCTCAATCACACGGATCGAGACGCCGGTCGGCAAGGTAATGTCGTTGAGGTCTTGATCTCGTGGAAGTTGAAGGGCAGTGTAGTTGGCTGAATAGAGCACCTCCCACGGCAGATGCGCCGAATGGTCCCAGATCCAGGCGCCCCCCGCAACCGTGCCGATGTTGGGCCGCACAATCGTGTAGAGCCAACCGCCCAAGCGGCGTTCTGGGTGGCAGAACGAGAACCACGCGGTCTCGGTCGCCCACCAGTCGCCGGCCATCTCTTCGAAGTGGAAGCGATCGTCGCGTTCCGTGAACACCCGTTGCTCAGTCATACATGTCTCCTTCGCAGCCACAACGCTTTGCGCCCTCTTGTAGCGGGAATTTGCCTTCTTGACAACAAGTCTTTTGGAATATATGTCCTAAGGACGCTTTCAGGCAGCACCGCGGAGACAGAGGAGGTTGGCTCCTAGAGCGCACCCTATTCTTTGGATCGCCTGAGGCTTGGCCGAGAAAACCGAGTCGGGTACCGTCCTCATTTGGGCTGAAGTGTCCTAGTTTGGTGGGCAGGGTGTCCTAATTCGGACAGTACCATTGCTCCGTGCTCATTGAGGTGCGCTTTGAAGTCGGCTATAGTTTCTACTTTCATTACCTGTGAATCTTAAGGAGGTTTGCAATCATGGAGAGCGCGGAACTTGAAAAGCACCTCACCATCCTCCAGGACATCGAGGCGATCAAGAAGCTCAAAGCTGAATACTGCGATATTTGCGATGACGATCATAACCAGGACCGGATTGTGACGATTTTTGCCGACGATGGCATTTGGGAAGGAAAGGGTGTAGGGCACGCGCAGGGTCACGCGGAAATTCGCAAGCTGTTCAAGAGCTTCGCCGAGCGGATCAGCTTTTCACAGCACAATGTCTTCAATCCGCGCATCGAGGTGAACGGCACCGAGGCGCACGCGAGCTGGTACTTCCTGGGTCCCTTCACCTTCCGCAAAGGCAATCGCCAGCTCTGGCTCGCGGCCCGCTACGAAGACGACTATGTCAAAATCAACGGCACGTGGAAATTTAAACACCTACGAGCGTTCGGCCGTATGGCTGCGCCCTACGAAGAAGGGTGGGCATCACGAGCCAAAGTGGACGTATTCTCGAATTAACTCGGAATCCCGGTCAACAGAAGATGAGGCGGAGCGGGAAGGTCGGGGACATGACAAGATCCTGGATTCCTTCCTGCGTAGGCTCCACATACTGACATGACCTCTGCCACCAAACCAATCCACTCCTCCCCTTGGATAAGAAACCCGGTCTTGGGTCCCAGCAGCTTGAGTTTCGCTTTCCTCGCCGCGGTGCCAAACGCCGCAGAATCGGCCGGGATGAAATCAATCTGGGCGCGCCGCCCCTGGGGAAAGCCGGAGAAAGCACGCAGATTCACTCCCGCTTCCTTGAACCGGGACAACAGCCGAGAAACCCTCAGTCCTTTCGATCCCGCGGCCAAGACGATTACTGCAGTCACGCAAGAAATTCACTACGATAACCAATAGACAGCGCGGGTAGCTTTTCCTCCTCTCTCCTGTCGACGGGAGAGAGGGGAGGGCCTTCGCGCATACGTTCCTCAAGACAGGAAAGGAGGTCTGCTTTATGGTGAGTATCAATGGGGGCTATGTTTCCGCTGACGGACATGTTGTGGAGCCAAGCGACTTGTGGACGACCCGGTTAGACCGCCAATTTCGGGACCGGGCCCCGCGCGTCGAATCGCGCCCGAACGGGGACTACTATCTGATTGACGGGTTTGAGCCGATCCCGGTGGGACTCGAAGGGGTGGCCATCGATGACAAAATCGCTGGGAAGATCACCTCTGCCGAGGGCTATCGGCATGCGGCGACGCGGCCCGGAGCATGGGACCCCCAAGCGCGCTTAGCCGACCAAGACCTGGATCATGTGCGCGCCGAAGTCCTGTACCCTGGGCTCGGCCTGTTCATCACGTCTGCCCCTGATCCGGCCTATGTGCGCGCGTGTTACCGCGCCTATAACGACTGGCTGAGTGAGTTCTGCGTGGCCGCTCCCACCCGGCTCTTGGGGGCCGCGTTGTTACCGATGCGCGGGCCGATCGAGTGGGCGATCGAAGAGGCCGCGCGGGCGGCCAAGCGGGGGCTACGCTCAGTGATGATCCCCACCGAGGTCGCCAACCGGTCGTATAGCGAGCCGGCATACGCACAACTGTGGGCGACCGTGCAGGAGCTGGGCTTGATCGTGGCGCTGCACGTTGGGACCGACGAACCCTTCATGAAGAAGGCGGCTCGGATGGGGGTCGGCAAAAGTTTTATCGATACCAAAATTTGCGCGATGCAACGGGGGATGGCGGATCTCATCTGGGGCGCCGTCCCCCAACGGTATCCTCAGCTGCGCTTTGTGCTGGTGGAGGGAGGTATTGGTTGGGTGGCCTCGGTGCTGCGGTCGATGGATCACTGGTGGGCTGATCATCGCCACTGGATGGAGCCCAAGGTCGACGAGGCGCCGAGCTTTTACTTTAAGCGCCAGTTCTGGGCAACGTTCGAAGATGACCGGGCGGGGGTGCTGACCCGGGAGCTGATCGGCGTGGAACGTCTGATGTGGGGCTCCGACTATCCGCACACCGAGGGAACGTTCCCACGCTCGCAGGAGCAAATTGCCAGAGACTTTGCGGGGATTCCGGAGACGGAAGTCTACCAGATGGTGGCAGGCAACGCCGCCCGTCTCTATGGCTTGACCGCATAACTATGGAGTGCAAGGCCTCCTGGATATTGTCTTCGGCAGCACAACGCTCAGAGCGCCACCAGGACGGTCTAGTTGAATGGGACGAACCTCAGGCGTTGTACTCCACTATGACCCTATCGTTTGGAGATGGAGCGAAACTCAGACGACCGTCTGTAGTCGCCGTCGATTTTACCTTGGGAGGATACACGATGATCAAGTACATCATCTGCGCAAAACGCAAAGCTGGAATGACCTGGGAAGAATTTGATGCGTATTGGCGGAATCACCATGGTACCGTGGTGAAAAGCGTGTCAGAGTTCATACGCCATGTCAGAAAGTACGTGCAGTGTCACCTTGTCCAGGGGGCAGCGCCACTGGGTGCAGCTGGCGAGTATGACGGGATCGCGGAATTATGGTTCGACAGCGTGGAGGATCTGGTCAAAGCCTTTCACGAGCCCCGCTACCTGGAAATTATTCGCCCCGACGAGTTGAAATTTGTTGAGCTAAGCAAATGTATTTCTTTTATCACCGAAGAGGTTCCGGTCGTGTAATGGCCATGGCATTCCTTGAAAAGACCTGCATCCACGGATAAGCATTAGGCAAATTGTAGAGCCGCAAGGCGTTTGATGGCGAAGCGCCAGACCGATTGAGAGCGATAGCAATTGGAGATGACCAAGACGCACTGGCGCTCACCATCTAGGGTGAGCGGTATTATCTGTGGCGGGCAGTCGAACAAGACGGCACCGTGCTCGCTATCTTGGTCCAACGCCGCCGGAACCAGCAGGCGGCGAAGCAGTGCTTCCGCACACTCCTCAAGGCGGCGTTCGACTCCTTCCGAGACACGATCAACATTGAGGAGGGCTTGGCTCCCTCCTCGACTAACCCTCTTACTCTATGGCCCATGCCATTATCCCGATGTCACAGCCAGGAATGGGCCCATACGCCAGCACCCGTGGCTTCAAGCCCGCTGGCATAGTTCCCACCACCGCCGCCATCCGCGCCGGTGCGCACGCCGTCCCAACGCATCTTCCGATTATCGCCATGACGGCCTATGCGATGAAGGGGGACAAAGAGCGCTGTCTGGCGGCGGGGATGGATGACTATGTCTCCAAGCCCTTAAAACCCGGCGAACTCCAAGCCGCCTTGGCGCGCCTCGCCTTCCGTCGCTGATGGGATAGCGGATGTCCGCATGGTTCTCCGCCTCACATCGGAATTCCTTTTGTGGTGACGTGCGAGCCGAACGCCGGTCACGACGGTGCATGTACTCTTCGCTCCGCCAGGAGATGGGTAGCATACTCGCGATTACGCACTCGCACGAATTGGTTCCTCCTGTGAATCAGCACGCTTGCAGATGCGAGCGCAGGTACGCAACGCAGCCATTGAGGCTGGCCATCTGTGGATAATCTGCTTCGGGAATATCGACTCCGGTTGCCTCGTGGATACCGATCATGAGGTTCAGGATATCCATGGAGTCGAGGTCCACCTGCTCCCGCAAATCGACCGTCGGATCGATCTGGTCCAATTCGGCTTCAGGCGCAATATCCCCGAGCACCCGGAGTACGAGTACCTTGATCTCAGTGTCCGTCATAACTTCTCCGGCTCCTGCAACAAGCGGTCAATCGCAGCAAGGAAGAGCCCCCCGCGATGGCCGTCGCTGGCACGGTGATCGGCTGCCAGTGTCGCCATGATCACCGGTTTTGCACCAATCATACCCTGGGCTGCCCACGGTCGCTCGGTCACTTTCCCGAAACCGACGAGAGCAACTTGCGGCGGGTAGATGATGCCGAAGACCGTTTCGACGCCCTGCTCACCCAAGCTGGTCACGGTGATCGTGGCATCAGCGATTTCGGAGCTGCGCAACACACCAGCGCGCACCCGCTTTACTAAGTCGCGCAGGTTTCCCATAATTTCGTCAAGGCTTTTCTTGTCGAGATCGTGAATTGCCGGCGCGATGAGTCCCCCTTGGCGCAACGAGATCGCCACTCCAACGTGGACCGCTTCGCTGGATTTGCATGTCCCGTCCACCCAAAAGCCGTTCATTTCAGGGACCTCGTGCACGGCTACAGCCACAGCCTTCAAGAGGAGTACCGAAGAGAGCAACCGCTCGGTTACCGGTCGCTTGAGGTTCTCCGCCTGCAGCCAGGCCAGAGCCCGGCTCATATCGATATGGGTCCCGAGGTAGTAATGGGGGATCTCGCGCTTGGAGCGAGCCATGGCAGCAGCGATCGCTTTGCGCATCGCTGCGTGACGGTCCACTGGTGTGACGGCTGGCTTGGCTGGCAAGACTCCTTTGGCCTCTTCAACTGGTGGAACAGTTGGAGGCGGCACCACGGCTGGTGCGACCGCTGGAGCAGCCTGCGCTGCGGCAGCCCTCTCGACATCAGCTTTGGTGAGAGCCCCGTCTGGGCCTGTTCCTTTCACCGTGGTGAGATCAACCCTCAACTCTATAGCTGTTCGCATGGCGAGGGGTGAAACGCGCAAACGGCCAGACGGCACCTGTGGGGCTCTAGGCGGTACAGGTTTCTCCACAGGGGGAGACGGTGGCGGTGGTGGTGCCGGAGCCGCTTCTGGCGGTGGCGCTGCAGGTTTTGGCTTGGCCTCAGCCGGTGCACCGGCAGGCGTTAGCTCACCATCAGTCGCGATCAGTGCGAGAATAGTTCCCACCGGCACCTTTTCACCTTCGTGCACAAGGATGGTCTGGAGGACCCCTGCTTCGAACACTTCAATTTCGATCGCGGCTTTCTCCGTATCCACCACGGCGATAATGTCTCCACGCTTGACCATATCGCCCGGCTTGACGAGCCACTGAATCAAAGTGCCGGCCTCCATATCGGCACCCAAGGAAGGCAGGCGGAATTCAGCCACGGACACCTACCATCTGGCGTACAGTGTCGACAATTGTTCGAACCTGCGGGAGTGCCGCCTCTTCGAGATGCTTCGCGTACGGTATTGGTACCTCAGCACTACACACCCGTGCCACCGGCACGTCGAGTTCGTAGAACGCCCCCTCCATGATACGTGCGCTAATCTCAGCTGAGATGCCTCCACTCCGCCAGCCTTCGTCAACAATGACTGCCCGGTGAGTGCGAGTGACAGAATCGAGAACGGTTTCGGTATCAAGCGGTCGTAAGATGCGAAGATCGACGACCTCAGCGTTGATTCCCACTCCCGCCAGTTCCTCAGCGGCTTGCAACGTCTTCCCAAGCGTCCCGCCATACGTAATCAGGCTCACATCCGTGCCAGGTCGTCGCACCCCTGCTTTGTCGATATCCACTGCGCCAGCGTCCACTGCCAATTCGCTTTCCATATTATACAACCCACCATGTTCGAAGATCAGCACGGGATCTGGATCCTGTAAGGCTGTCCACAACATGCCACGAGCATCTTCCAGTGTGGCTGGGGTCAAGACTTTCATACCCGGGATGTGCGCGTACCACCCTTCCAGGCTGTGTGAATGTTGGGCTGCAAGCTGTCGTCCAGCGCCGGTTGTCATACGAATGATTAGGGGAATATTGAACTGGCCACCGGACATGTGGAGGATGGTCGCAGCGTTGTTGACGATTTGGTCGAGCGCTAACAAGCTGAAGTTGACCGTCATGATCTCCACGATGGGTCGCATCCCGCCCAGCGCCGCGCCAATGCCAGCGCCGACGAAAGCTGACTCTGACAGCGGCGTGTCGCGGATACGTTCTGATCCAAACTCTTCCAACAATCCCTTGCTCACCGCGAAGCAGCCGCCGTAGCGGCCGACGTCTTCCCCCATGAGAAATACGCGTAGGTCACGCTGGAGCGCCTCGCGGATTGCCTGTCGGATCGCTTCCCGGTATGTGATCCGGACAGTCTTTGCCTCTGCCATTATGATTCCTTCCTTTCGGAATAGACAAACTTGGTGAGGTCTTCGACCGGCTCCCAGGTGCCTGCTTCGGCAAATTCAATCGCTTTGGCGACCTCTGCTGCGATCTCGTCTTCAATGCACTTGAGGTCTTCGTCACTCAGCAACTCCTGGGCTTGCAGGCGCGCTTGAAAGGTGGTGATGGGGTCACGCTTTTTCCACTCCTCAACTTCCTGTTTGTTACGATAGAGTTGGGGGTCAAACATGGAGTGAGCACGAAAGCGATAGGTGCGGAACTCCAGAAAGTACGGTCCCCCACCAGACCGCACAGCGAGTGCCGCGCGCTGGGTTGCCTCCTCACAGGCGACAACGTCCATGCCATCGATTGGCCAGGCGGGGATCTCGTAGCTTGTCGCCTTCAGACACAGATCGAGCTCCGACTCAGAACGTGTGAGGGCGGTCCCCATCGCATAGAGGTTGTTCTCGCAGCAGAACAGCACAGGGAGCTCCCAGAGAGCGGCCAGGTTCATGCACTCATGGAATTCCCCTTCAGCAACTGCCCCTTCGCCGAAGAAGCACGCGGTCACCCGTTGGCGTCCTTGCATCTTATCGGCGAGAGCCAACCCCACTGCCAGCGGCAACCCACCACCAACGATGGCATTCCCACCGTAAAAGCGCGTGGCTGCATCAAAGAGGTGCATGGAGCCACCACGGCCTCGGCTGCAGCCTTCTTGCTTGCCATACATCTCGGCCACGATCGATGCAGCCGAGACACCACGCGCTAAAGCGTGCCCGTGCTCACGATAGGTCGTGACAATTGCATCATCAGGCTCAAGGGTTTGCATGGCGCCAACCGCCACCGCCTCCTCACCAATATATAAGTGCAGGAACCCGCGAATCTTGGCGGCACTATAGAGCTCTGCACACTTCTCTTCGAAGCGACGGATGCGTAACATCTCTCGCAGCAGGAACAAGGAGTGATGACGTTCCAGGGGAGGCTGTTGGGAATTTACTTGTAGGGCCATTCTTCGCGCTCTCTCAGGTTTCGTACCATGCCGTCACCCTTCGACAAGCTCAGGGTGATCGGGTTAGTGTAGGAACCGCCAGGAAATGACCGTTCGTGCTGAGCCTGTCGAAGCACGAATATGGGGGTTGTAGAGTTCACAATGGAAGAGAAAACACATCATTCACTCTCTAATGTAGAGGTGTCGCCTTCAGATAAGCCAAGCTCGCGGGCTTTGAGCAGTCGGCGCATGATTTTGCCACTCCGCGTCTTCGGAACGCTAGCCACAAAGTCAAGCTCTTTGGGCGCGACCACTGCGCCAAGTCGTTTCCGGGCAAAACCCAGCAGATCACGCCGTAGATCTTCACTCGGTTCGTAGTGGGTTTTGAGCGCCACGAACGCCTTAACAATTTCTCCTGCTACGGGGTCGGGTTTGCCGATGACGCCAACCTCAGCGACTGCAGGATGTTCCATGAGTGCGCTTTCTACTTCGAAGGGACCGATTAAATGACCAGACGACTTGATGACGTCATCGGCCCTCCCGACGAACCAGAAGTACCCATCGGCATCACGCTTGGCGAGGTCACCGGTGAGGTACCAGCCGCCGGCAAAACATTTGCGGTAACGTTCCTCTTCATGCAGGTAGCCGCGAAACATCGAGGGCCAGCCTGGCCGAAGCGCGAGTTCTCCCTCAATCCCAGGTTTGGTGATCTCCTCGACTGTGCCATCCCCTGGTAAGGGGCGTCCCATGGAGCCTGGTCGAATGTCCATCGCAGCATAGTTGGCAATCATGATGCCACCGGTCTCGGTCTGCCACCAATTGTCATGGATAGGCAGGCTGAAGGCTT
>CAZCWX010000723.1:0-7476 GCA_964502465.1 uncultured Enterobacteriaceae bacterium | reverse complement strand
ACCGAAAGTGAGTATGGCGCAGACGAGAAGCAATGGTACGCACGCACTCAAGAAGCCACGGGAACCATAACCAGCCATGTCGCCGTGCAGACCTCAGATCCACAAACGCTGGCATACGGTCTGCATGACTCGCCAGTGGGTTTATGCGCCTGGATTCTCGAGCGACGGCGGAACTGGAGTGACTGTAACGGAGATGTGGAACGACGATTCTCCAAAGATGATTTGCTGACGACCATGATGATCTACTGGGTAACTGAGAGCTTCGTCACCTCTGTGCGTTACTATTACGAGGCACGCCACCATCTGTGGACACCAGTCCATCAGCGCACGCCTGTGGTCGAGGCACCAACCGGAGTGGCGATCTTTCCGCGCGAAGTGATTATTATGCCCCGGCGTTGGGCGGAGCAGTACTACAACTTGCAACGCTGGACCGTGATGACCGCTGGCGGGCACTTTGCGCCGATGGAAGAACCGCAACAATTGGTCCAAGACATCCGCGCCTTCTATCGACCGCTACGCTCGTGAGCGCGAAGAGAGCAGCCGCGCCCGTGGTCCAGTTTCTTTGAGCAGCAAGAAGAGCAGCGCGGAGAGCGCGTAGCACACACCGCCGAACGCAAAGCCGGCCACCGGGGTCACGTTGACCAGGCTCATACAGATCAGCGGGGCAAGAAAGCCACCGAGGTACCCAGCGGTAACCGCAACGCCCAACGCTGAGCCTGCCAACGTCGGCCCCACGCCTTCCATCTCCAGCGGGACCACGAACGCAATGGCCGCGGCTCCAGCCATGAACCCCCACAGCGCAGCCACAATCCAAAGGGAGATCCCCAGTGCGTAGGCAGCTACAACAATCAAGATTCCCGTTGCCAACATGCCAGGAAAATAGAAAACTTTTCTCAGGCCGATCCGGTCCGACAGTGTGGGCAGAATGAACGTGCCCGGCACGTAGGCCCACATCACGATCGAGAGCACCGCGCCGGCGGCAGGAGCCGTCATCCCCTGCACGGTCACAAAATAGGTCGGAGCGTAGCCAATCAGACCAATATAGCCGCCCAGAAACAGAAAGTAGCATCCTGCGACGATCCACACATCTCTCACCTTGAGGACCTGACGCAGGGCTTCTCCCACTCCTAGCTGATTTCCTCGCTGAGGTACTGTTGTGGGACGATCCCGTACAGTCCCCAACCACAACAGCCCAAGTACCATGGTGAGGATGCCCAAGAGAGACGTCAGGTTACGCCATCCGCCAAACAGATCCACGAGCAGGGGGGTCAGGACCGTCGCCAGGCCTGCACCTGCGCCATAGCCGCCTTGGGTTGCGCCGTTGGCAAAGCCGAATTCCTCCGGTGGAAACCACATCCCCAAGGCTTTTGGCACATTGGAGAAGGTCACAGCCAAGGCGACACCAAAGAGAAACATCCATGTATAAAACGTGGAAAAACTGGTCGCAGAAGCACGCAAGGTCAGAAAGAGGCCCATGAAAAGGACACCAAACCCTACGGTCAGCCGAATACCAAAGCGATCACCTAAGACGCCACCGATGAGCGCACACAGGACGGTCCCGAAAGAAATGGCTGACCACAGCGCTCCCCAGTCCTCGATGGTTAAGCTGAGATCCTGCAAGACCGCAGACACGAGCATGACGATGTAGGTCCATCCCATGCCGAACGCAACGGTGAAAATCAGGAACGTATTGACCAGCACCCACCAGCGATATGCTACCCGCTCCGCTCCCATTGTTTCTTCTCCCTCCTGTCGAGCTGTTCCCTCTCTACTCTCTTTGTGCTCAGAGTGACAGGAGGGAGTCCGTCAGGAGGATGGGCAAAGGGCAGCGTTCTTCAATCAACTGAAACCTGAGGAATCAAAGGCCCATTAAACGCCTCAGCGGCGTACCAGCCCAATACCATGGAAATCGCTCTCCTCTACCCCTTTGGCGGGTTCGAGGATGGTCACGACCTCGCGAGTCGCTACATCGACAATGGAAATCCCAGGCCGGGTGCCAGCGATGGCATGCGGTCCGCTGCGTGGCTGCGGTCCCCGCAGGGTGATGAAGACGTAGCGGTTGTCTGGCGAGATGGTCATGATATCGGGCGAGGGACCCACATGCGCGATCTCGGCGATAATCTCATCGGTTCGAGGATCGATGACGATCGCATTGCTGGTAGCCCGGTTGACCATCCACAATTCGCTTCCGTTGGGCGTGGGCCACACGCCATGGGCATCGGTGCCTCGGCTGCTCCGGCGCACCTCGCCGTTTTTGTCGGGAATGGGCTCGTGGGTGCGCGTATTGAACACGTACCAGTGGCCGGCGTCCATCGAGCCACCGTTGAGGTACATTTTCGTTCCGTCGGGCGAGCGCATCGTCCCGCAGTTTACCGAAAGTTCGCTCACCGGATACACCTTTGTCAATTGAAACGCTTCCACGTCGAAGATCAACAGGCCACCGTTGGACAGCGCTGGACCCAGCGTCACGTAAGCATATTTTCCGTCGGCAGTATAATCATGGCAGACCGGGCTAGAGCCGGAGAACTCCTTGGCGCGCGCTTGGAAGAGCGGGGCCTCGGCAATCACCAACTTCCGTCCGAGAGAGAAACGCTCATTTTTCCGATCGATGACGATCTCCAGGAGTGCTCCTTCTTCGTGCATGACGTCGACGATGGCAGCGCTGTCGTCAGGAAGCACAGCAGCCATATGCGTCATGTGCCCTGTTTTAATCACGTCGAGAACCTTCCGGTCGCCCGTGCGTATCACGGCCACATCGCCCGATTGGAAGTTGGCGACGAAGGCGTAGGCGTAATCGGAGGTGAAGTCGATCATGTGGGGCATGTCGATGTTGTGTGCGCCGAGGTCAATGACTGCACGCTCCTCAAAGGCTGTTCCGCTCTCTCCGGTTTTCGGCGCAATAATATGGATTTTATTGGTACCCTGATCAGCCGCCCACACTTCGTAATTCAGCGCTGCCGCAGGCGCAGAGGTCTCCGCTGTCATCTTGGGGGCCTCTGCCTGAGTATATCGAGCAATGGAAAAAACCAGGAGAGCGGCGGCGCATGCCGCGCCGAGCGGCTGGCTCCACTTCCTCACCGTCTGGCTACGCATTTGATCCTCCTCTCAAAATGTGACTTTGCTTGTCAGACACTCTAACAAAAGGAGAGCGGTTGTCAAAGACAGGCAACAGATACGGCTCTCAAGAGGCACCGCCTCAACCGGCGCGACCAATCGCAACCCACTGTTGGTGTCAGCAGCCAGCGCAGTTATGGTGCCGCCGTCTCGGCAGCCTCAGCGAGCAGGCGGGACGCCTACACCACCAGGTTGCCACGACACCTGGTCCCTTGCCAGTGCTGAAGCGTTGGTTGTCGCTGAGGCGGAACTGGTCATTGATAGCGGCTTCACAGTCCAATACACTCAACAGCGAGGACGATAGCCGCAACGTTCGGAGAAAGGACGCACAGGGAAGACCATGAGTAATGAGCATAGCTGGCAAGGAGAGAACGAGCGAGGAGCGAGGCTCTACCAAAACGGGTGCTACATCGAAGCCGAGCAGGCGTTCCGTACGGCCCTGCAAGAGGCAGAACAGTTTGGCCCGACCGATACCCGCGTGGCGGTCGTGCTCAATAACCTCGCCAGTCTCTACCACAATCAACGCAAATTAGCGGAAGCAGAAGCGCTGTATCAGCGTGCCCTGGCGATTCGGCGCCAGGCCTACGGTCCACAACACCCCATGGTGGCGCAAAGCCTCAATAATCTCGCGTCGCTCTATCGCGAGCTGGGGAAATACCCCGAGGCAGAAGCGTTCTTGCAGCACGCGTTAGCCATCGCCGAGGAGTTGGTCGGTCCGCACCACTGGCGGATTACTAATTGCCTCAATAACCTGGCGGCTGTGTACACCGCGCAGGCACGCTATGCCGAAGCGACAGCGTTCTTCCAACGCTCTTTGACTATCAGGCAGCGGTATTTTGGTGCCAGCGATCTCAGCGTAGCAACGACGTTGTGTGGACTGGCTGAGCTCGCCTTTGCCCAAGGACAGTATAGCGAGGCTGAGCCCTTGTTTCGCCGCGCCCTCACTATTCGGGAGGAGCAACTGGGAGTTGAGCACCCTGTCGTAGCAGTGCTCCTCGAAAAGTATGCGGTCCTCTTGCACAAGACGGAGCGCGAAGCCGAAGCGGTCGCGATGGAAGCGAGAGTGCAGACCATTCACGCTCGACAGTCGCAGAAAGCCCCGCACGGAGACAGTGAGCACGAGTAGGCAAAAGCGGGGTTCCTGACCCACCACTCACCCGCCCGGAGCTTCTCCCCCGAGATTGACGGCTGAGGGGATCGTCGCAGCGACTCTGCCTCGATTGCCCATCTTCTCGCTTCGCTACGCGAATTGTGCGAGGATATCATCGTCACTGAGGTCCCAACCCGAAAAAATTGCTTTCTTGTTTGCCTATGAACCGTTGGCAGCTCCTCATTGTCAGTCGACCAAAAAGTGTGCTGCTTCTTGTGCTGTTGCTCACCGCATTCTTTGCGTCTGCTGCCAGGCAGATCCGCCTTGACGGTTCGGTCGATAGCTTGTTGCCTAAAGATGACCCAGAAAAACAGTACTACAACGAGGTACGCCAGCTCTTTGGCAGTGAAGAGATCGGCATAATCGGCCTCGTCACCAGCGATGTCTATACTCCTCGCGTCTTGCAGAAGATTCAGCGTCTTACTGAGGAAATCAACCAGATTCCTGAAGTTAAGAGCGTGCTCAGCCTCACCAATGCTCCAGACATTATCAGGAGCGTGGTAGAGGAGCACAGTCTGCTGGTCCCGGAAATACCAACGACGGCGGCAGAATGGGAAGCACTGCCAGACAAAGTGGCGAACATGCCGGTGTATTTGAAAACGCTGGTCTCTCCAGACGGCTCAGCTGCTGCCCTCACCATCGCCTTCCATGACAACATTAGTGATGACGAGTTCCTGCGCCGCGGTATCAATGACACAATCCAGGCCATCGTCGACCGCGAAACCGGACCCGACCGCCTGTACTATACTGGCCTGCCGTACTTTAAGACCCACCTCGCACAGTCTCTGCAGAAGGATCTGACCCGCTTCGTGCCGTTGACACTGCTCTGCATCGTGATGGTCCTCTTCGTCAGCTTCCGTTCCATGCGTGGAGTCATACTCCCTACCTTGACCGTGATTGTCACCCTGACCTGGACCTTAGGGATCATGGCTCTGGCTGGCAGCCGGTTAAGTCTTGGCACTGTCGCCCTGCCTCCCCTGCTGCTTGTGCTCTGCACGGCATACTCGCTGCACGTTGTCTCAGAATACTACGAACTGGCCCGGCCTGGTCGTTCGGCACGCGAAGTCGTCCTGGAGACTCTGCAGAAAACCAGCTCGCCGATCTCGATCACTGCCCTGACAACTGTTCTGGGGTTTCTCTCACTCACCGTCAATCGCATTGTCAGCATCCGTGAGATGGGAATCTATGCCTCGGCGGGGATCACCATCGCTTTTGTACTGTCGGTGACGATGGTTCCAGCACTGCTGGCGTTGTTACGCGTACCGGCAAGACAACACGATACCTTTTCTCCATGGCTCAGCACCGTACTCGGAAGAATCACCCAAAGCGATATCCGCCACAGGAGAGCTATTCTCACTGGAAGTCTCCTCGTTGCCGCCCTGGCTGGCTGGCAAGCGTTCTCGATTCAGGTGGATTCAAACTTTCAGTCTTTCTTCCGTGCGGACGATCCCATCACCCAGGCCACCGAGGCGATTAACCGCCATCTCGCGGGCAGCACGGCTTTTTATGTGATGATTGACGGCGAGGAGCAGGACGTCATTAAGAAACAGGACACCCTGTGGAGGATCAAAAACCTGCAGCTCTACATCGATTCCCTACCAGGAGTGGAAAAAACTATCTCTTTCGTCGATTATTGTGAGTTATTGGATCAAGGCCTGCAAGAGCTTCTCTCTGAGAGTAATGACGCTCCCTCCTCCGAGGAAGAAGAAAAGACAACATTCTGGGAAGACCCCTCCCGACTGGCCAAGGTCATGCAACTGATCTTCTTAAGCGCGGACAGCGTCATGGGTGTGGTGAACCATCCCGAGTACTCGCGGACGAGCATCCTGGTGCGCACCACGCTCTCCCGCGCCAGCGACGTTGCTGCTACCGTCGAGAAGATTCGGGAATTTGCCCGGAAGACCTTTCCCCCTGAGCTCACCGTCCGTCCTACTGGGACATTGATTCTCCACACTCGGACGACTGACGACATCGTCATTGGTCAAATCAACAGCCTCGCACTGACCGCAGGGGTCATCTTTGTCATCATGTCGGCCATGTTTCTTTCTACCCGCGTCGGCCTCATTGCCATGCTGCCCAATCTGTTTCCGCTACTGATCTTCTTTGGCCTCATGGGGGCGACCGGCGCGGTGCTCAGCCTGAGTACCAACGTCATCGCGTCGATTGCCTTAGGGATTACCATCGACAACGAGATTCATCTCATGACACGGCTCAGTGCTGCCGTGCGGACCACTGCCGATCAAGAACTGGCCCTGATGCGCACGCTCTCCACCGTAGGGAAGCCCGCTGTCTACGCTTCCATCCTGCTTGTTCTCGGTTTTCTTTTACTCTGTTTCTCGACCCTGGTGCCAATTCAAGAATTTGGCTACCTTTCAGCGGCCACAATCTTCATCGCGTTGCTTGCCGACGTGATCCTTGCCCCTGCCCTGCTCGCCACAACGCCGATCATCACCCTGTGGGATCTCTTGCACATCAAGCTCGGCAAGGACCCACACAAGACCATTGGCATCTTCGCCAACCTTCGTCCCTACCAGGCCAAAATCGCCGCGCTGATGGGAGAGTTACAAGTGTTCCCGCACGGCCACCTGATTATCCGTCACGGCAAGGGCAGTGATGCCATGTTCGTCATGTTGAGCGGCCGGGCAGAGGTGCGTGTGAACATCACCGATCAACCCCAGACGGTGTGGGAGCTGCAGCGGGGAGATGTCTTTGGCGTGACCAGCCTCATTCGGCCCCAGGAACGGGTGTCTGACGTGATCGCGCTCGAAGACGTTGAGGTCCTGGCTTTGGATGAGCGGTTTCGCACCCGCATCTGGCGCTATCCGCGCATCGCCGCCCGCATCTTTTTCAATATCTCGGACATGCTGCTTGATCGTCTTCAGGATCGTCTGCAGCAGACGCATGAGAGCCAGCCGGGCCGCGATCTTTCTGCGGCGGAGGGAAACGAGCAATCGGTCACTTCGCGCGCTTCATCAACTCAGACTGGGTAAACAGCTCTGACGACAGGCCCACGTTAAAGGTGAGTTTCTGTCCCGGCTGCAGAGGCAGCTCCACACTGACGGCCTGTGCCGGCAAGAAAAGGCTTGACACAATGGGTGTGAGTGGTGGGTATTGCTTCGGATTTTGGTATTTTCGGCTTGAAGCACGTGGCAAGACATAGGGCCGAAAAGTGCCAGTATCTCCACGAGTTGGGCAAACTCTTGGTTTGTATA
>CAZCWX010000722.1:0-12388 GCA_964502465.1 uncultured Enterobacteriaceae bacterium | reverse complement strand
GCTTGCGCAGTGAACATTTTATTGCGCCCTGCGACTTACTTATCAGAGACGTCAAGAAGCGGAGTCACTCCCAGTGTTCCGCACCCATAGCGCTGTGGAATCCATCAACAAGAGACGGCGGGGAAAGAGGGGTCAACTCGTCCCCGCAGAGAAGAGGGAAAAACAATGGACTGATTTAGGAAACTGGCGTAGACGTATTGGTTTTTCTTCTCATGGTTCGAAAGGGAGAAATTATGAACTACTGGCTTAAAGTGACCATGTGTATTCCAATTTTGTTGCTCGGCTACACTCAGTTGAGCTTGGCGGCGGAGGAGCCGAACGGGTTTGTGCAGTTGGCCGCGTTAGATAGTCCGGATGGACCTCCGCCTTGCGGAGCAGACGGTCTCTGTAATATCGGCGCCTGCTCGAATGATCCTGACTGTCCAGATCTGCCCATTGTTATCGCGTTGACGATTAGCCGCTACACCACAAGCACTATAAGTAACACGACGGCAGATGCGATCCTGGCCGAGGCCACGGACATACTGCAGACTGATGACGGCGCGGGTGCAGGTGATGTGGCTTGCGACGTCGTGTTTGTGCGTGGCGGAGGAGTGACAGTATTCTCAACCGGGGACGGCAGTATCGACAGCCAGACAGAGTTCAACACAGTCATTGGGTTGCCTGGGTATGTCAAGGTGGTGAATCAGATCAACTGGTGCAGCGGGATCGGGTTCAATATCATCGGTTGCGCCCCGACCCCTGGTAGCTCCCTGGCGGTAGTCCGCCTCACCAGCATTCCACTGGAGGGTATCCTGTGGGCGCACGAGTATGGCCATACCCAGGGTTTGCCGCACCGGAATGTCAGTAGGGCGGTGATGAACCAAACCATAGCATCCACGCGGACAAGAGTGAACTCAACCGAGTGCAATGCTTACGAGAATTAGTCAGGATGGACATATCCGGAGGACAGCATTATGAAAGCTTTGATTTCAATCCTATTTGCGATTGCCATGGGTATTGTAGTCAGTCCTGTACTCGGGCAGGCCCAGGACATCAGGAGTTTCGTGCGTCAGGTCTATATCGAAGGAGTGCCATACGAAGAGGCAACCCTCTTCGATCCCGCGACCGCCGTACCCACCTTGCTGGACATGCTGGCAGACCCCAGCGAGGAGGAGCATTGGCCCAACATCGTGATCACACTGGGCATGCTGGGTGATGACCGGGCCGTAGACCCGTTGATCCGATTCCTGGAACAGGGGATCCCTGGTCGGCGCTTATCTCACGCCCACTATGTCGCCAAGACCGGTGTAGTGATGGCCCTGGGCTATTTGATTAACCAGAGTGGAAGCCAAAAAGCGCTGGCCTACCTGAAGGGTAGCGTGAAACCTGGAGTGTGGCGAGAAAGAAATACCAACTGGACCAGCCCTTATCACGCTACTTTTGATGCCCGGAATCTCCAATTGAGCAAAATGGCGCTGCTAGGGTTGGCGTTGTCGGGCCATCCATCAGCGGCAGAAACCTTACGCTCCCTTCAGAGACCTGCGATATCCGAGGTTGACAGGAAGTTCCAGACCCAGGTGAGCGCCGTCGTATCCGAGGCCCTCAGTGCCCATGCAACGATCTCCTGGGAAGGTTTAGCCAGCTACGACAAAAGGAGGCGCAGGAGATAGGCTGGTTGGGCAGCCGGATAGATCAGAACAAGAGGACAATGCGGTCAGAGCGATGAGCGGCAGCTTTGCCTATACAACATATTGACAGGAGTAGGGTGGGGCACGACCCACCCTACTCTCCCCCACACAGATCCCACAACAATCCCACATCTTTCCCACAACTCGCTATCCGTTGCCTGCGTATTTTTAGCAAAGACAGCAATCCTGCAGGACAGTCACACTCAACACTTTTTCAGGATGTTTCCCTATGCGTTTATTTTACTGCAACAACATGACCGATGACACTTCTGCAACACGAACCTCAGATACTCAGATAAGGAATAGTTATGAAACCGATACTCTCTCTTGCACTAACGGCTCTTTTTTTCACCACCGCGACGCTAACGTATGCCCAGCCTCCCTATGAGGAACACGGCACGGTTGGCACCTCCGGGACGACTGGCACCTCTGGAACAACCGGGACCTCCGGGAATCTCCCCACTGTGGATCCTCACCCGAACGCACTCAACACGGCCACCTGCGACTATCACGGCACTCTATCCCCTTATAATGTGACCTACGCTGCATTCGAATCGAGCCTTGTTGGTCCTCGTGGAAGCACGGGGCTGACGATACAGAATCAAGTCGAGTACCACCACGTCGGTGGTGCTTCGGTTGTCCTCATTGAAAACGGGGCTATCACGCAGCATCATTGGTATGGTTGCCAGGATCGTGGGGCAGCCAGACGCACCACGGCGAATACAATCTACCACACCGCCTCCCTGTCGAAGTTCGTCAGTGCCATCGGCATCGTCAATGCCGACCGTCGCGGAGTTGTGAATCTCGACCGGACCGTGCAGGGTTACGCCAACGATTATCCCGACAGTTTGCTGGCGGAATGGGTGGACGACAAGTTCCGTGGGAATACCGAGGATTACCCGCAGGACATCCCCCTACGCCGCTTGCTCAACCACACTGCGGGCCTCGATACTCATTCTATCGGCGCGTGGGAACCCGGCAATGTGCCCACCATGCGTGACGTACTCATGGGCGTGAACGGGTTCGGCAACCGCTTCGTCGGTGGTGTGGAGCCAATCTTCGAGCCAAAGACGCTGATCGACTACTCGGGCGGCAGCTACATCGTGGCTGAGCATATCCTCGAACTTGAATCGCCGCTGTCCTTCAAAGACTACCTGCAACAATACGTGCTCGACGCAGCAGGCTTGTCACTCAGCACCTTTGACAAAGCCCAAACGTCGATGACCACTCTTGCTCGCCCCTATAGCTGCCTGAACTGTGGTTCCAGCATCTTGCAAACCAACGTTAAAGCTGCGGGTGGTCTCCTGGCCAATGCCCGCGAGTACGCCGAGCTTGTCACTGCACTTGTCAACGGCGGGTTCACGGACAGTGGTCATCTCGTGATGCAACAGTCGGACATCGACGCCATCCTGACGCCAGCCGCACACGGTGCATCAACGTTCGAGCTATGCTCTACGCCTGGCGTGACCAGGACAATCGAGGAGCCACTCATCATCAAAGGCATTGAGATCCCGGTCACCATTGCCACGACGGAGAGGTGTGTGGCGGGTAAGTTCCGTGAGGTGCTGCTCGATGGCAGCAAGTGGTGCGGGCTCGGCGTCAAACTCTCAACGACCGTCGAGGCGGATGGCTACCCGCGTACCGTCGAACATTCAGGCGCACAGACGGGTGCGCGAACCTATTTTAAGATCGATCGCCGGACCGGGGACGGCTGGTAGGTCCCTTCTCGTAGCGCTTGGCGAATACGCGGCCAGTGTTCCCGGGCAAAGGCCGGGAAGTCCGCGATGGCCCTCCCATCGACCCCAGGCGCGCCGTGATTGGTCCTCACCTGGTGCCAGGCGTTGCGCAGGTTCTCTGGCGTGAGGACTCGCGCCATCAGATCGTCACTCCAGGCTGGGTCGATGACCAGCCGCCGCGCAGCCGTCACCTGCTTCAGGTCTGGCTTCGTCGAGTCTGCCATCCCTCCGCCTTGTCCTCCCTGTTCCGTCCTTCACTCGGTGCCGTATGGGCACTGGGCTACTCTGACCTCGGCTGACTGCTGTTCCGCGCTCAGAGAGGATTACTCCTCCCCGCAGTCAATTTCCGTGGCACGCCCCTTCCCAGGACACAGAGCAGATCTCCCCGGATAAGACCGTGAGTGGTTACTGCACAAGCGCGGCCTGTACCCGATCCCCCGGTTCACCGGACTTTGCGGTGTTGTGCCAGCTCGTCCGAGGGAAACGAGCCTTTTATGTCGTTCGTGTTCCTCGCCTCGCAGTACGGTCGCCGGCTTCCTGCAGCCCCCACCTCGCGGTGACGCCCTTGCCTTGGACTTGTAGTTGTCTTCATGTATCTTGCAATGCATGAAGGTGAACCTCCGACAGGGGACTTGCACCCCCACCCTCACGCCCATGCCGGGCGTACACCACGGGATGAAGCTGACAACCGGCCGTTGGTGCCCCGTCCCCCTTTACCTCTGTTTGTTGCGGTTCGTGCTGGAGAGGAGTATGGTGGCGTTGGTGCCGGTTGCAGCTTATCCCTAAGACGTCAGGTGTGGCCTCGCAGACTTCCTCTCCAAGTGTCGCTAGCAGGGTTTCAGACGAGGTGCTACAGTATGACCATGACCCGAGCGTACGAAGAAATTATTGATTTTATCGCCGCAGGGACGACCCCAAGCGGAGTAGTTGCTTTCCAGCCTTCAGAGGAAGCGAAAGCCCGGGTAGCGGATTTAATCCATCGCGAGAAAACGACTGGCCTGCCACCAGAAGAAACCACTGAATTAAATCATTATCTCCAGCTTGAGCACCTGATGCGATTGGCCAAAGCTCGTGCCCGTGCTCGTCTCGCTCATGAGCAGCTACATTAACGCGGCCTTACGCCGACTCGTGGCCACACGGGCAGAGTACCTCTGTGAATACTGCCTCATCCATGAAGAGGACGCGTTCTTTGGCTGCGAAGTCGACCACATCATCAGTGAAAAGCATGGCGGACAAACAGAGGCCGACAACCTCGCATATGCGTGTGCCTTCTGCAATCGGTCGAAAGGCAGCGACGTCGGATCGATCGTGCGGCAGACCGGAGCCTTCGTCCGCTTCTTCAACCCCCGCACGGATCTCTGGGCAGACCATTTTGCTTTGGACGGTGTAACGATTATGACGCTCTCGGATATGGGGGAAGTAACCGCCCAGATATTGGATTTCAACAATGGAGAGCGGCTGTTAGAGCGGCAGACTTTACAGACACTTGGCCGGTATCCTAATGCTGCAGCACTGGCACGGATGGCGCGGTGCACCTAATCGGGTAAGGGCGCTAGGGCGATTGCACTAAACTGTTTGCCCAAACACCAGCTTGGCGAGATAGGCATCATCCCAACCGGCCTTGAGGCGTTTATTTTGAATCCCGAGTTTGGTGCGGGTGTCTTGCCGTAAGAGGTTCAAGGCGATATGGCGGAGCACGGCAAAGTTTGCTGGTGCATGCCCACTGCGCACGCGCGAGTCATCTTCCCGAAAAGCGACGTCTAAGACCCAGTGCACACAATTCTCAATCCCCCAATGGGCACGGACGGCCTGGGCCAAGCGCTGGGCATCACTGGCCAGGCTGGTGATGTAGTAGCGCTGTTCGACCGTCACTTCTCCGTGGACATGGCGCTCGGACTCTACCCGACCCAGCGCGGCCAGCTGGGCCCAGGCGTCCGCCCTGGGGAGCCCCGCAGGCAGCGGGGGAGTCCAGTGACGGCGGATCTCCACGCGCCCATGCTGCTGCTCCTCAGTTTCATAATAACTCAGGAACGACTCCTCACTCGCAGTATCGTTCACCGTCTGGAACCACTGCTCTACGGCGGCATACAAGGTGCCCTGATTAGGCTTGAGGGCTAACACATAGTCGGCCCCTTGCTCCACAATCTGGTGGGCAATGGCTGTCTGACACCCCATGGCGTCAATCGTGACAATACAGCCCTGCACGTCCAGGACTTTGAGCAGCTCGGGAATCGCCGTAATCTCATTGGATTTCTCCTCGGTCTTGAGTTGCCCTAACACCACCCGGTGGTGGGTGGCCCAGGCGCTGACCATGTGAATCGCCGCCCGGGCTGAGCGCCGATCATAGGAACGCCGCAAGGTCTTGCCGTCAATCGCCACCACTTGGCCCCCCGTCACCTGCGCCACGGCTTGCATCCAGCTGAGAAACCCCGCTTGCAATTGCTCCGGGGCGAGTAACGCAAACACGCGCCCAAACGTATCGTGGGAGGGAATCCCATGGGGCAACGCCAAGAACCGCTGGAACCACTCCCGTTTGGCCTTCCCAAACGTCTCCACGGCCACCCAGTCATTGGCTCCACACACGATGGCGCAGATAGCAATGACCAGCAGGTCGATGAGCTTATGCTGCTTGTGCCGCTCAATCCGCGGGTCTGCCAACGCGCCAAAATGGTCCATGAGGGCTGCGGACCGCTTCTCTTGCATGTCTGACTCCTTGTTGCCGTTCGCTTGTGGTCACAGGAGTCTTTCACACCCCCACCGGCAATGCCAACCTGTTGTTATTCCCCTACTTTTAATGCAATAGCCCTACCATGGAGGGTGGTTGTAGGGAGCAGCGTAAGTCTATTGCTATGTTCGGCGCACGAGGGACCACGGTCAAAGTTGACGCTACCGATGAACACGCCGCCGTCATGCTGCTCTTCAGCCATGTGGTGAGTGGGCAGAGAGCAAGTTGAGCAGGATTGATGGTTGGCATACGATCGCCGCGGCGCTCAGCCAGGCCCATGGCGGCACGACTGGGTATTATGACGTTTTTTTATCGACAAGGAGGAAGAAGCATGAGATTTCGGCGATTGACTTCGGCGCTGCTGTTTGTACTCGCTGGCAGCCTGTTCGTGACTGCATCCGTCGCCGCGGCCGAGCCGAAGGAGGACGTTGCCGCCGCGACCATGCAATGGGCCCAGACTTTGGGACAAAACGATCCTGACAAAGTTGTTCTTCTCTATGCCACTGATGGAGTGCTCTGGGGAACCCTCTCTCCTACCGTGCGCGCGGATCGCGCAGCGTTGCGCGACTATTTTGTCACGGCGTTCAAGGTCTTGCCCAGTCTCAAGGTCACATTCGGCGAGCAATTGATCCGCGTTTATGGCAGCACCGCTGTCAACACCGGCTACTACACGTTCTCGTATAGCAAGAACGGCGAAACCAAGACGCTGCCAGCGCGTTATAGCTTCACATTCGTGAAAGAGGGCGAGAACTGGATGATCGTGGACCATCACTCATCGGCGATGCCCGCTCCTCCTCGGTAGGCAGACGCTAGGGCCGGAGGGCCGTGCTGGAACGGGATCGCGGATGACCTGAGATATGGCCGACAAGCGAACTTGTCGAACTCCGCCGAACAAGGGCGTGGAGCTGACGGCTTACAGCGTCCGCTCGTACCTCGCTCCCGCTTCCAGCCGCAGCTCACGCCTAGCGTTGATATGACTTCTGCTGTCAAGAGTAGCAGTGCAGGTGGTTTAAGTTTCGATCGACCTCCTCTCCGCGCAGCAGAAGAGATGGAGCCAGTAAAGATGACGGTTGCTCACGCTGATATCCGTGGGTTGGCTACCACCTTACTTGCGTCCGTCTGGCACCTGCCTCGGGTCTAGGCACGAGGGTTTGTTGCAGCCTCTTAACGCCGTCGAGGGTTATGCCACACCGGGGCCGCCTCTCTTCCGCTGCGGAGAGCTTGTTAAAGGGTGTTCACGCCGCTAGCCTGTCCGTTCCGCTCGGGGGGCCTCAGTGCACCACCTCCACCTCGCGGGCGATGGCCCACACGAAGGCCGCCATTTCCCGTGCAATCGCCACCACGACTTGGTTAGCATTCTTCCCTCGCGCCATCAGCCGCCGGTAGCGTTTGCAGAGTCTCACCTGCGCTTTCCAGCTCATAGCCTGGATCACCTTGGGCACTTTTTCCAGCCGTAGTTGCAGGTGGCGGCTGACCTTGGCCGGGTAGCGGTACGCCCAGGCTCCCTCAACCAGAGCGTGGCGTGCATGCGAATTGCCGGTCTTGGTGATCGCTCCTTGGCGCCGGCGCTCCCCGCTGCTGTGTTCACTCGGAGTGAGTTCCAAATAGCTCATGAGCTGCCGGGGGTTGTCAAAGCGGCTGAGGTCGCCCAATTCTGCGATCAATGTGACCGCCACGGTGAACTGCACGCCGCGCAGGGCTTGGATGGCTTCGACCACCGGCAGCCAACGCCACGTCTGGACTTGGGTCTGGAGTTCCTCCTCTAGGCGCTGCAAGCGCTCCTGGTGTTCCGAGACCGCCCGGACGTATTCCTGAAAGACGATCTGCTGGGCGGGGGTTGGGCAGACGACTTGGGCTAGCCAGCGCAGATGCGCCGGGCCCCAAGTCGCCCGGCCCTCATACCGGATGTCGTGGCGGAGCAAGACTGCCTTGAGCCGCGCCTTGGCCGCCTTCCCATCTTTAAGAGCATCTTCGCGCCCTCGCACCAGATCCCGGATCGCTTCATCTTCTACCGTAGGCACGTAGACAGGGGTGAGATCGCCCGAGCGGAGCCGCCGCGCCAGTTGCACCGCATCGCGCCGATCGGTCTTGACCCGGTCGCCCGCCTTCTTGGGAATGCTCGACGGGGCCACCACCCAACACGTGAGGCCTTTCTTGGTCAGATAGCGGGACAACCAGTACCCACATGGCCCGGCCTCGTAGACAAAGTGCAACTTCTTGCCCTGAGCCTGCAGCTTGCGAAGGAGCTTGTCGATGTCACACTGCCGGGTCCCGATCGTCCCCAGGAACATGACCTCCGCCTCGCGCTCCTCCGCACCATAAGCGACCGCAATCGTCTCCTGATGGACATCCAACCCGATAAAAAGTGTGCTACCCTGTGCCATGGCTGACCTCCTCGATAGTAATGACTCTCAGAGCATTATGCGGCTCTGGTCTCGTAAAGGCTAACCCGCAATTTGCATCGGAGGTCAGCCGCTTCTAGCGGAAGTCATTATGTCTAGCCTGCGACCTGAAAGGTCTGTCACAATACTCAAGCGGTATGGTACTTTCGATTGGTGAAGACCCCGGAATATCTGGATGTCGATCCACGAACGTTACATTTGCCGCCTAGCCGTGCTTCTGGTGCTGATCCCGACAAGTTAGCGCGACAAATTGCTCAGTATGGCTCGGCAATCCAAGGGATGCCACCTCCGTGGGTGTATCGCGGTGCCGATGGAGCGTTGATGATTTACGATGGTGTCACACGGGCCACACGAGTTGCCACCCTGCTTCCTAGAAGACTCATCCAGGTGGAAGTCGTGGGGGATTTGCCAGCGGCGTGCGGCCACTTGCCAACCATAGGAGATTATGTGCCATGACCACACAAGTCCGGCGGGAGATTCTCCACGTACTCGAAGAACTCAGTAAGTGTTGTCCTGAGGTGCGCTTCGGACAGTTGATTGCCAATCTTTCCTACTTAGCGAAGGGACCAACCAACGAGGCGATCTGGGACGTAGAAGACGAAGAGTTCCTTGCTGCGGCTCGCAAGCATCTTGCAGAGCGTCTCAACAAACAGTCAGACGCGGCCTAACTAGCGCGCTGCACTGGACCCCGGCCATGTTGCGGTTCTGGATGAATCCGAGAGGTTTCGTTTTGGCCGTGGCCAGTAACCGCGGGCGTTAGCCCGCGATTGAGCCAGAGGTGGCTCGCTGTTACGCTGAACGTCATGATGGCTGACTTCGAGCTGCTTGGCGAGGTGACGCGCATAGAAGTCATCGCTGTCAACCTGTCGATCCGAGAGCGGAAGAGATTGAAAGCGCAGTTTGGCGGTCGTCGCTGGAGAAAATTGAAAGGAGAAGGCCGAGTGCGATTTCCCAACGGTGAGATTCGCCAAGCGGAGCTGCATTGGTACGAGGCCCACGGGATCGGGCGACGCAAGATGAAAGTCAAACGCGTCTTGGACTAACGCCAATGGATACAAAAGAAATACAAATCAATTTTGCTGTCTGCCTTGCGGCCGCCGGGGACGAGGATTTAGAGGTTGGCAAAGTCTATCGCATTTTGCCGGATGCGAAAGCGGCGGAAGTGGGCTGTCTGCGGGTCATCGACGAGTCAGGCGAGGATTACCTCTACCCGGTAGAGCGGTTCATGGTCTTGGACTTACCCGAGGCAGAGCGGGAGCGCTTGCGAGCAGTGCTTGAGGCAGACGCGGCCTAATCCTCTCCTCCAGGCCGACCACAGCCCGCGAGCGGGTTCAGAGGAACACGAACGGCCTCATAATCTATAATCATGATGTGTCAGAGCATGAAGTTGAAGACATTCTCGCTCGACCACTGCAAGACATCCGGGGACGCGAGGATTCTCGAATTGCGCTGGGTCAAACTGCAGAGGGACGATACATAAAGGTGATCTACGTTCCGGACCCCATTCCTGAGTCAGTTTTTGTCATAACGGCGTATGAGTTGGGTCCGAAAGCAAAACGGGCGCTCCGCCGCAGCCGAAGGAGAAAACGATGACCGCCAAGCACTACCCACGCGGATGGAATGCAGCGCGGGTTCGTCGCGTGCTCGACTATTACGACTCGCAAAGCGATGAAGAAGCTGCTGCTGAAATTGAGGCGGCTTGCGAAAGCACGACTATGGAAGTCCCGGTTGCGTTAGTTCCCACGGTGCGACAGTTAATTGCGAAACGAAAATCGAGGCGCACCTCTCGGACGAAGACGCATAACAAAGCCGTTGCCCCTGACCGCCACCCGGTTGCGGGTCGGAAAGAACGTGAGAGGTCTCGTTCGGGTGACGGCAGGTGAGCGGCAGCGTATGAGCCGTGCATGTCGTACTGCTAGGGGGTGAGAGTCCCTTCGGCTACCGACAGGGAAGGCTCGAACGGTAGGAAAGGGCAGTATCCTCGGGCCTCGGGTTCTACAAGCCCGACAGGGCTCTAGAGTGGGATTGGAGATCTGGAGGTGAATGCCTTGGCAGCAGACGTTGCTCAAGCTACCGAACCGCCGTAGACGTGATCCGTATGTACGGTGGTGTGGGAGGGGAGGATCCGTGAGGTCTCCCCCTATCTTGATTAGGCGGGTGAAGCCCTGTAAGGATCTTACGTGTTCAGATGAAAAAGCGACTTCGAAAGAAAAAGCATCGCGGAGAATTTACCCAGTGGGGTCGCCAACTCGTGGTCATCCGGAATCGAAGGGATGGATTCGAAGAGTTCCTGGGTGCCTTCATCGAACAAGCAGTCGAAGCGAATAAATGTTACTGCGGCGGTGGTGGGAAGGAAGACAAGCTTGACGTAGTCATAGAACTTGGTCGACGCGCGGACGATCCAGAAGCGAGATTGAACAGGATCACTGCCTGGCTAGCTGCACGACCAGACGTCAAGAGTTGGAAGACCGGGGAGGAATTCGATATCTGGAATGCTGAGCCCGTTTATATCGAAGAGACGCAAGCATGCGACGAAGCCCTCTCCGCAAGCCCAGCCTAACCCCTATCAGGCCTCCGTCCTGCTGCATAGAGAATAGCGGCACCCGCAGGCACCGCGGCCTAGAAACTCCTCTGTGCCCTCGTTCTGGTCCACTCAATAGCACTGTCAGCGTCGTGCCCTTGGCTTGCAGCTTCTGGCTGAGCTTGTCACTCGCGCCCTGTCGGGTACCGATCGTCCCCACGCATACGCCTTTCGCCTCGCACCCCTCCGCCACCTTCTCTACTGCAATTGTCTCTTTGGGGACATCCAGACCAACGAAAAGGGTGCTACTGTGTGCCAGGGCTGACCTCCTGTAGTGAATATCAATAATGATACGTTCATTATGCGGCTCTAGTGTCGTACAGGCGAACCCGCGGGTTGCACCAGAGGTCAGCCTCCCACAACGGAAGTCATTATGTCTAGGCGGGCATTGGTGACTAGCGAGCTAATACGGGGGCCATTATAATTTAATCCGTGATACGCTCGTTTGCTGATAGTGGAACCGAGGACATCTTCAATGGTGCTGACACACGAGCGGCCCGGAAGACGTGCCCGAAATCCCTCTGGCCCATCGCCCGGCGCAAGCTTGACCAACTGAACCGTGTCCGCGCCCTTGCGGAGCTTGCCGTCCCGCCCGGGAATCGACTTGAACGACTACAGAAGGATCGTATCGGCCAACATAGTATCCGTATCAATGAGCAGTATCGCGTGTGCTTTCGCTGGGAGAATGGTTATGCCGAGCAAGTTGAGATCACAGACTACCACTAAGCTACGTCCCCGTCAGGGGAAGTCCTCACAGGGGCTTGTGACGCGCCGGCTGCCAGCCAAGCGGCCACCGACCCATCCTGGAGAGATGCTGCAGGAAGAGTTCCTCAAGCCGCTGGGGATCAGCCAGTCGGCCTTTGCGGTGCGACTCGGAATTTCCTTTCCTCGATTAAATGAAATTATCAGAGGCAAGCGCAGTGTGACGCCTGATACCGCGCTGCGCTTGGCGCACGTACTGGGGATGTCGGCCGACTTTTGGCTTGGCTTGCAGCAGGATTGGGATCTGTGGCATGCCTTGCGGAGTGAGAAAGCGGAGGCGATCACACGACTTGAGCCACTTCGCCGCGCAGGTGGAGACGCTGCCTAACTACTTACCAGGCCTTCGTTGTCAAGAGGACGAACGGATGCAACGCGGCATAAGCGCTAACTTAAGGGCTTGTAGGGGAGAGGAGCAGGCGATATGCCGCCAGGATGCAAAAGAAACGCACGCGCCGGGAGACGAATTGGCAGACGTTAGTGTCGTTCTTTCCCTCGAACTGGAAGGAGTTAGC
>CAZCWX010000721.1:0-2798 GCA_964502465.1 uncultured Enterobacteriaceae bacterium | reverse complement strand
GCCACTCGGTGTAGACGATCACCTGGACATCCGAGAGGTCCGGGATGGCATCGAGCGGGACACGGAAGAGGGCCCAGATGCCCCAGGCGGACGCGAAAAAGATGAGGAGCAGGACCAGAAATTTATTCCGCGCACTATATTCGATGAGCTTGGTAATCATCGCCTCCTCCTCTTACTGGCTCGCGTTCACGGTGAACCTCTCCCGTACCTCTGCTTGGCCAGGACGCTGAATGCTGACCGTCACGCCCCAGGGACCAGCCATGGTGAACCGCACCTTGGCCTCGTAGACACCTCCGCGGGTGTGGGAGGCCTGGGCCTTATCGATCATCATGCCTGGCATGTCCATGGTGTATTCCAGAGAGATAGCTGCGTCAGGAACCGGCTGCCCTTGAGCGTCTGTGACCTCAAGACGGAGTGTGTTGTTTCCTAACTGTGCTGGGTCAGGTTCAGTACTGACACGAACCCGGAGATCACCTACCTGTTTCTCCTGCGGTCCGGCCATGGCCACCATGCCTCCCATCTCCATGGATTTCGCGCTCTCCATCTTCCAGTCGCCCATACCGATCGCGCCCATCATCGCCATCATGCTCTCGGCTGCAGCCAGCTTGCTCTCGGAGTCGATGAGGAAGTTGCCGCTGGTCACGATTCGTTCTCCTGCGGAGAGGCCGCTGACGATGCCAACATATCCGTCTGCTTGGATCCCGAGGGTCACCTCGCGCGGCGCCAGACGCCCCTGCCCCTGATCTACAAAGACCAGCTTGCGAGTGCCGGAGTGCAAGACCGCACTCTCCGGGACCACGATCTGCTCTCCCAGGCTCACATTGAGTTCCATGTTGGCATACATGCCCGGCTTGAGCCTCACGTCTGGGTTGGGAAACACAAAACGGACTTTGTTGGTGCGGGTTTGGGTATCCAGATAGGGGTAGATGTAATCGACCGTTCCCTGCCACTGCTCACCGGGATAGTACGCGAGGGTGACGAGCGCTGCTTGCCCTTCACGAATGAAGGGCAACTCATACTCGTAAATGTCCGCCTGTACCCAGATGGTGGAGAGGTCAGCGATTTTATACAGCGTCATCCCTAGCTCCACCCGGTGTCCCTTGAAGGCTGTCTTGTCAATGACGAAACCGCCAATCGGAGAATAGATAGTTTGGTAAAGCTTGGGTTTCCCAGCCTTCTCCAATTCACGAATCTGCCGTTCGGTCAGGTCCCACAGGCGCAGACGATCGCGGCTCACCCGCAGCAGCGACTCTGCTGACTCCAAAGCTCCAGGAACGCGACTATCCTTGAGGCTTATCCTGGTACGAAGCGCCAAGAGATACTCCTCCTGGGCGGTGACCAAGTCAGGGCTATAGATGGTGAAGAGGGGTTGCCCTTTCTTGACCAGCTTGCCGGTGTAGTCCACGTAGAGGTCTTGAATCCATCCAGCAATCTTGAGCGTCACCTCGGCCAGCTTGCGTTCGTCATATTCCACACGCCCGACCGTACGAATCACTTTGGTGAGGGGCTTCCGCTCTGCCGCCCCATAGGTGACGCCAATAAGCTGCTGTTGTGCTGGGCTGAGTTGGATCGGCACCTGGTGGCGGACAGAGGGCGCAGCCGCTCCCTCGCCTCCGTGATGAGATCCTTCGGAAACTGCTTGACCCACTCGCCCAGCGGGCTGCTGCTCAGACATGGAATACGAGCCTTCGACAACAGCCTGTTCTGCGGTGAGCGTTGGGCTCGCCAGCCACCAGTATGAGAAGAGGACAACGAGCAGAACCAATCCGGTGGCAATAATGAATGTCCCCAGCTTTCTACGAGTCCGCATTATCGCGCCTCCTTTCTGGGTAACTCTTTTCCCACCGCCCGCTCCAGCTCCGCCCAAGCCTTCTCAAAATTTGTCGTGGCCAAGAGGTGCTCAAGGTGGACCTCCTCAATGGCCCGCACGCTATCGATGAGCGAGAGAAAATCAAGATTCCCGGTTTGGTAGCCAATTTGTGAGGCTGCCAGGGCCTGCTCGGCCTGGGGGATGTGCGTGTAGAGGAACAAGTTGAGCTGCTCCAGTGCAGTCTGTGCTTCTACCAAAGCCTGCTTGACCTCGAAAAGAGCCAGATCGTGCAAGCGTCGCAACTCACTCTGCGCGGTCTGCCGATTGGCGACTGCCTCTTCCACGCCAGCGTCATATTTATACTTGAACACCAGGGGAATAGAGGCAGACACGACGACTCCAAAGCCATCGCGCTGACTAAAGTTGACAAAACGGCTCACTGACACTTCAAAGTCTGGATAATAAGCCTTGCTGGCCAGGGCGAGAGCGAGGTTTTCTCTCTCGACTACTCGGGTTTGGCCAATGAGTTCAGGACGGTTTCTGAGTGTCAGGTTTTCCAGGTCTGCCATGGAGTATGCCACGGCAGGAGGGGGAGGGTCTTGGGGAATACCGAGTGGGGCTTCTGGAGGGCGGCTCAGCAGGGCATTGAGCCGGGCTTGCGCCTTGCTCAATGCGAGGGTCTCGGTCGTCACCCGATTGATCAGGCGGGTCAGCTCAACCTGAGCGCGGAGGACATCAGGCTGAGAGACCTGGCCGACAGCGTACTTCTGTTCGGCGATGCGGGCAAACTGCGCCACCAGCTCTTTGTCGCGGCTGTAGACCTGTAGGTTCTGGTAGACAAGCCAGAGAGCATAATATGCCTTTTTTACCTGAGCGACCGTGTCAATTTCCGCCGCTCTCAGTTCTGCTGCTGTTTTTTCTGCCTCTTTCGCAGCAATTGCACCCTTTAAGCGCAGCTTGCCCGGAAAGGGGATCTTCTGGGAGAGGC
>CAZCWX010000720.1:0-8607 GCA_964502465.1 uncultured Enterobacteriaceae bacterium | reverse complement strand
ACGACAGACCTGCAAGCCCGTGCAACCTGGGTACGACAGATGCTGCGGCAGTGTTGGAGTGATCTCCCACAGGGGTATCAAGACTGGCGGAACACGGTTGTTTCCTTCTTGCGTGGACTGCAAACCTCGACCGTGATCACGACACATTTTGTCGCGATTAATACGGCGGTAGGTGTGGCAATAGGAGATGATCAGGTGACGTGTTTTGAGCCAGATCATTGTTCCTGCACGGTGTTGCAATGTGTCAGTGGGGAACTGCGTGTCGTCGAACTCGGCCACCAACGCTCAACCGAGATCTTGTAGGTCATCGCTTCTCCTCCCTCCTTTGTATACTCTGACAGAGAGTGCTTGAAGACAGGAAAAGCCTGACACTGACCAGTGAGAAAGAAGGGGGCGTGGCATGAGCATAACTGCAGCAGTGTCTCTGACGACAGAGACGACACCGGTACTCGACCAGCATCGCTTCGATGAGAACCGTCTGGAGCGCTACCTCCTTGCCAACGTTGCAGGCTTTGCTCCGCCTCTGTATGTCGCGCAGGTTGAGGGGGGGATGTCCAACCCGACCTTTATCCTGACCGATGGAGCGCAACAGCGTTACGTGCTGCGCAAGAAACCGCCTGGTAAACTCCTTCCTTCTGCTCATGCCGTCGATCGTGAATTCCGTGTGATCGCAGCGCTGGGACAGACGGACGTTCCTGTTGCAAAGGCGCGGATTCTCTGTGAGGACCCTGCGGTGATCGGGACGGCTTTCTACATTATGGACTTCGTTGAGGGACGAGTGCTACGGACCTATGCCTTGCCTGATATGGAGCCAGCAGAGCGGCGCGCAATCTATGAGGCGATGATCGATACGCTGGCGAAGCTTCATCTGGTCGATTATCGAGCGGTGGGCCTGGAAAACTATGGGCGCGTGGGTGGATACCTTGCTCGACAAGTGAGCCGTTGGTCCCAACAGTATGAAGCGAGTAAAACCGAGGATTTGCCAGCAATGGATAAACTGATGGCCTGGCTGCCAGAACATATACCGGACGACAGTGAGACCACCATCGCCCATGGCGATTACCGGCTAGAGAATCTGATTTTTCACCCCACTGAACCACGTGTCTTAGCCGTGCTCGATTGGGAACTCAGTACCTTGGGCGCACCGCTGTCAGATGTGGCCTATAACTGCTTGCCCTACCATGTTTCTGACCCCATGCGGGGCGATATCGTCAGTCTTCATGATGCCAGCTATGGGATCCCGTCTGAAGAAGAGTACATTACGCGTTACTGCGCACAAACAGGCCGAGCGAAAATCGACAACTGGAAATTCTATGTTGTGCTTTCACTGTTTCGTCTGGCTGCCATCTCTCAGGGTGTGTACAAGCGTGGTTTGGAGGGGAATGCCAGTTCGCCCGCTGCACTCTCCCGTCGCGACAGATGTCGAGAGCTATCGGCTGCTGCCTGGGTCGTAGTGGAGCAGGGGGTCTAGTGACGGTTTTGTCTTTCGCTATCCATGTAGGCGCGCGCCGAGGAAAACGAGGACACACTGTAAGGGACGACAAAGGTTAACAGGATCTTGGCCAATAATCGTGGGGAAAAGTCCAGACGTAAGAGCACGTCATACTGGTTAATCACCGTCAGGATAGGGCCTACCACTCCAGCGACCTTTAGCGCGCGGGTGACCGTTTCACGCCGAAACCAATGATGCAGAAAACGTCTCAACGTGTTATGTGTGGGCACAGTACCTGCTTATCCTAGCCTCATTCGCTATCAATTCGGTCACTTATCGGTGCCTATCGCAGGGTACTGCTCCCGCCAAGATTTTTGCCCCATAAATACTTCGCGAGAGGAAGAGCTGCGATTCCGAGCACAATGAAGAGAATACCGTTCATATCGTCCTTGCGGAGTTCTTCAACCCCTTGCACAACCCAGTACGCGCCGAGAAAGATCAACCCTATTGCCGTAGCTTTCATGTGCTTTCTCCTGTGTAATGAGGAATAAGGACAACCAGATGGATCGCCCTCCTCTAAAGGGCAAAGCAACGCCTCGTCCTCATGTGCTGAGTCCTATGCTGTGCCCGAATCTTTTGCAAGGACGCTGCAGGGAGAGTAAAAGAGAAGAGTGTAGACAATTGGGTTCTTGGTGAAAGGGACATAATGGCCTACGCGGTCAAGGAACTTTTTTATACCCTCCAGGGTGAGGGGGCCAATAGCGGGCGTCCGGCCGTCTTCTGCCGTTTTACCGGCTGCAACCTGTGGTCAGGACGGGAAGAGGACCGCGCTACTGCAATCTGTCGTTTCTGTGACACTGACTTCGTCGGAATGGATGGCATAGGTGGGGGACGTTTTCAGTCAGCGAATGAGCTGGCGCATGCGGTTGCGGCGGCATGGCCTCTGTCTTTTGCACAGCGTGCCCGGCGCTTTGTGGTATGTACTGGCGGAGAGCCGCTGCTACAACTTGATACGTTTCTCATTCAGGCCCTTCATCGCGGTGGTTTTGAAATCGCCATTGAAACCAATGGCACTTACATCCCACCACCAGATATAGACTGGATCTGCGTGAGTCCGAAGGCAGGGGCCGGCTTGGTGGTCCAGGCTGGACACGAACTCAAGCTCATCTTTCCTCAAGTGGGGGCAGAGCCAGAACGTTTCGAGCACCTCGACTTTCAACACTTTTTCCTGCAACCCATGGATGGCCCCCAGCGTGAAGAGCATACCCAACTGGCCATCCGTTACTGCCTTGCTCATCCGCAATGGCGGCTCAGTTTACAGACGCACAAGCTGATCGGCATCCCATAAATAAGAAGAGGCGATCGGCAGCGGCGAGAGCCTGTTACCCTGTTTCACTGGCTTTCGAGGATGCGGATACGGTAGGACTGGAACTCTGGGACATCTCCTTTGAAAAAAATGAAGCGGAACTCATCCTGTGCCCTGGCATCGATCTTTTCATTCCCCGCTTCTGTCAGTGCTTTCTGCCCTGATTCATATACTTCCTCTCGTAGTACCTCGGCCTTGCGATTGTACCCATAGTCACGGAGGACGACGACTCCATCTTCTCCCAGCAGTTCGAATTGCAATTTGACATAGGTGAGGGGTTTCTCCGAGATGTTCTCCAATTGCCCGTTAATCAACAAAATTGGTTCAGCACCGCCGCTCATGCTAAAGAAGGAAGTCCACTCTCCCTGATGAGAGACGATACGGGCCTCTGAATCGGTGGCTGGGACCAGCGAACCGGGTACAGCCTGGGGCGCATCCGGTATGTCCGGGTTGTCCGGGGAAGTAGCGGAGACCCAAGCAGGCGCATTCAGGCAAAGTAAAAGGAGACTCAGAAGCATACCGGTCCAAGTATTCATAAAAAGATTTCCTCACATCTTGAATCAGGAGAACGATACCTTATGGCAATACTGTGCTAAACCATCCGTGCTCGACAGAAATTCCCTCGGCAGCGAGGGTTCATTCCGCAGTTGAGGGAATCTGTCAGGAAAATTCATACGGTAAAATGGAGCAGGAAGGAGATGAAAAATGGGCCCAATGATCCAGAGCGGTTGGTGGGGGAAAGGAAGGGACGTTGTGGGAATGATGATGACCGTCCTCCTGTGGGTGATCCCGAGCACCGCCATGACCCAGGAAGTCTCTGTCCTGGCAAATGGGAAAAGGCTGTATCAGTGGTATTGTGAATTTTGCCACGGGGAGAGAGCAGAAGGGGATGGTCCAATGGCTCAACATCTGTTAGTGAAACCGGCGAATCTGACCCAACTGCAAAAGAAGCATGAGGGCCAATTCCCTTTTTGGCCTGTCTATCGGACAATTGAGGGGCAGGAAGAAGTGCAAGGCCATGGAAGCGGAGCGATGCCAATCTGGGGAGAGGTATTCAAAAGGCAAGAACGCAGCCATGATCCATACCTGCAAGAGGACGTAGTGATTGGGCGCATCCTCTCGCTTGTGTATTACCTGAAATCCATCCAGAAACAATAACAATGAGCATCCTTTTTGCAATGGATCGGAAACGCACTCCTTTGCCCTGCGACTTCCCACAGAAACTTTATCCTTTCGCTGTTCCCTCGTGCATGATGCGGCAAAAGAAGTTCAGCAAAGTCATCAGTAACAGGGGCGTGCACCGAGTCTGCGCCAGCGCTGGATTCGCTACTACGATAGCCAAACTCTGCGCACGCGAGAGTGCGACGTTGAGTCGGTTTTTATTGAGCAGAAATTCTAATCCTCGCGGAGAGCTTTCCCCTTGGCTTGCACACATCGAAACAATCACGATCGGGGCTTCCTGCCCCTGAAACTTATCTACAGATCCGACACGGGCTTGAGATCCCAAAGCGCTAGCAAGCTTTCGCACCTGCATATTGTAGGGGGCGACAAACAGGATATCCTCTAGCTTCAGTTTGCCCTCCACCTGACCTTGCTCATTCGTGACTTCTCGGCCTATAAGTTCCTCAACGAGTTCGCAAATGACCGCTACTTCTTCATCGCTTCCCTGGGTATTGCCTTCGTGCGCCACCGGCACAAAGGCAATACCAGCTTCCTGCCTTATCCGCCGTGCTGTTAATGGAACGTGCACTACACGGTGCTGGGTATGAGAAGCCGGGTGTAGACGACCCTCGTACACGGCATGAGAAATGAAATCACAAAGGCGGGGGTGGAGCCGCCAGGTTGTTCCGAGAAAGATCCCGAGTTCTTCTGGGACAGTTGCTTTTTCCTGGAGCAGATACTCAAGAATTGACAGACCACTTTCACCTGGATGCGATCCTTGGGTTGGTTGACCGAGCTGCATTTGATCACCGATAAGAACAAGGTTCTGAGCCGCAGGTGCCATACCAATAAGATTCGCTACTGATACCTGTCCGGCTTCATCCACAAAGAGGTAATCCAACGATCCGCGCAGAGCCAGATCACTGAATACCCAGGCCGTACCTGCGATCAACTGTATCTCTGCAACCCTGGAGAGTGCAACTCTGAGGTTTTCTGCATATATCGCTCCGGTACAGGTTTGAAAAAAGTCTGTCTCTTTGGATCCTCCAATTTTCAGGCATCGTAAGGTTCCCTGGGCCAGTTCGCTGCACTTCCTTAAGATATTGAAGATAGCGGCATGACTATTTGCTGCGATGCCAACTCGTTTGCCCGCTTTCAGAAGAGCGAAGATCACGTGGGCAGCGATGGTCGTTTTCCCTGCTCCTGGTGGCCCTTGGATACACAAGGTCGAACGTTCAAGTGCCGAGATCACGTGAACAGCCGCGTTGGTGAGGTTCGTGTCTTCTGGTATGACCGGACCTCCATTACGCCCCTGAATACGAGGCGCTCGGCGTAAAAGAAAATCTTCGAGTGCTTGAGGAAGCTGCTGCGTATCTCGCCATCCCGTAACGGTATCAAAGATTGAATTGACGATAACATCGGCACGGACGTGTTCGTCTGGAATGAGTGACAAGCGCTCAGGCGGCGTGCCCCTGGCCATTTGCCTTATTTTTGTAGGGCCAAACTTGAGACAGACACGTCCGTGCTTACGATCAAGTTGATAGATTTCAGTCTGCATTGCCAAATCATGGGCAAAAAAGCATCTGCTGCCCAGTTCGATTTTCGTGTCTTGATCTGGATCGAACGTGTACCAAAATCCAACGGATTGTTTGATTCGCTCAGGCGGGCCGGGCAGAAGCCGCAAGCCTCCTAAACAACTAAGATCCTCGATGAGCTGTTCTTCCGCCATCGCGTGCCGGTCGAACATAGCCCACCACATTGGCTTGTCTTCCCGCCGATGAAACTCGACGACATGAGCCAAGAGTTTTTGTAAACGCCACTGAGCAGTGCTTTCTCTCGTAGAGGTTTCTGCCGCATCGGAGACCTGAGAAAGGAGACTCTCTGCCAGCCGTTGTTGAGGAGACTTTTCCGCTTCTGGACCATCCTCTAGTGATGCGGGTTCCTCTTGTGTAACAACCTGCTTCGGCAGCCAGGAGAGACCTGCTTCCTGTTGTCGAGTTCGCAGCCACTGTAGCAATTGCCAGGTAGACTCGCAATCCTCACGATTGTAGTTTCGAATGGCTTGCAGGATAGAGGACTCTTCCCAACGGCGAGACTCCCCACTCGCGAGCCAGCGGTCGTAGAAGACGATCGAATCCCCGGCTGTCGTGACGCTCCCAGCGCGCGAGGCACGATAGAGCCGTTCTAGCGACTTGAGAGAGTAATCAGAGGTTCCGACACGCACCCCCTGCCGTACGATGGTGTAGAGGTCCACAAACACTTCGTTTCGTAACAGGGTATCGACCTCAGTTTCCCGTGTTCCGTAGCGACCCATCAATCGACGCAGGGCCGATACCTCGTAAGCCGCATAGTGATAAATATGCAGCTTACGATCTGCGGACCAGCGGGAATACACCCAATCGATAAAGCTCCCAAAGGCCTGCTGCTCTTCCACAGCGTCGTGCGCCCACCAGTCACGAAACTGGAGCTTCCCGTTCTCAACGTAGGTTACCCCAAAGAGGTATTCCAACCCACCGTTGATAAGAGGATACCCCTCCATGTCGAAGCAGATATCGGACGGCGACAGTAACGGGAGGAGTGCTAAGCCTCTCCGTGGATCCTGAGGCTCGGGCACTAATACGCGATACAGCGGCTGTTCTGTTTTTGATGAGTTCACTTGCAACTGAGCTTGTTCCCGGAGCCGCGCGAAAGTTGCATCATCAAGTTTTGCTACGTGTGTGAAGTCAGTATTCGCCAGTGCAGTCATGGTAGAGAGGCCAGCAGCCTGAATCCTACGAAGTTGGTCTGTGGTGATGGTAGCTACACGGCTCAAGTGGTCGGAGGCGTTCAGCCGGGCATTGGCGAGCGACGTCCAGCGACCGTAATTCTCACCTGGCTCGGGTTCAGGAGAGCATTGAGGATCGCAACGCTCCATCCAAGCAAGAAACGCCTGCTTTAACACACGGTAATAGTAGAAGTAGTCGTCCGTTCGAAAGGGCGTATGATTGCCATCACCCAAGATGAGCCATACGTGTGTAGGCCGCCTCCCCTGTACAGTCTCTAGCAAGTCCGCATAACAGCAGAGCTGCAAAAGAAATTCAGGATGCGCAGCCCGGGCGAGCTTGGTTTCCCAAACCTCGTAGTGATACGAGCCAATCTCTGATGCACCGTCCACTCGGACAAGGAAATCAACAATTCCAGTAAAGGCACCATGTGTGAGTGTTCCCTGATAGATCATCTCTCGGCCAGCCTGCATAGCCGCGACCGTAAGCGCAGCTCGGTCTCCACCCCCAGGGACGAGATACACATCACGCCCCTGGGCCTGGATCTGCGCTAGCACAGCGCACTCATGCTGGATCCCCTGTTCGGCAAAGGTAGCGAGATCTAAGGTTTCCGGGTCCGGCTGGATCTGATCAGGGTAATCGAGATGCAGACGGCTCATCCACGAAGCAAAAAGCGATCTGAAAAATTCGAGGAGATCAGCCGGCGCGTAGCAGTACTGGCCCTTGTGTCGCTGCATTTTGCGTTACCAGGTATTTCATGGTGACAGACGATGGTTACGCCGCTTAAGAGAAAAACGCGATTAGTCTCCCCGGATACCCCGGACTCCCGCGTGAGATGGTATGCCACCACTTGTCCGTTGTGGTCATGCTCTCCCCACATACGTTCCAGCTCTTTCTCGGCGAACGTCCAGATCTGTGTGGAGTGGTGTCACAGCTTGCCTGTGCGATCAACTAGGCGTCGCGAGGAGAGCATGCTCCCTCCTCGACAAGGGAAGACCCATCAGAGCGAGCGCCTTTCTGTAACGATGCGCCTGAGGAGAAAGTCCACTACTGCGGTATACCGTACCGGCTATCTTTTCTTATAACGGCCTTGGTCTTTAGCAGATCGCTCAGGCGACGCTGGATATTATCACGGTTCACTTTGTGTCCACGTTGTGATAGTCCCTGTGCGATCTCACTTGGGGTCAACATCTGGGGAGCCCGGGCGCTTAAAAATTCTTGAAGCAGCATTCGGACCGAGGGTTGTAACCCCTGAGCGACAGACGGAGCAGGCTTCGGCGTTCCTTTCCTCGGTTGCCCTTTCGAAGTCACACTCTTCGGAGCCTTTTTCGGCGGCTGAGTCGCCGGGCGGGTAGCTTTCGATGCGCCACTCCTCTCTTTCCCTTCTAAAATCTGTAGGGCATGACGGTGGAGGTTCAATTCTTTCTCCAACCGAACAATTTCTCCCCTCAGCGCCGTAACAGTTGCTACAGACATAGTATACCTCCTCTTTAGGATGCCCATGAGGCGACCCAGCGGCTCTTGCATCGAGCGCCACTGGGTGCATCTTCACAGATAGGGAGAATTGTAAACGAATAAGCGGAAAACGCTAGGCCGCCCCGCGCGGTGGGGATCCCCCTGCTATACGACCGCTGGGGGCTTCTTGTCCCCGCTAGACAAGGAACCAGTCAGGGGCCACGATGTGCTTACAGGTAACCACCTCCTAACACGTCGCCATAGGGAGAGCCCCAGCAAGGGGGGTTCGTGTACCCGAATACCCCTTGTGACTTACCGGCTATGCAGCAATTTCTTCTCTTACTTTCAGAATGACCTCCTCCTTGCAAAAACGCTCTGGAGATTCGCACAACGCAAGATACGTCTATGCCAAAACACGACACAGTGATTAT
>CAZCWX010000719.1:0-3055 GCA_964502465.1 uncultured Enterobacteriaceae bacterium | reverse complement strand
GCCGCAACTGCAGGTGGCGACTCACCTTGGCCGGGTAACGGTAGGCCCACGCGCCCGCGACGAGCACCCGTCGGGCATGCGAATTGCCGGTCTGGGTGATACTTCCTTGCCGCCGCCGCTCCCCACTGGAGTGGTCACTGGGCACCAGCCCCAAGTAGCTCATCAGTTGGCGGGGGGTCTCGAAGCGCGTGAGATCTCCCAGTTCGGCGATCAGGGTGACGGCGGCCAGGAACTGCACGCCGCGCAGCGCTGGGAGCGCTTCCCCCACCGGCGCCCAGCGCCAGCTCTGCACCAAGGCGGGGAGTTCCGCTTCCAGGCGCTCCTGGTGTTCGGACACCGCCCGCACCAGATCCCGGATGGCCTCGTCCTCCACGGCCGGGACGTACACCGGGGTGAGATCGCCTGAGCGGAGCAGCCGCGCCAGCTGCACGGCATCGCGCCGGTCGGTCTTGACCCGGTCACCCGCCTGCTTGGGAATCTGGGAGGGGGCTACGACCCAACATCTGAGATTCTTCTTCGTCAGATACCGATACAACCAGTACCCGCACGGCCCGGCCTCCTAGACAAAGTGCAACGTCTTGCCTTTGGCCTGTAGCTTGCGGATCAGTTTGTCGATATCACACTGGCGGGTGCCGATCGTGCCCAGGAACACGACCTCCGCCTCCCGCTCCTCGCTGACGTACGCCACTGCGATCGTCTCTTTATGGACATCCCATCCGATGAAAAGTGTGCTACCCTGTGCCGTAGCTGACCTCCTACCGTGTATTGTTAATGGTACGTTCATTATGCGGCTCTGGTCTCGCAAAGGCTAACCCGCGGTTTGCGCCGGAGGTCAGCCGCTCCTAGCGGAAGTCATTATGTCTAGGGTGAACTTGCTGCAAAAAAGACATCACAAACGTACGATGGCAAAGCCATGGCTAGAAAACGAATTGATTGGGAAGCGCTTGAGCCTGCACTCCGCAAGCTGAAGAAAGAGGAGCTGCTGCAGGTTCTTCGTGAGGCATACCAGGCGCTGCCTGCCTCTGGCGTTGTGTCCGTTTTCAGCACGTATGTGGACCTCACGCTGCCTGACTCACCGCCCCCCTCCAGAAAGAGTGCGGCACCGCGTCGGCTGCTTGAAGCCGTACACAGATTCCACACCGAGAGTCTGGCCGGTCACTACTACGAGTCGTTCCCGGTCAACTCAAAGAACTTCATGGAGAGGTCCGAGGGCACTGAACTCTGGATCAGCCAGTGCAACCAACTCTTTAACAAATGTGTGGAGCTCAGTCGTCAGGGCTATCATGCTGAAGTGCGCACCGCTATGGACCTCCTCTTCGAGCTTCTGGAGCAGATCGATACGGGGAGCGACGAGATCATTTTCTTTGCGGATGAGGCGGGCTCCTGGCAGGTCGGGATAGAGGACGAGAAAATCCTGCCTGTCTATTTTACCAGCTTGGCTGCCGTAGCTGAGCCGGAGGAGTACGCAGCCAGGGTCGTGGAGGTCATCGAAGAACACGGTTCGTACGCCTCGGAAAAATTTCTTAAGGCGGCTCGAAAGGCGGCGAACGAAGCGCAGCGAAAAGCTCTTGCGAAGAAATGAGGGACATCGCAGGGGTATTCGGGTGAGAGATTGCGGTCATAGAGAGAGAAGAGAAGGAAAATGTCAGATTTTGTTTGGACGAAAAAGGGAGCCACGCTGAGCGACAAGTCTGCGCGCACAGAATTTGGACTGACGCAGGAGGAGATTATTGAGGCAATTAGAGATGGTAAACTGCAATTCCGCAATAATTATATGCACGGAAACCCATATTTTAGGCTTCTCCGAAGCGAAGTAGAGGCACTTGTTGATGAAAAATATGGTACGAATTATCTCAAGAAGAAAAAGCTGAAAACAGAATTAACCCAAATCAACAGAGAATTAAAAAGATTAAGGGCTGAGGTGGCCTCCTTTGAAAAGAGAAAGGCTGAGCTGTTGGAAAAAATTGGTGAATAAAATTTAGTCGTGTGTGGGAGGCTGTATGGTTCTTCAGGTTTTCAAGACGTTGCGACCTCCTTCGTCTAACTGTTACGCTCCACCCGACGCCGAAAGACGCCACGCACGAGCGGTTCCCGTTAGGGCAACACGAGTAGTCTGTATTGGGTGATAGTGACAAACCAATCGAGGTAATAGACTTATGATTTCACAGGTGCAACGGCAACGCGATCTAGCGCGGGTTGAGCAACTCGCGGAGGGTGCTGTTCAAGAGGAAGTGAGACTTGCCATACCCTGGCAAGTCTCGGAGTTGGTTACCGACTTACTGAAATGCTTACTCGTAGAATCGTTGAGAGAGCGGAGGGATGAGTGGGCTGCGCGAGATATTGACGTCAATCACGTTGGGCTTCGTCAACTGCGCCTGGTTATCCGGCCTGCTATCCGTCAACTTCTGGCTCATGCCGCTAACCGCTGTACGGTACGGGACGAGCGTTCTCGAATTCTCCTCGTCGACGTAATGTCGGCCTTCGCCGTACAGTGGTGCAAGATCTGGCCATTCTGCAGACCAGACACCCAGGTTCAGACGTGATGAACGACAGGGAGTTGAAGGCGGTCGAGGCAGCCCTGGACTTCAGCAAGCAGCAGACGGCTTTCGCGAGCGTGCTCGTAACCTTTACGGTCGCCCTAAGCGCGCAGCTTAAGGTCTCTGTTGCATGGGCAAACGGCCTAATCGCTATTTCCTGGGTTTTGCTTGTCATATCCATCGGTGCTGGGCTGCTCCTTCTTGGGCTCGCAGCACACCAGCTTGGAAACGAAGAGATTTCTATTCCGCAGCTCTTGAGGGAATCTCGGATTCTCGCAGTGACTCAGTTCGTTCTGCTTGGCTTCGGTTTTGGAATGCTCCTGGTGGCGGTGGTTACAGGTCTGTTCCGCTGACTTAAGCTGGCTCAATTCAGCAAACTGACGACCGAGGAACTCATTGAATCGCTCAGTCCAGGACAAGCATGAGCTCTCAAGGCCAGACCCGATAGAACGATGGTTAATGGCCACCATCGAATCAAAGTCATACGAGATCGTGGGGTTGACGTAGACGCGCTGCTC
>CAZCWX010000718.1:0-2796 GCA_964502465.1 uncultured Enterobacteriaceae bacterium | reverse complement strand
ATGGTAAAAGCGTCCATAAGCTGAGTCTCCTTCTCTATAAGGCCCTCACACCGCCCCTCTCCCGCTTGCGCGGGAGAGGGGGGTACATATCGCCAAACCCTGTCCCTTGGGAAAGGTCCGTTTCCCCTGCTAGCCCCAATTCCTGATATCCACAAAATGCCCTGCGACCGCTGCGGCTGCCGCCATGGCCGGGGACACTAAATGCGTTCGGCCACCCTTACCCTGCCGACCTTCAAAGTTGCGGTTACTCGTCGAAGCACACCGTTCACCAGGTTGAAGAACGTCGGCGTTCATCGCCAGACACATCGAACAGCCTGGCTCGCGCCATTCGAACCCAGCCGCTTTGAAGATGGCATCGAGTCCTTCTTCTTCAGCCTGTTTTTTTACCAAACCTGAGCCTGGAACGACCATCGCATGCACGGTGGGAGCGACCTTTTTGCCTTTTGCGTACTGTGCAGCGAGACGCAGGTCTTCGATGCGTGCATTGGTGCAGGAGCCAATGAACACCCGGTCAATCTTGAGGTCAGTAATCGGCGTACCGGGAGTCAGGCCCATGTAGATGAGCGCCCGTTCTACCGCCTCGCGCTCTTGCGGTGTCGGTAGCTCTTTTGGGTCAGGTACTTTCCCAGTAACAGCAGTGACCATTCCTGGATTCGTCCCCCAGGTCACCTGGGGAACGAAATCTGAGGCATTCAGTTCGACGGTTTTATCGAACCGCGCTCCTGGATCAGACGGAAGCTGCTTCCATGCGGCAACCGCCCGCTCAAACAGCTCTTCTTTAGGGGCAAACGGCCGACCACGGAGGTACGTGAATGTCTTTTCATCCGGAGCCACCATGCCGGCGCGTGCACCTGCTTCAATAGACATATTACAGAGGGTCATACGGCCTTCCATCGAGAGCGAACGGATTGCACCACCGGTGTACTCAATGACATGACCCGTACCGCCAGCGGTACCGATTTTGCCGATGACTGCCAGAATAATATCTTTGGCGGTGCAGTGCGCAGGAAGCGACCCTGTGACGCAGACCTCCATGGTCTTGGCTGGCTTTTGTACCAGACACTGCGTTGCGAGCACGTGCTCGACCTCGCTGGTACCGATACCGAAAGCCAGGGCGCCAAACGCGCCGTGCGTCGCAGTATGCGAATCTCCACAGACGATTACTGTTCCTGGGAGCGTGAAGCCTTGCTCTGGCCCAATGATGTGCACGATACCCTGACGAATATCGTTCATGGCAAAGAGTGGGACTCCAGTTGCTCGGCAGTTTTCCTCCAGTGTTTCGACCTGTTTTGCGCTCACGAGATCGGCAATCGGTTTGTCTCGGTCAGTGGTTGGGACGTTGTGATCCGGTACGGCGATCGCTGCTTGAGGACGGCGGGGTTTGCGTCCGGCAAGTTGCAGACCTTCAAACGCTTGGGGTGAGGTGACTTCGTGGACCAGGTGGCGGTCTACATACAAAAGGGCAGTGCCGTCGGGTTCGGTACGTACGACGTGCGATTCCCAAATTTTCTCGAACATGGTCTTTGCGGCCATAAGGCGCTCCTTTAACCTGGGCGTAATGAGGAATAATACATTTCTCAAATTTAGCTCTGGCTGGCAAGCCACTAATGTCATGGCAAGATGGGGGTCTCTTATGCTAGTGTAGCAATCCTATTTATCTGATTGCTGGAGAGAGGGGGTTCATGAGCTGCCCCTCGGCAATCCAGTCCCGAGGAGGACCTTCATGAGTGAGTGGACTGTCAACGTGACCGATCAAGATTTCGAGACCGCAGTGGTAGAACGCTCGCATACCGTGCCGGTGGTTGTTGATTTCTGGGCACCCTGGTGTGGGCCGTGCCGGGCAATCGGTCCGGTATTGGAAAAACTCGCTGAGGAACAGCAAGGGAAGTTTATCCTCGCCAAGATCAATGTTGATGAGAACCCCACGTTAGCCCAAGCCTTCAATGTTCATAGTATTCCTGCGGTCAAAGCAGTCCGCGATGGCGCTATTACCGGAGAATTCCTTGGCGCTCAGCCTGAGGCGGTGATCCGCCGTTTTGTTGAGCAACTCTTGCCTTCTGAGGCAGATGCCCTGGCTCAGGAAGGCAAACGATTGGAAGAGTTGGGCAAAACCCAAGGAGCAGAGAGTTTATACCGGGCCACCTTATCAAAAACCGAGAATCATCCCCAGGCATTGTTTGGCCTTGCCCGTATCCTGCAGCAGCGCGGTGAGGAGGCCGATGCATTATCATTGCTCAACCGCATCTCACTCAATGCGAAAGAATACGCGGCTGCCCAGCAATTTGCTGCGCAGATCCGACTCAAACAGAGCGGTGCAGATGTTGGAGATGAGACGCCCTATCGTGAAAGAATAGCTGCCGATCCCCATGACCTCGATGCCCGGTTTGACCTGGCGCAAGTTCTTGCCGCGGCGGGTCGATATGAAGAGGCATTGACTGAATTGCTAGAAGTCGTAAAGAAAGACCGCAAGTTTCGCGACGAGGGTGCCCGCAAAGCGATGCTAGAGATTTTCGAAGTCGTTGGCCCTCGCAGCGAATTGGCTGAGCATTACCGGTCGGAACTGGCGAAGGTGTTGTTCAGCTGAGGAGCTATCAGCGGTCAGCAATGAGCCAAACTTTGTTCAGTGAGGGGCGACCCGCTGCGGTCGCCCTTCTTCTGTGAGAAACATTATTCGCTCTACTGGCTACTGACTACTTCTTCACACCAACACCCATTGCTCTCCTTCTTGCCGAACGACCCCTTCTTTTTTGAGTTTGTTCAGATGAGAAAGGACCGAGTTGCCAGCGGCACCATGCA
>CAZCWX010000717.1:0-13572 GCA_964502465.1 uncultured Enterobacteriaceae bacterium | reverse complement strand
TCTGGGTATACCAGAACCTTTCCTATTTTGTTTATCCACTCCATCATTTCAGGATGGTTTTTCAAGATGTGACGTCGCCGCTCGGTTGTGAAGCGCACCTTTCTCCCGAGATAGTCGGTGAGTACGGTCGCGCTCATTTGCTGTTCTTCCACTCGAAAAGCGTCGGTTGGTCATTCTTTTTGCGTGTTCCCTCTGCCTTCTTGGCTTCCGACTGGAGTTCCTTACTCAATCGCTGTGACGCTACACGGGCCTGCTTCTCAGCCCGCGAAAAAGTGGATGCTGGGACATGTTCGCGCAGGACGCTTTGGAAAAGCCGACTGATGAGGCGGTATCCCTCACGGAGATCGAATCCGCGCAGGGCCGGCAGCGCTTCATCCTCATTTTCTTCGACTGCTTTACAAGCGGAGAAGAGGACGTTGTTGCTTGGAGTGGTAACGAATTGCATTCTGAGGGGATTCTCATTCATTAACGCTCGATTAGCCTATTTGAAGGCATTTTGCAAAAGACCAGGTTGGCATATAGTGCCTTCGGCTTTTCTGTTACGGTAAGGTAATGTTCTCGAAAAGAAGATGGAAACGAGGCCAAGGCAGAAACATGACCTATGTTGCTGACGTCAATGATCACCGTGAACGCTCCTTAGCTCGTCGGGTGCGAATCGTCCGTTTCTTGCTCATCGCGCAGATGGTGGTTCGCATCTACAGTGGATATAAACTCATTCAGTTATACGAGCGGTTTTTCGCTCGTCATGGTCTGGAGGAACGCTACGCTCGGCATCACCGCCGCAGCGCCGAGCTGATTTATCGTACGGCCCTTCGCCTCGAAGGATGGCTGGTCAAAGCCTGTCAGTTCATCGGTTCGCGGGCCGATATTATGCCGCAGGAGTATGTTGAGGTCCTTTCACGTCTGCACGACCGTGTGCCACCACGTTCATTTCCACTGATGAAGCAACGTGTTGCAGAAGAACTTGGGAAGCCACTCGCAGAGGTGTTCTCGTCTTTTACTCCCGAACCTATCGCCGCGGCCTCGCTCGCGCAGGTGCACGAAGCAACTCTGTGTGATGGCAGCAGGGTGGCGGTGAAAATTCAGTATCCGGATATTGCCGCCCTGGTTGATCTCGACTTGCGGAATGTTTCGTTTTTTGTTGAGTGGCTGGCGCGTCTGGAGCCGCGGTACGATTTTCGTTTCATTATCAGAGAACTGCGTCGCTATATCCCGCTCGAGCTCGACTTTGTCCATGAAGGAAAAAATGCCGAGATGGTCAGTCGCAACTTCGCCGCCCGAGGAAACACTGTCATTGTGCCACGTATTTACTGGGAATATACTACTCCACGCCTGCTGGTGATGGAATTCATGGATGGCATTAAGGTCACTGATGTCGAGGCGTTACGGCATGCTGGTATTGACCCTCGTGCGGTTGCCCAGATGCTGACTGAAGCCTATTTACAACAGATCCTGCTCGATGGACTTTTTCATGCTGACCCGCATCCCGGTAATCTCTTGGTTCAACCGGGGCCCCGGTTAGTCTTTCTCGATTTTGGTCTCACCAAAGATTTACCGCCGGAATTTCCCGCGGAAATGGCCAGGCTGACGACAGCAATTGTTACGCAGGATACTGATGAAATCGTCGCCTCATTTCGTCGCCTCGGGTTTGTGACGAAAAATGGCGGCTCAGAGAGCTTGCTGGTGTTAGGGGAAGCGATGCTGGGGCATTCGGTAAAAGAGAATAAAGCTTATGCAGATCCAGGCATGGTTGAGCACTTTAACCACGAATTATCTCAGGCGTTTCGCCAAGATCCCATCGTCGAAGCCCCAGGGGACCTGGTTTTGGTTGGACGAGTCATGGGGCTCCTCAGTGGTGTGGGGAAACAACTCGACTCAGAGGTCAACTTGTTTACGACTCTGATACCCTATCTGGTGACACACAATGAAAACCCCGACAGTGTTACAACCCAGGGGGTGTCCCGCCGGTGAAAGCGGGCTGTCGGGGGTTCGGTGGTGCCTGGATCTCCCAAGCGACCACCCCAAAGACTTTTGGGTACGTCGGCCTAGGAGGCCACCACCTCACAGCTCACCGTAGAAGATATCATGCTGGATCACCTCCTTCCTCGGCGCACCCGTTGCGGGTCCAGTTTCCGCTCAGCCAGGAACCGGCCGCCGAATTGCCGGCCCGAGGCTTGGGCCGCTCCCGTCCTGCCGGATTACAGGAATCGTAGCGCAAGGGGCTTGTGTAGGCCCGACCAATACCACTAGTTTACTCTGAAATTGAGCTCAGGTCTAGCATGAACAACACGCTCACGTTCCGCCCTTGCGAAAAGACGGCCTGAATCTTATATAGAGAACACTCTACAACCTTATGCCATACTTTCATGCTCTTGCTGTTTTTGAAGCCCGCGAGTTCTCACTCGAAGGAGCGGACCGTGCTGCGGCCGCGCTGTTAAAAACCTTGCACCACCCGCGTATGCTTCTCTATGAATACGATACCAGTGGTGGGCTTGGTCCATATGCCCCATCGGCGGCGGCGCTGTATTTCACTGTCATGGCCGACTTTGATGTTGAGGCGCAGAGTGAAGAGAAAGCTGAGGACCTCGCTGAGGAAATCCTTGACGGTCTCTCTACTGATGAGGTGCAGTTTCTCGCTGTAGGATTTTCTTTGGGGGAGCGACGGGCGACGCAACAAGCGCAGCCTGAAGAAAGGCGTGAACCTGAGCAAGAAGAACGCGAAGAGCGAGGTGGCAAGGGAAGGCGGTCGCGTGGCCGCGGGAAGAAGCGAGAGCCGCAACGGGAAACTGACAGCCGTTACGAAGAGAATCTCACGCCTGTCCCTGAAGCAGAAACCGCAACCCCTTTAGCGCAGAGTGAAGTGTCTACCCCAGAGCAACGAGAAGAGCCCCGTGTCATCACCAAACCTGCAATCATTGAACGAGAAGTCCTTCCACCGCCTGTGGAAACCGTAGAGGTTGAGGCTGCTTCCCCCCCGCCTCGCAGTTCATCATCGATGCGAGTAACGCTCTCTGTTACTCTGCACGCATCCGAACTGGTCCCGCAGACCGATGGGTCGGCTCTTCCTGACCAATCGGCATTACTGGCTCTGGCCCTGGCCGAAGCGCGACGCCGCTACCCTGAGGTGCCAACAGAACTCACACCAGAGTCTGAAGTGATGTCGCAACCGTGGGGAGACACCGTGTTGACGTTGACCTGGCACTACGAGGTACCTGTTCTTTCTGCCGCAGAGGAAATGTAGCGATTATGGATAACACCCAAAAACTCCCGCTTATGCTGTCTGACTGCCGGGTGTTGGATTTCACCCAATACTTAGCTGGCCCTACGGTCACCCGGCTCATGGCAGAGATGGGGGCGAACATCATCAAAGTTGAACAAGCCCCGATGGGTGATCCTTCACGCTTACTGCCGTTCATGAAAGATGGGCGCAGTGCGTATTTCGTTCAACAGAATCGTGGGAAGAAGAGCCTGTGCTTGGACTTTGCCAAGCCGGAAGCGTTAGATCTGCTTCGTTCTTTGGTGACGACTGTAGACGTGGTGGTGGAAAATTACGGTCCAGGTGTCTTGGAGAAACGTCGGCTCGACTACGCTTCGCTCAAGAAGATCAATCCCAAGCTCATCATGGTATCGATCTCAGCCTTTGGCCGTCAGAGCCCTCTCTCCCACAAGGTAGGGTACGATCTTATCGCTCAGGCTTTTTCTGGCATTATGCACATGACTGGTCCGGCGGACGGTCCCCCCCAATTCGTCGGTTTAGGGATTGCCGATGTGAGTAGCGGAGTGCATGCTTTTGCTGCGTTGGGCTACGCGTTGTATTACCGCGAGAAGACTGGGGTGGGACAACATATTGACATGGCAATGGTAGATGCCCTGTATCACATGCACGAGGTGAATATCCAGGCGCATGCCGCCAGCGGGGGGCAATTCGTGCCGTTTCGCGCCGGCTCACACCATCCTCTCGTCTGTCCGTGTGGCACATTCAAAGGCCCCCAAGGCTGGATTGTGATCCTGGTCCTTGACCGACAATGGCCAAGCCTGGTCCGCGCTATGGGGAAACCAGAGTTGATGCATGATCCGCGCTTTGCCACTGGTGCAGACCGGGGCAAAAATCAAAAAGAATTAGTGGCGCGGATAGAAGAGTGGCTGCACACCTTTCCCAACGACGAGGCCGCGTTGCACGTATTGGAGGAGCACCGGATCCCATCCGCACCGGTAATGTCTATTGTCGATACCTTGTCTCATGCATATTTCAAAGCGCGGGCCATGGTCCGCACCGTGCCAGACCCTCTGCTCGGAGAGGTGACGATTCCCGGCTTTCCACTCAAGTTTTCTGCTTTTCCTGAATTGCCTGCCATTCAGGCGCCTCTTTTAGGCGAGCACAACGCCGAAGTGCTCAATACGCAGTTAGGGTATACCCCCGATCAGGTAGCCGCATTGGCCGCACAAGGCATCTTGTTTGCAGAAAACAAGTAGCGGTAGGGGCTCTTTTGTCCCTCAGCCCGTCGTTGTCCTTCCGCTTCTCTGCTTGTCCGCTTTCCCAGCTTGGCGTAAAAGGAACGTGCTTGTGACGCCCGTTGTTGCTGGGGTCTATCCGCTGAACACGAACGACAGGAGGGACTGCTATGAAAATGCGTGCCGCAATCTTCGATGAGCCAAAAAAGCCTTTAGTACTGGATGAAGTAGACATTGATCCGCCGGCTGCAGGTGAGGCGCTGGTACGTCTCGTTGCTACGGGGGTGTGTCATACCGATTACTATACGATGAGTGGGCTCGATCCCTCAGCGCTGTGGCCCGCAATCCTGGGGCACGAAGGTGGAGGAATAGTTGAGGCTATCGGACCAGGAGTGACGTCGGTAGCCGTCGGCGATCATGTGATTCCGCTCTATATTCCTGAGTGTGGGAAATGTACGCACTGCCTCTCCGACGAGAGCAACTTGTGTCTGGCAATCCGTGGCACTCAGGCCCAAGGCGTGATGCCCAATGGCACAAGCCGGCTGCATTGGCACGGCAACAGGGTGCACCATTACATGGGGACTTCGACCTTTGCCCAGTACACTGTGGTGCCTGAGATTGCCCTGGCCAAGATCCGTAAAGACGCGCCGCTCGACAAGGTCTGCCTGATCGGCTGTGGTGTAACGACTGGCATCGGTGCGGCGCTGTGGACGGCCAAAGTGAAAGAGAACAGCACCTGCGCGGTGTTCGGCTGTGGCTTTGTCGGCTTGAATGCGATCCAAGGTTGTCGTCTGGCCGGTGCGAAGAAGGTTATTGCCGTAGATCTGAGCCTGGGACGGTTGCAATCCGCCAGAGAGTTTGGTGCGACAGACACGGTGAACGCGGGTGAGGGGAACCCTACTCAGGCCGTGTTGGATCTTACGGGCGGCTCCGGGGTGGATTACAGTTTCGAAGCCACCGGTAACACAGCGGTCATGCGTCAGGCGTTTGAATCGTGCCGCATGGGGGGCGGTCGCTGTACGATCATTGGTGTGGCTTCGGCTGGAGCCGAACTCTCAGTGGTTCCTCGTTTCCTGATTACTGGGCGTCACCTGACTGGCACCGCTTTTGGGGGTGCTAAGAGCCGTACTCGTGCTCCTCAGCTGGTCGAGTGGTATATGGAAGGCAAGATCAAGATCGACGCCTTAGTGTCACGAACGATGCCGCTCGATCAGATCAATTCTGCCTTCGCATATATGGAGCGAGCCGAAGGCGTACGGTCCATCGTGCAATTTTAGCGAGGTACGGCAATTCCCTGAGCCACCCTTCGACTCTGTCGAAGCACGAACATCAACATCATAGGAAGAGGTCCCCCATGCAAAAGAGCAACACGCGCATTCTCACCACTCATGTTGGCAGTCTGCCCCGGAATCCAACGCTCACCGATCTCCTCCTTCGGCAGGAACAAGGCGAGGCTGTAGACTTGACGGAGTTGGAGCGGCAAGCCGAACTGGCCGTCCGCCACGTTATCCACAAACAACTTGAAGCTGGTATCGACATTGGCAACGATGGTGAGCAGCCGCGTATTGGCTTTCAAACCTATGTGCCACAGCGCATGCGGGGGTTTGGCGGTGAGAGCAAACGACCGACTCCGCAGGACATGCGCGAATTTCCAGGCTTCGTCCGGATGTTGCAAGCGCGAGGCATGATACGAGCCAAAGTCTTTAATGCCCCGCAAGCGGTGGCCGAGGTCCACTACGAAGACCTGAGCGACGTGCAGAAAGAATGCGCGCTCTTTCGCCGCTGTGCGGACCAGACTGCGCAACAATTCACCGAGCGTTTCATGACTGCGGCTGCGCCAGGCATCGTCGCCACCACGATGCTGAATGTCTACTACGACTCGCACGAACGGTACGTCTTTGCCATTGCCGAGCAGATGAAGAAAGAATACGAGTACATACATGCTCAGGGGCTGATCCTCCAACTCGATGCACCGGATCTGGCCATGGAGCGCACGTTCCTCTTTCAGGATAAATCGGTGCAGGAGTTCCAGAAAATCGTTGAAATTCATATCGCTGCCCTCAACACTGCCATACAAAATATTCCGCCAGATCGAGTGCGATTACACATTTGCTGGGGCAACTATGATGGACCGCATACCCATGACGTCCCGCTCGAGGATATTCTGCCGATTCTGTATCAGGCAAAAGTTGGCGCTCTCTCACTCGAACTCGCGAACCCCCGACATCAGCACGAGTATCGGGTGTTCAAGAACTATCCGCTGCCGGATTCGCTGCTCTTGATCCCAGGCGTGATTGACTCGACCGTCAATTATGTCGAGCACCCAGAAGTGGTGGCCGATCGGCTTTGCCAGGTAGTTGAGGTGGTGGGGGACCGTAGCCGTGTCATTGCCGGGAGCGATTGCGGTTTTGGCACCTTTGCTGGCTGGGAGATGGTTGCCGAGGACGTCGTGTGGGCCAAGTTGAAAGCCTGCAGCGAAGGCGCCCGACTCGCGACCCGGCGTCTCTGGGGCTGAGTAGCAATACTGTTCGGTACAAATTTTGACCGCTCCTTGGTCTTCTCCCCTCTCCCTCGATGGGAGAGGGCCAGGGAGAGGGTGAAACGTGACCAATGGAATCGCCTGACGGCTGCCCCCTCTTCCTGACCTTCTCCCTCCAGGGGAGAAGGGACCTATATTCGTGCTCGCATAATGAGTGCCGAACACTATTGGCTGAGTAGTGTTGCGGGGTGCACGTGCGGATTGCGGAGATCTGTCTTCCGCAATCCACATTCTGCATTTGTGCTGCGAAGAGGGCTTCAGCAGTATACGGACAGTATGCTACATTCCAACACATGCCTTCCGAACCTTCTTCATCATCTTCTGGTACAGGGTTGTTGCACTCCCTGCTGAATGTCGTGAGTGCGGTTTTGAATACCATTTTGACGATCATTCGCAGAGTCCCGATGGTCGCAGTGTTTGTGGTCGTTGCTGTGGTGCTGTACTATCAGCAAGCTGAACAGCCTGCTGAGCAACAGGAGAGCAAATTTCGCGACCCTGAAGAAAGACAGGAACCCCAACCACCTGCTGACCTGCCTACAGGGACCAGCCCCTCCTTGTGGACCTGCGTGCACAGAGTGGACTCCCAGCTCTCAAACGGCTTGTGGGCTGACGTCTATTACGGCATGGAAGTACGGCTCGATGGCAAGGTGGTCACCATAAAGGTGACGGAGAAGTGGAAGGATCTGTCAGACGATAAACGCAAAACCGTGATAGACCTGGTGGTCAATACCTGGATTGAGAATGGACGTGCGCTCCATCTGCTCAAATCTGGAGAAGACCTGGAAGAAATCGTGATCAAACGTCTTCCTGACGATCAGACCGTTGCCGCCTGGAAACCTACGACCGGGGTGCAGTTATTCGCGCCACAGGCCGGGGCGTGAGCAAAATCTACAACCGTGAGCACTTTCTTTACGATTGAGTGGCAGGATGGTGCGGTGGTGATGCTGGACCAGCGCCTCTTGCCAACGAGAGAAGTGTATCGGACCTATCGCGATTATCGTGGGGTTGCACGGGCGATCAAAGATATGGTCATTCGCGGTGCACCGGCAATTGGTGTCGCTGCAGCTATGGGTATTGCGCTCGGTGCGCGTCAAGCGAAACGGATTGACTCTCCTGGCGAATTTGATCGACTTTGCCAGGTCTTTGCCGCGACGCGCCCAACAGCGGTGAACCTCTTTTGGGCAATTGAGCGCATGCGGGGACTATACACTCGCCTCCTGGGACAAAGCTCCGATGTCCTTTGTGACCGTTTAGCGCGTGAGGCGCTTGCTATTTACCAGGAGGATATCGTCGCCAATCGCCGGATGGGTCGCTATGGTGCACCCTTGGTGCCCAAGGGTGCAACGGTCCTTACCCACTGTAATGCTGGCGCATTAGCCACAGCAGGGTATGGCACCGCCTTAGGAATCATTCGTGCAGCGTGGCAACAAGACAAACATATTTCCGTGATCGTCCCTGAGACCAGACCGTTCCTGCAGGGCGCACGTCTCACTGCCTGGGAGCTCACGAAAGAGGGAATTCCTGCCACCTTAGTGACTGACAATATGGTCGGCCACTTCATGCAAAAGGGAGCGGTCGATTGTGTGGTGGTTGGGACAGATCGAACCGCTGCCAATGGAGATGTGGCGAACAAGATTGGCACCTACACGACCGCAGTGCTCGCTGCCCGGCATGAAGTACCGTTTTATGTGGCTGCCCCGACCTCTTCGATCGATCTCAATTGCCCAACTGGCGAGCAAATCCCCATCGAGGAGCGGTCAGCTCGCGAGGTCACCCACATCTTGCGGCAGCAGATAGCACCCACTGGCATTCGCGTGGCAAATCCAGCCTTTGACGTTACCCCTCACGAACTGGTGAGTGCCATCGTGACAGAGCAGGGCATAGCTCGTGATCCTTTTCGTCATACCCTCCCGCAGTTGGTCCAGAAGGGTCGCAAGGGGAAAAAGGCGAAAAAATAAAGCAGAAAACAAGCAAGGAAGAGTGAATCGGGTGGGGATTGGGTGCCTATCAGAATTCTGGCACGGTGCGCGGCAGTCGATGTTCGTGCTTCGACAGGCTCAGCACGAACGGCAAATCCTGAACAAATTTAATCCCAGTCCCGTTCGCCCTGAGCTTGTCGAAGGGGGAACGGCGGGGTTGCAATCAACTCTAACTTGATAGGGATTTTTTCCGCTACGTGGCTTGCTGCAAAATCTCGGCAACGAGCTGTTGGTGTTCTCGTGCACCGATCGATCGTACCGGGCCGGGGTGTTGTGCCTGATGTTTCTGCTTGAGTGCCAGCAGGCGTTGTCTGGCTTGCTCTACACGCTGGGATGATAACGTTCCGTCCTGTAACGCTCGTTCGCACGCATCCCGTGCTGCCAGAGCTCGCTCAAGACTATGACACACCAATAAAAGATCGCTCCCGGCGTTGAGCGTGGCGAGCACCGCGTGCTCAATCGTACCGTGTCGGACAATAGCGCCCATCTCTAAATCGTCGGTGACCACGACCCCCTGAAATCCCAAGGTATCACGCAAGAGCCCACTGATGATGGGGGAAGAGAGTGTCGCTGGCAACTCAGGATCGAGCGCCGGATACAAGACGTGTGCGGTCATGATCATCTCGATCTGCTCAGTGATAGCGTGTTGAAAAGGAGGGAGATCCAGTTGCGCGAACGCCTCTCTTGGGCGCTCGTCCCGTGGCAGATCGTCATGCGAATCGACGAGGGTCGCGCCGTGACCAGGAAAATGCTTCCCGCAAGGGATGACTCCCGCTTCGCGTAGTCCACGAGCTACCGCGCAGCCGAGCAGGGCGACCTGCTGGGGATCGGAGGAAAACGCTCGGTCACCAATCACACTATTTTCTGGATTGGTCAGAACATCGAGCACCGGTGCAAAGTCGAGATCAATCCCCACACTGTGGAGTTCATATCCCATTGCCAGACCTGTTCGGTGCGCAAATGGGATGGAGCCAGCCTGACCAAGAAAGCGTGCCGCTGGAAAGTGAGTGAAGGGCGGATGCAAGCGATGGACACGACCCCCTTCATGGTCGAGTGCGATCAGCAGAGGGTTCTCTGGAAACAATGAGTGAAGTTCTGCACAGAGTCGGGATAACGTCTCTGGGTCAGTGTAGTTCCGCCGAAACAAAATGATACCACCAGGACGGAGGTTATACAGCATGGCGCGGGTGGTGCTGTCCAGCGTGGGATGGGGAATACCAACCATGAAGAGCTGACCAATACGGTCTAGGTTGTTCATAAGAAACATCGTAGCAGGGATCTGCAGAAGGAAAAATGATCTCGTCTGGAGAACACCTACTGGACAAGCAAAAGAAAAGTATGCTATCTGCTCGCCCGTTGATGTTTTGCTGAGCCTCCGGTTGGGTAAGGGGAAAAAAACCTCTGAGGGAAAGCCGGAGGAGAGGCGACGAAACCGTCGACCTCAGGTAGGAGCTCGGCAGGCGGAACGAGAGAGAAGACCGCTTGGATCCATTTTACCGGACCAGGACGGACGGAAGTAGGCTGAGAAAGGACAACCACAGACTGGGATCAAAGGGAACGGTAAGCCGCGTCCCTCAACCCCTCTGCCTACCAAGCCCTCAGGTCCGGTTGACGAAGGAGGGCTTTCTATGCAAACCCGTGCACCAAAGGTTACTGTTCCGGAAATACAACACCTTAAGGCTGCCGGACAGAAGATCACTGCACTCACCGCGTACGACTACCCCTTTGCCCGCATCCTTGATGACTGTGGGATTGATCTCCTCCTCGTTGGCGATTCAGTGGGCACAGTCGTACAGGGGGTCGAAACCACCTTACCCGTGACCCTGGATGAAATGGTCTACCACCTCAAGCTGGTGTCCAGAGCACGACCACGTGCTCTCGTAGTGGGAGATATGCCCTTCCTTTCTTATCAAGCGGGCATCTGCGATGCTATTGCGAACGCCGGCCGGCTGCTCAAGGAGGGTGGTGCTGAAGCGGTGAAGCTTGAAGGTGGGATCAACGTAGCTCGGGTGATTAAGGCGATCGTCAATGTTGATATACCGGTGATGGGGCATATTGGTCTGACCCCGCAGTCAGTCCATCGTATGGGCGGATTCAAAGTTCAGGGGAAAAAATCTGGCCGTCAACCTGGCGCACGTGAGCGCCTGTTAGAAGACGCGCAGGCGGTAGCTGACGCCGGTGCCTTCGCCATTGTTCTCGAAGGAGTCCCGATTGATCTTGCTCACGAAATAACCGAAAGGTTGCCCGTTCCGACGATTGGTATTGGTGCGGGTCCGTACTGTGACGGTCAGATCCTGGTGATCCACGATATTCTCGGCTTGACCGAGCGCTTTGCGCCCAAGTTTGTGAAGCAGTACGCTGACTTACGTGGGGCGATTACCCAGGCCGTGAGCGCATACATTAGTGATGTCCGCAGTAGTGCGTTTCCGCTCGACGAACATTCGTTTCACTAGAGGCGAAGGAATAAAAGAAACTCCCTCGTGCTGGCTACGGTGAATTATGAAGATCATAGATTCAATCCGCGAGATGCAATGCTGGTCTGAGGCACGGCGTTTAGAGGGGAAAAAGATTGCCTTCGTTCCGACCATGGGGTTTCTGCACGACGGCCACCTGAGCCTCGTGCACGAGGGAAGAAGACGTGGGGATGTGGTGGTGGTGTCAATCTTTGTGAATCCCATTCAATTCAACCAGCAGTCGGATTTTACTCAGTACCCACGTAATTTAGCGCAAGATCAGCAGTTGCTGGAAGAGGCGGAGACCGATGCCCTCTTTTATCCTGAGGCAGCAGAAATGTATCCGGAAGGGTTTCAGACTGCGGTTGAAGTGGACACAGTCAGTCAGCCTCTTTGCGGCATCTTCAGACCGGGACACTTTCGCGGAGTCGCAACCGTGGTTGCCAAGCTCTTCAATATTGTCAAACCGCACGTGGCGTTATTCGGCGAGAAAGACTTCCAGCAGTGCGTTGTCATTCAACGTATGGTCAAAGATCTGAACTTTGACCTTGAGGTCCTTGCCATGCCGACCATACGTGAACCGGATGGGCTGGCGATGAGTTCACGCAATGCCCGTCTTAGTCCAACCGAGCGACAGATGAGTTTGTGTTTATCACGAGCCCTCAACAAAGCCCATAAATTAGTCAATCAGGGTGAGCGCCGATCTGCAGCCATCCTCCAGGCTGTCCAGGCTGAAATCGCGAAAGAACCAAGCGTACGAATGGAATATACAGCCCTTTGTCATCCTGAAACTCTTGAAGAAGTAGTGGAGGTCTCTGGTCCAACCTTACTTGCCCTGGCTGCGTGGGTTGGCGACGTTCGGCTGATTGATAACCGCATGATAAAATAAGCTCGCAGCTCTCAGCGGTCAGCTAGGCGAGGACTGAGCAAACAAGAGACTCATTGGCTCATTGATTGAGTGACAAAATGACTAAATGATCCGCTGAACCCAATTTCTTGCTGACAGCTGAGAGCTGACGGCTGACTGCTTTTTATGCCTAAACCAGCGACAGATGAAAAAACGATCTGCATGAACCGTAAAGCCCGGCATGACTACTCGATCGAAGAAACCTACGAAGCCGGGCTGGTTTTGACTGGCGGCGAGGTCAAATCGCTCCGGGAGGGTCGGGCGAACCTCAAAGACAGTTACGCCCGTATAGATAAAGGCGAAGCGATTTTGCTCAATGCCCACATCAGCAACTACGAGCCTGCGCATTACTTCAATGTCGATCCTACGCGGACCCGCAAGCTGCTCATGCACAAAAAAGAAATTCTGCGTCTCATGGGCAGGGTGCAGGAACGGGGGTTTACTCTTGTTCCTTTACGCTTATATTTCAAGAAGGGCCGTGCAAAAGTGGAGTTGGCCCTGGCCCGCGGCAAGAAAATGTATGACAAACGCGCAACGATTCGTGAGCGTGAGGTCAAGCGAGATATCGAACGGGCGATGCGCCGTGGGAGAGAGAGTAGGACTTGATTCATCAGGCCTCTTCCCTGATTATGTAGTGATCCTGTCTGACCTGTTCTCATGTATGGGGGCGATGTGGGTTCGACGGGGGCTGGAAAGCCAAGATTGCGTGCCGGGATTCTGTCACACCCGTAAAAGACAGACTGCAAAATTTAGCTGCAGACAACGCTGAATACGCCCTGGCTGCTTAAGCGCAGCTAGCGTCTTACCAGTCCGTGCCCGTAGGGCTGGCTAAGGCGTCGCAAATCGGGATAGGACCTGCATCATGCCGGGGGATGGAGGGCCGAAACTTTTCTCGGCTGGCTGCGGAGCATCCTGCTCATGGGAGGCTGCGGAGTAAGAGCAAAACGTGAGCTACGCATGTAGAAGTCTTCGGGGGACCACTCTCGGACGCGGGTTCAATTCCCGCCGCCTCCACTTCTCTTTTCTTAATCTTTTTTAGTAGATGAGGGTCAGGATCCAGAGGCTTTTCCTTGGGTCCTCGATTCTTCTCTTCGGAACTTTTCCTTTGCCCATTCCACCTCGCGTGCCTTTAGCCCGCGACCACCTGTCGGGTTACTTTCTCGAAATGGTAGCCCTCAATGGCAAAGCGAACCGCTTCGGGAAACATCCGCGGCCGGTGCCGCAACACGCGGGCCAAAAAGC
>CAZCWX010000716.1:0-7122 GCA_964502465.1 uncultured Enterobacteriaceae bacterium | reverse complement strand
GTGAGTGCATAGCGATCCCCTGGCTTCACATCTTCGTACAGGGCATGCAATTGATCGATGCGAGACTGTAACCGCAACAGTGTCGAAGCTGGAACGTTGTCCTTTAAAATTGCGTCAGCAGCCTTTCCGAAGTCTGGACCTGCAATCGCCCAAAAGTATTGCAGCTCCAACCGCTTGGGGACGTCTGTCAGCACTTCTGTCGGTGTGACTCCCTCACCCACATACAGTGCGGAAACATATCCTTTGAAAAAGATACGGTAGCGCAAAAGTCCGACACCGTTCAGAATCAGGTTGGTTCCGTGGAAGTCGTAGCGCTCAGGAAAGAACACACCTTCAATTTCCGCAGCGCGGCTCACGTTCGGGAGTGTGGCAAAGAGAGACAGGGAAAGCAGGAGCATTCCCACCAATCCCTGTCTACGATGTTGAGCAGCCGACATCACTGTCGCGAACCAGACCAGCCCAGGGAGTGCCATGCCCCACACGACCGCCAGCACGATGAGACTCGGTTCGGGTGGAGAGGGAAGGGTGAGCGCGCCAAGCCGTGCGCCAGCATAGTAACTCAGCGGACCTCCAGCTGCACCAAGCAGAGCCGCGAGCACATAGCGGTCGAGGAGCCAACGCAATGAACTATGCAATGTGGTGGCGAAAATCATCCACAGCGCAGTGATCCATACCGGACAGAACCAACTCAGCGAATGACCCACAAAAGTATACATCCCACCCCGCATCATGAGCGTATCAAGCAGCGATCCAACAATGCCAGCGGTCGCGATCACCCGAACCTCGCGCGCTCTGTCAGTGGTCAAAAACAAGTGCAGTCCCAAGAGGAGTACCACAACAAACGGACCAAGCATAGGGTAACCTTGCGCAGCTCCCAGCACACAGGCAAACCAGCCGATATAAAAGGAGAACGCGTTAATCAGTGTCTGTGTCATGTTGGTGTGTCGCCCAACCGCTCGGATCCAGTCGGGTTCCGCCTGAAGTCCCATTGATACCCTTGCTCGGTTAGCGCAGGAAGAATCGGCTCCCGGCGGCAGAACGGTTTGGTGAGCAACATCTGCACATCACCGACCGCTCGCTCTTGGAACCCCCCTTCACAGTAGCAAAGATAAAACTCCCACATACGGAGAAAAGCCTCGGGATACCCGAGCGCGCGCACCTGATGCACATTGGAGAAGAACCGCTCCCGCCAACAGCGGAGGGTTGTTGCATAGTGAGGAGTCATATCTTCCAGGTGAAAGAGACGCAAATTGGTTGCACGGGTGAGGGATTGGCAGATGGCTGTGACTGAAGGAATACAACTGCCTGGAAAGATGTACCGTTGGATGAAGTCAACCGAACGTTTGGCTCGTTCATACTGTTGGTCGGCAAGGGTGATGGCTTGCAACAGCATCATGCCCTCAGGTTTCAGCAGGTTGCTGCAGCAGCGAAAGTAGGTGTCATAATAGGCATGACCAACCGCTTCGATCATCTCGATCGAGACGAGTTTGTCGTACTGGCCTGTCAGATTGCGATAATCTTCACAGAGAACAGTTACGCGGTGGGAAACTCCGGCATCGGCAATACGCTGACGAGCCAGTTCATGCTGCTGCCGGGAAATCGTCGTTGTGGTCACCTGGCAGCCGTACCGCTGTGCCGCATGGATAGCAAAGCTGCCCCAGCCGGTGCCGATTTCCAATAGTTGGTCTGTTGGCGCAAGCTGCAATTTGTGACAAATCCGCTCGAGCTTCGCGATGGATGCTTCCTGCAGCGTGCTGTCTGGGCGGTAAAAAATGCCGCAGGAGTATGTCATCGTCTCGTCGAGAAAGGCAGAGAAAAAGTTGTTGCCCAGATCATAGTGAGCAGCGATATTGCGTTGGCTGCCAGTCTTGCTGTTGCGGCGCAGGAGATGAAACAGGTGGCGCAGGGGGGCTGTCAAACGGGCAAGCCCTGTTGCCATCCTATCGAGTGTGTCACGGTTGCGCAGCAAAAGACGGACCAGTGTGGTGAGGTCGTCACACGACCAGAACCCCTCCATATAGGCTTCGCCGGCGCCGATATCCCCACCAAAGGCGATGTCACGGTAAAAGCGAGGGTCATGAACGAACAGTGTGGCTGCGAGTGGACAGTCCTGAGAAAGGGTACCAAATGTCAGCCGTTCGTTTCCGTCCACGATAGTGAGGTGCCCGTGCTGCAAACTGCCCAGACGAGTGAGGACGGCTTGGCGAGCAAATCGAGTGACGATTGCCGGCTGAGCCATAGAGGCAGGCGAACTTGCAGCAGGAATGCTCGAATCCTTCATCGGCGTTGCTTCTCCAATCTGACCTCTGTCTTCGCTGGATGGGGATAAAAGGGGGCCTTCTTCAGCCACAGACGCAGCGCTTGAAAATAAATAGCAGCGATGACCTTGCCCGTCATGAACGGATAGCGCAACAGACACCAGGCTAAGGCCGGCCCAGTGATCTCCTGCCGGGAGAGGGTCATGGTGGCATCGAAGAACTTGTCGCCGGATTTGCGGCTATCCATATGGATGACGAGCTGTTTGTCTGGTTCAAGAAAGCGCCAGTCATAGTCAACGTCCATACTCATAAAAGGCGAGACATGGAAGGTTTTGCCGAAACGGTAGCGTTTTTTATTGCCATGGGCTTCGTTTTGTCTTTCGTCGAGGACATAACAGGAACGTTCGCCCCAAGGTGTATTGGTGACTTCGGCTACGATCGTCTCGACCGCCTGACCGAAAGCATCATAGCAAAAGTAAAAGCTGACTGGATTAAAACAGTACCCGAAATAACGCAGATGCGTGAGCAGACGGATCGGCCCCTGGGGCTGGCGGCCGGTATGCTGAGCGACCAACTCACGCACTGCCTGGGCGAGAGGCATCTGAGGATCGCCAAGATAATCAGTCCGGCGAAATTGGGCGAGTGCGAAACGCTCACTGGACCACAGCCAGCGTCCTTTGAAGAGCCGTGGTACTTCTTCCAAATCAAGGTACATCATGAAGAGGGAATAGCGAAACGCATGCGGCACCGGGGCAAAACGACGATGGCGGACCTGACCCTGATAAATGCAACTGTGCATGATTAGAGACTCTTGCCAAAAGCCTGACAAACCGTCAACGCACTGTTCACGCCATCCTCGTGAAATCCATATCCCCAGTACGCGCCGCAAAAAGAGGTGCGATTCACGCCATTGAGACTGTGGTGCCGTTTTTGTGCGGCTACCGCTCGAGGCGTGTACACTGGATGGTGATACGTGATGCGCCGGATCACCGTAGCTGGATCAATGGCATCGCTGTGATTCAAGGTGACGCAGAAAGGCTGGAGCGCACGCAAGTTCTGGAGACTGTTCATATGATAGGTAATCGCCACCCGGTCGTGTCCCTCTCGCAGGATATGATAATTCCAGCTTGCCCAGGCGAGACGCCGCCGCGGCAAAAGAGTCGAGTCGGTATGTAGAATCGCTTCATTTTCCTGATAGGGAAAAGCATTCAGCACCTCGCCTTCTGCCTCCGTTGGATCAGTGAGCAGAGCGAGCGCCTGGTCGCTGTGGGTAGCGATCACCACCTGATCGAATCGTTCTTTTTCACCATGCCGTGGTTGTACCTCAACATGACTAGGATATCTGGTAATGGACTGAATGGGACATCGCAAGCGAATACGCTCCCGGTAGGGACGCGTTAATGCCTCGACATACCGGGCAGAGCCTCCCATGATCACGCGCCATTGCGGACGATTGTTGAGGTTCAGCATACCGTGATTGTGAAAAAACTGCACAAAATAACGAGCTGGGAAGCGGCGCATCTGCTGGGGATTGGCCGACCAGATAGCCGCGCCCATGGGAAGAAGATAGTGCTCCACGAACTCGTGCGAATAGCGGTGTGCCTCGAGATAGTGGCTGAGGGTTAGATCAAGTGCGTCGTTCTGCAGGAGGGCTGGGGCAGCGGAGTTGAAGCGGAGGATATCTCGTACCATGCGGTAGAATGCCGGCCGCAACAGGTTACGCCGTTGGGCAAACAACGTGTTCAAAGACGTGCCATTGTACTCCAGGCCGGTCTTTTCACATTTCACACTAAAACTCATGGTGCTTGGCTGCGAAGCGACCCCCAAGCGTGCTAAGAGCCTGACAAAATTTGGATACGTCCAGTCATTAAACACGATAAACCCAGTATCAACAGCGTAGGTTGTTCCTTGCTGTTCCACTTCGATGGTATGCGTATGGCCACCTATATAGTCATTGGCTTCGAAGACGGTAATGTCATACTTTGGACTGAGCAGGTAGGCGACAACCAAGCCAGAGATACCGGTGCCGACAATGGCGATTTTCATGAGTCGCAGGCAGTGTGGTTCTAGGGTTAGGCCGCAGTAGGGAGACCTGCCCGTCGGGAGTTGCGCACATGTTGTGGCACCGGTTTAAGGTCCCAGATGACACCTGTCCATGAGAGTAACACGAGTAGATAATAGGTGAGATCGATCTCCCACCAATAGAACCCTTGGCGCACCGAGGCCGGATAGTGGTGGTGATTGTTATGCCACCCTTCACCGAAAGTAATGAACGCTAAGAGGAGGCTATTGCCGCTCTGGTCCTTGGTATCGTAGCGTTTCCTCCCTATCTGATGCGCGAGTGAGTTAATCGTATAGGTGCAATGGTACAGGATGACTGTCGAAATAAAAAATCCCCAGACCAATATCTGCATGCCGCTTGTGGCGAGCTCAGGGGCGAAGATTTCTAGACCGAGGCCAAGACTATAAAGGGAGACTGCTAACAGGAGGGCGATGACAATGTCAAAACGGTCGAGGAAACAGAGTTCAGAGAATTTGGCGAGATCTGGGACGACTCGCAAATTGGTTGCGAAAGCGGCTCGCGAAGTAAACCAGCCCATGTGACTCCAGAGAAAACCATGGTGAAGCGGTGAGTGGGTGTCTTCTACGCGGTCGGAATTGGCATGGTGGTGGCGATGGTGGGCCGCCCACCAGAGCGGGCCACGTTGCACGGCACTGGCACCGAGCAGCGCAAAAACGAATTGGCACCACCGTGAGGTTTTGAACGCCCGGTGGGAGAAATACCGGTGGTAGAAGCCGGTGATGGCGAACATGCGGATTACATACAACGCACCGGCAACCGCAACCGCACTCCAACTCCACCCGACCCAGATGACCGCAAAACACATCGCATGCATAGCGATAAACGGTAAGACGCGCAGCCAGTCTACCCGAGGAGGGTGCTCGCTCGCCCTTTCGTCTATGCCTGCCCAAGAATCAAACCAACGAATGACGGTGGTCAGAAGATGGAAAGGTCGTGAAGAGACCTGTTGCTGCTGGGGGAAAGTATTATTCATTGTCGAACCATAGAGAGAGTGCGAGAGTCGCTTTCGGCTTGTGGGGTTCTGAGCGCCAGAGGCGCTGTCTTTCTTCATGCTTGCCCTGATTAGCGGAAAAGAGCCGTTCCGTCGAATGCCTTGGTGTCGGAGAGTGGCGGCTGGGGGATGTCATGCTGGTCGTCTCCTGTGCCGTAGCGCCTTGTTTCTTGTGTACGAAAGATAGGCTTGCTACGGATTGTTGTCAAGTTTTTGTCTAAAATAGCAAGCAATACTCATTCATTTGTCGGTTAAAAGTTTGACAAAATTTTAATAATAAATATACTTTTCACTATGCCGCGGGAAGAAGGACATCCCATCAAAGTTGTCGCACGCCGCGTTGGTCTCTCGCCGCATGTGATTCGCATGTGGGAAAAACGCTATCAGGCAGTGATACCACAGCGCACCCCAACTCAACGACGGATATATTCGGACGCAGATGTCGAGCGATTGATGTTGTTGTGTCGGGCGATCAGCGCTGGACGGAGTATCGGACAGATTGCCCAGCTGCCAACAAAAAAACTCCTCGCCTTGGTGAGCGCCGACGAGGCCGCAGCTCTCGCTCACCAGCAGGGAAATCGAGAAAACCGTGCTCTCCTTTCTCCTCCACGACAAGTACATACCAACGGGGAACGGATGACACAGCAGGAATCTACCGTCTCTGTGGCGACCTGTCTGGCTGCAGTGGAGCACCTTGACACCGAGGCATTGGAATCCGCCCTGGCGCAGGCCGCTGTGACGCTTGGGCAGACCGCGTTGATCGAGCAGGTTATTATTCCGCTGCTGTATAACATCGGTGAGCTCTGGCGTGACGGCGAATTGCGCGTGGCGCATGAGCACCTGGCTTCTGCGGTGGTACGCACATTTTTGGGCAATGTGAAAGGGAGTTGTATCCCCTCGTCAGTCGCGCCAAACCTTGTGGTGGCGACGCCTGTTGGGCAGATGCACGAACTCGGGGCGCTGGTTGTTGCGGCAACAGCGGTATCCGAGGGATGGCGAGTGACATATTTGGGAACGAATCTTCCGGCAGAAGAGATCGCCGGAGCTGCCCAGCAGAGTCAGGCGAGAGCGGTGGCCCTGAGCCTGGTGTATCCCACTGACGACCCGCGGGTCCGAGGTGAACTGGAGCACTTACGTCGTTATCTTGCACGAGAGATAGCGATCCTCGTTGGGGGGCGCGCGTCGGAGCACTACGAGGATGTTCTCCGCACAGTTGGAGCGACAAGACTCGACGACATGCGCAGCCTGCGCACGTACCTCGAAACGCTTCGTTCTCGACCGCTCCAGCAATAATGGTATCTGACCGGATGTTGAAAAGGAGAGGATGTGAACCCTGCCCTTGAACTGGTGGAGAGAGGCCTCGTGCCTGATTGGCTCACCCGGTGGGGGATCCGGCGGCTCCTCGCCTTGCGGTTGCGCCAGGAGCAGCAGAGGCACGGAGGGGCCGATCATAGCCAGCTACGAGAGGAGCCGTCACCGCGTCAGCACCTGCAACAATTCATCGCGCAGCTCCGTCACAGTCCGATCGCTCTGCAGCCAGAAAAAGCCAATGAGCAGCACTATGAACTGCCTCCGGCTTTCTTTCAACGTGTTCTTGGAAGCCGTCTCAAGTACAGCGGGTGTTACTGGCCACCTGGAGTCACCACCCTCGACGCAGCAGAAGAATCGATGCTCGACCTCACCTGCCAGCGCGCGCAGTTCTATGATGACTTGGAGGTGCTGGAACTTGGCTGTGGCTGGGGATCGCTCTCCTTGTGGATCGCTGAGCGTTATCCCTACAGTCACCTGCT
>CAZCWX010000715.1:0-2711 GCA_964502465.1 uncultured Enterobacteriaceae bacterium | reverse complement strand
GCTTAGATCGGTGAAGGGAAATCGCGTCAACACCACGTCGCCGCGCGAGAGCATCGGAGCAGGCATCAGATGGGCTCTCCATCCTCTGCGGAGTAAATGTCCTCACCCTCCTCCCGCCAAAAGTCAAATGCGCCGCCCTGTTCTGCCAACCGCATGATGCTCTGCGTAGGAGCATCGTCTTCTTGCAGATGTACTTCGACTTCCTCGCTCTTCCGCGCTAATTCTACGAGTCGCTCAAACTCGCTGCGCGGGAGCAGTGCTCCATCGTCGAAAATCTGCGCATGGATGATTGTCATGCAAATGTCCCCCATCTTTCTTGGTGGTTAGAGGCTAGAGACTGGGTGCTTGGGAGGAGGAGGGACCAGTCTCTAGCCTCCAGCCTCTAGCTTCTTAGTGCAACTCAACCCCACCATCCACGTTGATCGCCTGACCAGTGACATTCTCCGCCGTGGCCAGATAGACTGCGAGTTGCCCGATATCGTCTGGTGTCTGCGGGCGGCCCAGTGGGATGAGTCCTTTCACATAACGCTGCCAGGCATCCTCTTTAGATTCGCCGGGCCGTTTTAACGTCTCCGCCAAATATTCCCACATCTGCGTGCGCAAGATGCCCGGACAGATGGCGTTCACGCGAATATTGGCCGGGGCCAACTCCTTTGCGAGGGAATTGCTGAAGCCCACGACCGCGAACTTGGAAGCGCAGTAATGGGCGAGTCCAGCGGCCCCGTTTTTCCCGGCGATCGAGGCAATGTTGATAATGCAGCCCTTGCTGTGGGTTTTCATGGCTGGAATGGCGGCCTGACACGAGAGAAAGACGCCTTTCACGTTGACAGCGAAGGTTACATCCCAGGTTTCTTCGGGCATCACTTCGACGGAAGAGACACTAACCACGCCAGCGTTACACACGAGGAGATGGAGCGCCCCCAAACGGCTGATGGTTTCTTTCACCATGTGGGTGGCATCATCCTTCTTGCAGACGTCAGCCTGAATCGCCAGCGAGCGGCGACCGAGGGCGGTAATTTCGGCGGCGGTCTTTTGGGCCGCGGCAAAGCCGCCAATAGCTGCGCTGCTGTACTGCTGGGCGGTGCTGGACATATGTTCGAGATCAGCAATCGCCACATCGGCCCCGGCCTGTGCCAAGGCGAGAGCAATGCCCCGTCCAATACCCCGTGCACCTCCGGTGACGAGCGCGACTTGTCCATTCAGTGCTGTCATAGGGGTCTCCTTTTTCGCTCTATACTGTCACGATGAGAAAAGGTCGTCAGCAAAATCTCTCTGCCATGCTCAAAAACCAGCAGGTCGCGGGCACCCACCCACAAGGGTGAGGAGCTGCTTGGCTATACCAAGCGTTGTGCGATCCTGCAAATACGGCCCGGCAATCTGGATGCCGACAGGGAGTCCATTGCTGAGGCAGCCGACAGGGACAACGGTCGCTGGGAGGTAGCAGGCACCTGCTGGAGCCATCCAGGTGATGAGATCCCAGTACGGACGTTGCTCGTCTCCTACCCATGCCAGTCGCGCAGCCTGTGGTTCTGAGTGGTCATGAGGAATAGCCGGACACGGCATGACCGGCAGCAGGATGGCATCCCACTGGGTGAAAAACTCTTCCCACTGTTTACGCAGTTGCAACCGACGTTCATTATAGCTGAGCCACTCACGGTGCCGCATGGCAAGCGCGCGACGCGTGCGAGCGACTGCCGTCTCACCGGTCGTTGCCGCATAGTGCTCGAGCGTATCCCGAGATACCCCGCCTGCCAGCGCTGCTTGCAAGAGCGCGAAGAACGTGTCTGCCACTTTGTCCAAGGTAAACGCTGGACGCGCCTCAGGATCAACCCGCGCGCCGGCGTCGGCGAGCAGGTGAGAGGCACGTTCTAGCAGGGTACGAACTTCCGGTTCGACGCGACAGCGTGGATCGTCAAGCCAGGCGGCAACGCGGTATTCTTTGAGAGTTTGACGGCGTGGCGGCGGCAGCTCCAGTCTCCATGCCGGACGCTCCCAGCGATTGGGGCCAGCCATAATAGTGAGTCCGAGTTCCAGATCTTCGACACTGCGAGCCATCGGTCCAGCAACAGCAAGATCAGCTAGAGTCAACGTCCCAGGCGGTCCAGGAATCTGCCCGTGCGCTGGCACGATACCATAACTCGGCTTATGACCGACGACGCCCGACATATGAGACGGCAGACGAATCGACCCGCCAATGTCGCTGCCAAGTTCCAGCGGGGTGAAGCCACACGCCAGTGCTGCAGCCGAACCGCCAGACGAACCTCCCGGTGTGCGTGACACGTCGTAGGGATTGTTAGTCGTGCCAAAGACCTCGTTATAGCTCTGTAGGTCACCAGCGTAGATCGGCAGGTTCGTCTTGCCGAAAATAACAGCACCGGCTTCGCGTAGGCGGGCTACCGGCCACGCATCTTCTTGCGGCACGAAGTTGGCAAGCTCTGGCGCACCGGAGGTCGTCCGCATCCCCGCAGTCTGGAATGAATCTTTGATGGTCATGGGCACACCGTGCAACGGCCCACGCACCTCTCCTCGTGCTAATGCCGTATCGGCCGCGTCAGCCTCAGCACGCGCCCGTTCGGCATCCATGGTCACGACACTATTGATAGGGGTATCGAGCTGAGCAACACGGGCCAGGCAATAGTCCAGCGCCTCTCTGCTCGAAACCTCCCGCTGGCGAATTTTCTTCGCCAGTTCGATCGCGGTGCAGTATGCGA
>CAZCWX010000714.1:0-7478 GCA_964502465.1 uncultured Enterobacteriaceae bacterium | reverse complement strand
GCTCTGGGCATTTTGTTCAGAGCTAAGCTGTCTCCTACTCCCCCACATACTCTACCACCGCAGCACCAGTGCCCCAAATGGGACCATAAGCGAGGACATTGCCTTTCGTGGTTGGTGTGCATAGCACCCCCATCAGCCAGGCGAACGCTTTGAAGCCCATGTCGGCCACCGCTGCTTGGGCATATTCACGACTGAGCGAGAGCACTTCAACATTTTTCCCTTGCGAGACGAGATCGAGGATCCGTCGATTCCAAGTATCATCTTCAGCTCGGGACATACGATCCGTCACCGGGTCAATTTCTTCCGTGAAGAAGCGTGCAGACAACCCTGTACAGGCGACTACAACCGTGCGTTTGCCGCTCTCCTCGATGGCCTGGCGCATTGCCCGGCCGAGCGTCAGCGAGTCCTCCCGCCCAGCATAGATGTTACACGAGACGATGGAGACCGGCATGGCGTTATCCGGGTTCAAAAAGCGCAACGCGACAAGAGTGCCCGTATCCAGCGGGAATCCCTCATAGTTGACTATCTTCGTCGCTAATCCAAGAGAGGAGGCAATTTCCGCAGCTCGCGAGCCGAGCGCTGCATCGACTTGTAAGTCAAAGCGCTGCATCGACTTGTAAGTCAAAAGGAAAGTCGCTCATCTCATACCAGTTCTCGTCCACGTGCAGCCCTTTAGGATTGGGATTCGTCTCGGAAGTTGGGATTGGTCATCTTTTTGGCAACCAGCCCTTCTTCCCGCGCTTCCTCGTAACATGCGTCTGCCAACTCTATGTCTACGGCCATCTCATAGTGGTAGCGAAAAATATGAGGGAATATGGGATCGACCGAAACCCCCTGCAACCGAGGCACACAAAGAAAATGATGCCCAACAATGGTCATCCAGTGGGGACTATGGACCAGGATCACATCAGGTTTCCATGCTTTAATTTTTTCACGGCACTGTCCATACGCCCACCGGAGCATTTCCCACCCGCCAGTAGAGCGGGGCTCGTTGCGTATGGGGTTCTCGCCGTACACTAAGTGTGGTGGGTGCGGTGCTAAAAAACCAGCCAAGATTTTACCCGAGGTTGTCATGGTGTGGGCATCCTCTCTTGCGACAAGGTGAGAGGATTTTCCTCCCTAAACAGAAGGGTTGTCAAGGTGCAAACCGTTAGCAAGCATTGTCACAACTTTCCTGCGAGAAACGGCTCTCTCCTTGCAGACCGCCAACTGTTCCGTCAGAGTGTGTCTCACTACTTTCAGGAGGAGGACTCATGGTAGACGCGCACCCGGCAGACGCACAGAGCGGGACGGGAGCTCGCCGTTGGCGGAACCTGATCATCAGCGTGCTCGTGAGCGTTGGTTTCCTCTATCTCGCTTTTCGCAATGTTCAGCTCGACGAGCTGGGAGTCGCGTTGCGGCGCTTAGACGTAGGCTGGCTGCTCGTTGCTATCGTTGTAAGTCTCCTGATTATGGTGTTCCGTGCCTGGCGTTGGCAGCTCGAGTTACGTCCGCTTGAGCATGTCCCACTTGGACGCCTCTGGGTCATCACTGCAGTCGCGTACATGGCGATCAATCTACTGCCCGTTCGGCTTGGAGAGATCGTCCGCCCCTGGCTGTTGTCACGCCGATCGAGCGTTCCTTTCTCGAGCGTGGTCGGTAATATCGTTTTGGAGAAGACGCTAGATTCGGTGGTCATCGTCTTTTACATTCTCGTTGGTCTTCTCACTGTCGAAAATTTACCGCTCTGGGTGCGCCGAGGAGCAATTTTCCCTGCAGTGGGGGCAGCTATACTGGTCTCGTTGGTATTGCTCTTCTGGTGGCGTGGCGAAGCGTTTGTTGACCGCTGGGTGCTGCGCCTTCTACCGCAGCGTTTTGGCAGCGGTTTGAAAAGTGTGCTGGCCTCGGTAGCGGCTGGTATGCGGATAATACCCAACCCCTGGTTGTTGTTGGCAGTGTTTCTCGTTTCGCTTGCCCTGTGGTTCTTACCAATCCTCTCCAGTTACGTCATGATCCTTGCTTTTGACCTCCAGGTTCCGTTCAGTGCCGCACTGGTTGTGTTCATCTTCATCGGCTTTGGCACAGCTTTGCCAAATTTTCTCCCTGGCATGGTTGGACCGTACCAGTATGCCTGTATTCTTGCGCTTGAGCTTTTCGGCGTAAACAGAGCCGACGGTCTGGCCTATGGCCTAGTCCTCAACGCCGTGCAATTTCTCACCCTTATCGCCCAGGGGTTACTCGCCTTGCCAATCGCTGGTGTGAGTTTTGCGGACATCCGCCGTGCTCGCGAAGAAGGCATGGCGCTGCAAGGATCGACAGCCGATTGACAAAATTTGCTCTCAGCCGAGATCAGAGGACAAGCGAACGAAATAAAATGTCAAACGTAAAGTGTAAAAAAGAAAGGAGAAGAGCTGCTTTGACTTGTTACGTTTTCCGGTTGAGTTGTGCGAGAAAGAAACGCAACCGCACGCCCATCGCTAACAATAAGTAGGCAATCCAGAAAGCCAAGAGGCCATGATAGAGAAGAGGAACAAGCAACTGTTGTTGGAGCGCGGCATGCAGCGCCATCACCCCAGTCAACAGGAAATTCAGAATGCCTGCCCAATGGCCAATAGGGTTAGACACAAGGGTAACGCTGGTTCCCTTACTGGAGAGCAACCAGGAATCCAGCGTATATTGTCCGAATGCCAAGGCAATGGCCGCTGGAATCCACCACGGGACTGCATCACGGTAGACAAGATAGCTGAGCGAGGCCAAGAGGAAGATAATATCTGCCAGATTATCAAATATTTTCCCTAGGTCAGAGTCGAGACCGAGCGCCCTTGCTACGGGACCATCATAATAATCGCTCGCACAGATGAGGAGAAACAGACCGATGACACACGCCGCCTTCCAGCTATCCGGCTGCTGGGCACTCGTTTCAATGGTAACAAGAAAAAATGGCGTCAGAAGAAGACGCACACTCGTCAGCATATGGGCAAAGTTCAATTGTCTCCTCATCTCCAGAGATAGTGCCATAACCGAGTCCCTTCTCTTGCAGAAGGGTTTATATACTACATAGAAACTCAAGCGAGGAGCAGGATATGAAAATTCAAACTCTCCTAACTATTGTATTGAGCGGTGCGCTGCTCGCCGCTGGATGTGTTCCCCCGGCTGGAGGCGGATATTACGGGTATCCCTCTCCTCAAGTCTACGACCCATATTACGGCACTCCCGCGTATAGGAGTTCTTATGATCCCTACTACGAGTCAGATCGCCGTTCGCACAGAGAAATACACCGTGACCTCACCCGTGAGCAACAAGAACTCAACGAAAAACTAAACCGGAAATATGACAAAGCAATGAGACGGCTCGATCGTCAAGAACGCGAAGCTGAGGAAAAACTCTACCGCAAATACGGAGGAAATACCTCCGATCCTCGCTACCAGAAACAAAGCCACAGGGTCGACCAAAAATACGATCACAAACGAGACAAGGTCGAGCGCAATGTGAGTAAGGGGTACCGTCAGGGTGTCCGAGAACTCGAACGGGAACATGAGCGTTACCACGGATGGTAAAGAACTGATTTGAGGGGGGAAGGAGGAGGAGCAAGAAACTCAAGACTCCTCCTCTCGTTCGAATAAAGATGGGTAACAAGAAGGAGAAAACAGAAGACAGATGAAAGGATGCTATTTGGCAGGTTTGGCCGTAGGCGCTGCTGCCGGAGGAGTCTTCTCGACTGTTTTCTCTCCACCGTCTTCAACCTTGAGCACTTTCACATCGAAGATTAATTTTTTCCCAGCAAGCGGGTGATTCATATCCAGCACAATCGTGCTGTCTTTTATTTCGGTCACCTCAGCGAAAAGCATCTGGCCGTCTGGTCCCTGACCGGTTAGTCTTGCGCCAACTTTCCGTGCATCTTCTGGAACTTTGTCCTTAGGAACCTCCTGCGTTCGTGCAGGATCAACGTTGCCGTACCCTTCCTCAGGCGAGACTTCGACTCGTTTGCTGTCCCCAGCTTTCAAGCCATTCAACTGTTTTTCTAAACCGGGGATAATTTCGCGATTGCCCTGGGTAAAAACAAGAGGCTCCTGACCGACATTGGACCCTACCTTCGTTTTATCTTCCAGAGTCAAGGTATACTCGATTGACACCTTTTTGCCATCGGAGATGACGTCTATCGTTCCAGTCTTTTTCCCCTGAGCCCAACTCGGGCTCGCGCAAAAAAGTAGCAGGCTCCCAGTAAGAAAAAGAACGGGAATCCTCATCCTCCAGTGAGACAAGGTCATGGTGCGATACTCCTTTCGTAAAAACTAAGGGCGCGAAGATGTACACCAGTGATCTTCACGCCCTCGACAAAAATTTTTTGGCAGATACGTACTACTGATCAACCGTTTACGATTCCAAAACTAGTCCTTACCATAGCATAGCGAACCACAGAGTCGAGAGGCTGCCTCTGGCACTACACCATCCTTGGCGGCTGCAGATCTGCGCCAAGGGTGCTGTTGAACACCTTAAACAGGTGATCCAGGTCCCACGGCCCCTGGCTATAGATCACCTTCTCCGGCACGAGATGGGTATAGAGCGCAATCCGGTAGCCACTGGCCCCGAAAACCTGACCGTTCACGTGTTGGGCAGCGTCGCTGGCAAGAAATACGACGATGGGCGCGACATTGCCCGGGTCCATGGGGCTCGCTTGAGCTTGCTCACTCGTTGTGGCAAGGCCCATCTGTTGGGCGAAGTTCGCGGGAATAGTGTCCGTCATACGCGTCGCCGCACCAGGCATAATGGCATTGCAGGTAATGCCGTACTTGGCGAGGGCGTTCGCACAACTGTACGTCAGTCCCAAAATACCGGCCTTGGCAGCGGCGTAGTTGGGTTGTCCCGGAGCACCGAGTGCCGATCCAGACGAGAAATTGATAATGCGACCACTCTTCTGCTGACGCATTAAGGCCGAGGCCGGACGAATAGTGCAGAAATGGCCTTTGAGGTGCACAGCGACCACCGCATCCCATTCTTCTTCGGTCATGTTAAAGATCATCCGATCACGCAGAATGCCAGCGCAGTTGACCAGAACATCGAGCCTGCCAAACGAATCGGCTGCCGTCTGGACCAAATTCTCGCCACCTTTAGCTGTAGCGATGTTGTCAGCATTGGCCACCGCCTGACCGCCGGCACTTCTGATTTCGTCCACAACCTGCTGGGCAGGGGTTTTATCCGCTCCCTCACCGTGCACGCTGGCACCGAGGTCGTTCACCACAACCTTGGCTCCCTCCTTTGCCATGAGCAGCGCGATGCCGCGTCCGATCCCGCGGCCCGAGCCGGTAATTGCTGCAACTTTGCCATCAAGCTTGCCCATTGTTGTTCCTCCTTTGTTATCGGCAGTGAGCTTTCAGTGATCAGCTATCAGCAAAAATTTCTCCATCACCCTCGTTTTGCCTTTGGCTGACCGCTGACAGCTGACGGCTAATGGCTTGTTCTACCCCTTCGGTAACCCAAGCACCCGATCGCCCAAAATACCGCGTTGAATTTCGGACGTCCCGCCACCGATCGTTAGGAGCCGGGCCCACAGGGCGGCGCGTGGCCAGCGACCGTGATCCACTGCGTATGGCGACCCCTGTGCAAGCTGCGCATACGGACCGAGCAGTTCAGTCGCAAAAGCGGCCATCCGCAGGTTCAGTTCAGACCCAACGAGTTTGTTAATGGAACCTTCTGGTCCGGGCGGGCTCCCTTTGAGCCGTTTGCTGAAGCTGCGGAACATGTTGTACGTAACCGCCTGGCATTCGATAGCGAACTGCGCCAATTTTTGCCGTATAGCAGGATCGGCACTGGCGGGCTTGCCATTGACCTCAACCGTCTTGCTGAGCCGGACCAGTTCTGCCAGTTGCCGGTGCACGGGCAATCCAGAGCCGATACCAGCACGCTCGTGCATCAAGGTGGTGACCAAGACTTTCCATCCCTCATCTTTCGGACCTAACAGATTCATTCTTGGTACGCGGACATCCTCGAAAAACACCTCGTTGAATTCTGCATCCCCAGTGATTTGTACTAACGGACGCACAGTGACCCCTGGGGTCTTCATGTCTACGATCAGGCAACTAATCCCTTTATGTTTGGGTGCATTGGGGTCAGTACGAACAAAAAGCTGGATAAAATCAGCGTGGTGCGCATAGCTGGTCCACACTTTCTGACCGTTAACAACAAAAGAGTCGCCATCTTCCACTGCGCGGGTTTGCAACGCAGCGAGATCCGAACCTGCGTTGGGCTCAGATAAGCCTTCGCACCAGATTTCTTCTCCAGAAAGGATCTTGGGGAGATACCGGTGTTTCTGCTCTTCAGTTCCCCAGTGGATGATCGTCGGGCCAGACATCATCAGCCCTAAGGTATTGGCATAGCGAGGTGCATGGGCCTTCGTCATTTCCTGGTTAAAAATAAACATCTCCATCAGGCTGGCACCACGGCCACCGTATTCTTTCGGCCAGTGAATACCCACCCATCCTGCTGCATGGGCTTTCTTTTGCCAGGCACGTTGGAACTCGAAGCGTGCGTCAGCATCGATTTCATCGAATTTCTGCGGATCGTAGCCTGCGGGCAGATTGTGTTGTAGCCAGGTTCGCAGTTCCTGGCGGAATGCCTCTTCTTCAGGAGTAAAGTGGAAATCCATAAAAAATACCCCTCCGCGGCCCTTACCTTAGCCAGTTCGCTCACGGGGGTAAAGGGTCAGGGCTTGCAGTCTGGGAGTCTCAGCGTCATAAAGTCCGGGAGTCGAAACAAAAGGAGGGACGATCATGTCTACGACCTCACCCTACGCCTATATTGCCGCCGGGCACCATCAGATTGCCTTCGTGGCCAAAGATATTGCCGCAGCAGAACGATTCTTTACCGAAAAAATGGGAGTGCCGCGTTTCTTCCGTTTGAACGATGTCGAAGTGCATGAACCATCCTTCCGAGGCGGGCCTGGTGACTTTCATATCCACATCTCCTTGGGGTATGCCGGCGATTCACAGATTGAACTGATCGAGCATCTGTCTGGTCGTAGTATCTATAAAGAATTTCTGGACAAAAAGGGCGAGGGACTGCACCACCTCGGCTTCATCGTGCCAGACTATCAAAAAGCGGTTGACGATTTTGCTACCAATGGCTTTCCAGTGATTCAGAGTGGTCGCATTGGTGACCCCGGGGTGCGGTTCGCGTACTTTGATACCGAGGCCGCGATTGGCTCGATCATGGAAATCTTCGAACTTGACGACAACACACGGAGGTTATTTGAGCGGATCAAGCGTGGGGAGTTCTGACCGGATCAAGACAAGGAAGAATCGGCTTGTAGATGTTACTACGAGGTGCCGCCGTATCGGCTCCAGGAAGAGAACTGACGTTCAGTGGTATCTTTCCACTCGAACTGTGCTGCGTCTGGCAACGGGAGCGTGTAGTGGTACTCCGGCAGCATTGCCAAGCGGCTAAAGTACACGCGCTGATACCGCTGGACCAGAATCCGCTCGATTATGCCTCCGCCTTTGACC
>CAZCWX010000713.1:0-6641 GCA_964502465.1 uncultured Enterobacteriaceae bacterium | reverse complement strand
ACTGCTTATACGCTACACGGTCTTGCCGCTGGGCGGACATACTACTTTACGGTAACGGCGTACGATAAGAACGGGAAAGAAAGTGCGTACTCCACAGAATTGGCCGTGCACGTTCCTCAGGCGAAATCGATGAATGCCGGTCAACAAGCGAGCCCCTCAAGCGCTGGGGGAACCGCAGTCATCCCCCATGATCTAGCAGCAGAAGAAAAGGCGGAGGGAGAGAGGGTAGTGCTTTCTCCGTTACCCTCTGCGGTCATGAACAGTCTTCCGTCCGATACCACCTCCTCGCTGATACCCGATGATTGGAGTGGGAAAGACGCCCTGGTGTACCCTACAGAGGAAACACTCTATGATTTTGCCGTGCCTCAAGATGGAGTCTATGTGATGTGGGGTCTGGTGCGAGCTGAAACCGACAATCTTTCATTCCTGGTGACTGTGAATTTTAATGACGAAGCCGCTATTGTATGGGAGAGTAGTGAGGAGACTCAGGGAAGCGCTGGGCTGTGGAACCGGGTGCACGATCGCACCCTGGGAGGCCCTGTGCTGTTTTATCTTCCTGCTGGGGTTCATACCTTCAGTATCAACCAGTCAGGTGACCAGGTGATGCTCAAAGAAGTCCTTCTGACCAACGACCTCGATTATCATCCAGCGGTAGACGTCGCTCCATAAAAGCGCTGACATAAGCGTTCAGCTATTAGCTTTCAGCAGTCAGTAGGGTTGAGGCTAGAGACTGCAGGCTTCAAGGGCCCTTTCGCCCACAGCCTGGAGCCTTTGGCCTTGCACATTTTTGCTGAAAGCTGACGGCTGACCGCTTACTGCTTGACAGTATTAGCAGAACCCGGCTATCGTGCCGAGCGTGAGGTGTCCCCGAGACAGGGATGACGACGTAGAAATGGGTGCCATCCGCCTCAACCAAGCCAACCTGGTTGGCCTTGCTGGGTATATTTCGCTGACTGATGGGCTTCAATTAACCGCAGCCGAGGGGGTCAGGAATGGACAGCCAGGATCTCCGTTATACCATCGAGGAACTGCTCCATGCGTACGTGCAGTGCATCGATGAGGATCGTTTAGAAGCATGGCCGGAATTCTTTACCGAGGACTGCGTCTACAAAATCTTGCCGCGCGAGAATGTAGACCAGGGGCTGCCGATTGCCCTGATGTATTGCGATAGTCGGGGCATGCTGCAGGATCGCATTGTCGCGCATCGACAAGCGAATCTGTTTGCTCCCCATGTCTACCGTCATCTCGTGAGTGCGATCCGCGTGACCGGTCAGAATAACGGAGTGATCACCGCGCGCGCGAATTATGCGGTGTTCCGGACCACACTGGATCCCGTGCACTACGGCACGACCGAGGTGTACAGTGTCGGTGAGTACCGCGATCAGATTGTCTTCGCCAATGGCGTTCCCAGGTTCAAAGAAAAGATCGTTGTAGTTGATACCAGCAAAATTCAATCATTGTTGGTCACCCCTCTCTAACAGACACCCCCCTGAACCGCGATAGTTGACAGCAACTGCCGCGGCATTGTAGTTCTCACGAGTGTTCGATTTATACGGGCTGCGCGCTGAAGCAGAGTCCCTGGCCGGTCATAGGGACATGCGGCGGGAGGTAAAATAACGATGCGTTTTGGGGTCTATAGCGAGATGCAATGTCCACCCGAGAAGCCGCAGGCGCAGCTCTATTGGGAGGTCCAGCGCCAGATCGAGCATGCGGATGAGATGGGGTTCGGCGTGTATGCGCTGATCGACCATCATTTCTCGCCAGAGTTTGGCATTGCGGCAAACCCGCTGGCGCTCTTCTGTGCGGCAGCTCAACAGGCGCGCCGCATTCGCTTCCGGACCGCCCTGCACGTGCTGCCACCGAAGAACCCGATGGAACTCGCCGGCCAGATTGCTGCGGCTGATATCATCACTGGTGGGCGACTCGAGTGCGGAGTGGGTCGTGGACATGCCTGGCTGTATCATGGTTTCGGTATCCCCATCGAGGACTCACAGGCACGCTACGAGGAGGCGCTCGCAATTCTGCTCCGTGCCTGGACCGAAGAGCGCTTTTCCTACGAGGGCCGATTCTGGCAGATTCACAACGCCCGTGTTGTCCCGCGTCCGCTGCAGAAACCTCATCCTCCCATCCTGACCGGCGGCACCAGTGATAGTACCTATGAATTCGCGGGCAAACGGGGATATGGTGTCTTCGTCCCGCCCCTGCTGCCTTTTGCTGCCCTGGAGCGCCAGCTGAGCCTCTATCGGGATGCCTGTGCCACCTACGGCCATGAGCCGAACATTATTTATCTGCGTCCGCTCTATCTGGGTGACGACACTCAGCAAATCCGCCGGGAATGCGAACGCGCCCTCCTCAACTTCGTGGCTTTTAATGCGCAACCGACTGCACTGATCTGCCACTCGAAAGAGGAGCTGCGTAAGGCCGGGTACGGCTTCTATGCCAGTGGCGTGCTCGAGTCTCTCGCCGAACTCTCGTATGACGACTTGGTCGCACGAGAGAGCGCTTTTGTTGGCAGCCCAGCGCAGATCATCGACAAGATCGGCTGGCTGCAGGAGAAGGGAGGGATCACCGAGATCGACGTCTTAGTGAACTATGGTGGCATGGCACACTGGCAAGCGCTCAAGCAGCAGGAGCTATTTGCGCGGGAGGTCATGCCTGCCTTTGGCGACAGTCTCGCTCCCTCCTAAATCAGACCATATAAGATGGGTGCATCTCTCAAATTGAGAGCGTTAATTGTGGGGATTTGCCAGTTCAAGGGCGCGGTAACATGTCCGCTACTGCTATCGAACTGCCGCCCGGCAATGAGAGGAAATCGCCGGGATAGGCGTAACGCTGTCGCTGGTAGTGACGCGCGTTTGGATCTGAGTCGGTCAGGACTTCAACCCGGCGATCAAGTAAATTAACGATCCACAGTTCTGGAATGCCACTGGCCGCATACGCTGCGGCCTTTTGAGTTCGATCATAGGCAAGGCTAGTATCGGCAACTTCGATCAGAAGAAGAATCTGTCCTGGTTGGGGATGGGCTCGGCTGTAATCAGCCGGGTCAGGGGTGCAAGCCGCGACATCCGGTTCTGGCTCGCTATAGTCGTTGAGCGTGATAGGGAGCTGACCGCGGATACAGATTGTGGTTCCGATTAATCGCTCTAACGTGTGGACCAAACGATACACAGTCGAAGCATGCGGGGTATTTTGCGGGCTCATAGTAATAATCTCACCATCTAGCAACTCCACCCGTTCGTCGAGGAAGAGCCCGGCATCGGCCATGCGATAATATTCGTCCCGTGTGAAGCGATGAACTGTAGGAGCGACAGAAGAACGAGAGGTCATGAACACATACTAGTCTTGCAAGTCCTTAGCCGCAATCTATGATTCCTGCGACTCTTTTGGTTCGACCAGTGTGACTTGAGGAGGTGTGACTTGAGCAATGCTTGTGGTGCAGGCGTCCTCGCCTGCCTGGCTTGGTGCCGGCCAGCGGCCTGCACCACAAGAAAGGATGCGCAGTCTTCAGACAATCCCTTCCTCTTTTAGCCCTGTGAGGTCTGCTTTCGTCACTCCAAGGAGTGCACCAAGGACGTCACTGTTGTGCTGACCGAGGAGGGGTGATGGTTGTACCTCAACTGGGGAGTCGGATAATTGCACTGCGCAGCCGAGCATGGTGAATGCGCCACGGGTCGGATGCTCGATGGTGGTGACCATACCGCGCGTTTTCAGGTGTTCATTCGCCATGATGTCGCCGCTATCGAGTACGGCGCCGCACGGTACCCCAGCTTCGCCAAGCAACTGCATGACTGCAAACTTACTGCGCTGACGCGTCCAATTGGCGATAATATCAAAGAGTTCGTTGAAGTGGGCGTTGCGGCTGCGTTGGTCAATGAATCGTGCATCGGTCAGCAGATCGGCTTGACCAATGGTTTTGAGCAGGCTTCCCCACATCTCCTGGGTCGTGGTAATCAGATACGCGTAATCGTTGGGACCTCCTGGGGCGCAGGGGTACAAGTCCGTTGGCGCGAGAACGGAGACCCGATTCCCCACCCGTGGCGCTGGGATGTTGCCAAAATAATGGCTGAGTATCGCGACGCGGTTCAGATTGACGATGGCGTCTTGCATGGAGACTTCCAAACGTTGACCCTGGCCAGTCTTGTCTCGCTGCAAGAGCGCGGCCAGGACGCCCACCGCACAGTGAATGCCGGTGCCGGTGTCGCCGATCGTCGGTCCAGGTTTCAGGGGCGGCGTTTCTGGCGTCCCCGTCACGCTCATGGCTCCTCCGGTAGCCTGAGCGATCATGTCAAAACTTTTGTACCCGGCGTAGGGACCGTAGGTGCCGAACCCTTTGACTTGCGCGTAAATAATCCGTGGATTGATTTGCGAGATGACGTCGTAGCCGAGGCCGAGTTCCTCGATGGCTCCTGGCCCATAATTCTCGATCATCACGTCAAAGTGAGGGACCAGCTTTTTGAACAGCGCTTTCCCTTTGTCACTTTTGAGATTGAGCGTCACGCTTTTTTTGTTGGCGTTGAGCAGCAGAAAATAGGGCGAGTCTACCCCTGGTTTTTCGGTGATCAGGTAACGCCCTTGATCGCCTCCCTTTGGTGACTCGATTTTCACCACATCAGCGCCAAGGAATGCCAGGATTTCGGTGCACGACGGTCCTGCTTCAAACTGCGTCAGATCAAGAATCTTGATATGATCCAATGCTTTCATGGCTCCCCTCCCGTACATGAATTGTGGATAGTGTAGCCCCTTTGCGAACAAATGGGAATTCCAAACACGCTCCTTTCACAGGCAATACCGACAAGGCTATTCGAACTCGTCTTCCTCTATGCCCTCTGCAGCGAGTGACTCGTCATCCAGTGCTTCCTCTCCTTCCAGACTTCCTGGGATGAAATCGTCAAATTCGGTGAAATTGAAGGACTCAGCTGAGGCCTGGGCTGGGAGAAGAGAAGGGTCTTCCTCTTCATCTGCGGCTGGCCCCACTGCCCCTCTTTCTGTAGGCTCGACGCCGTCCACAGGAGACTCCTCGTCTTCTAAAAATTCGCTTGTTTCAGATCCGTCCTCGTCTGCAGATGGAGGCACGTCGACTGAGGGAAAAGGCTCCGAGGACGGTGCTGGAACTGTGGCGGTCGGAGAGAGCGGTGGTTCCGAGGGCGGCTCGGTTGCGGTTGTCGCTGGGGATTCAGGTTCGGCTGGGGTCGCGAAATTCGCTGCAGGTGGAAGCGCGTCGTCTACTGACTCAGCATGATCAATCGGGGTATCCGAGTAATGGATGCGGCCTTGCGCATCGACCCATTTATAGATGCGGCCTTGCGCAGCCGCCGAGGACACGACACAGAGGACAGACAAACCAAGAACTGCAAGAATGACGCGTGTATACATCAGGCACTCCATTGAGCGATTTTCGCACCTATGGTGACACAAGCAGTACCTCTGATGCAACCGAAATCGCAGCTGTGCTATGGAAAAGATGTGAAAAACACCACAAAAACTCCCCATAAGGCGAAAATCTCCCGTCCCCGGCGTCCTCCTCCTGTGCATCAAGGAACCCTTGAAGAAGCGATTGCCCGCTTGGGACTACACGGTGTGACCGTCAAACCTCTGTTTGGCGGGCGGTGTTTCTACGCTGAGGGAAAACCATTTTCAATTCTTCTGGGCAACGCTCTGGCCCTCAAGCTTGCCGCTGAGCAACTAAGAACCGCGTGTGCGCAGGGAGATGGTCAACTGTTTCATCCAGGAGACGGGGACTTCATTATGCGCGAATATCTGGAACTCAGTGATCAGGTATTGATGGATGAAGGGCAGGTAGACGCGTATGTTTTGGCCAGTTACCGCTTTATTGTTGGCCAGGAAGTCGTTCGGGAAGAACTTTCGTGGAACGATTTAGTGCAAGGCCGAGAGGGACTGTATAAGAAGGCAAAGGAGAAGCGATAGTGATTTGCGACCTCTCTCACCAGGAGACTGCTTAAAAACTTACCGTTCACCCTTCGCCAGGCTCAGGGCGAAGGGTGGAGGGATTGAAAACATTGAAGATTACCATTCGTGCTGAGCTTGTCGAAGCACGAGAAGCTCTTTTTAAGCAGTCTCACACGAGGAGAGGGAATTTTCTGTTACAATCCCAACATCTGCCGTGCCTCCGCTGGAGTGGCGATCTCTCGCCCCATATCACGGGCTAACTGAGCAACACGTGCAACCAATCGGGCGTTGGTGGGAAACTCTAGCTCTCCATAGTGGTAATCACCCAGGCCAATAGAGACATGCCCCCCACGCTCCATCGCTGCTGCAGCGACGGGAAACAGATTGGCACCGTAGGACAGGACTGACCACTGCCAGTTGGCGTTTTGTGGGAAGAAGTCGAGAAACGCTTCCATGCCTTTGATGGTGCCTGGGTGTCCAGACAACATCCCGCCTTCCATCAACGCCAGTTCACAATAGAGGGGTTCCTCGAACAGGCCCATCTCGACGAACGCCTGGGTCGCGCGGACGGAACCGACATGCCACAACGCCTGGATCGGTTTGACTCCGACAGACTTCATGGTCTCAGCGAAGAACTGCCAGGTTTTTGTCGTGTTCATGTACACGGTGTCGGTGGTTTTGAACCGCTTGGCAGTGGGATCGAACATATCCACATTGCCGGTCGCCATGTCGAT
>CAZCWX010000712.1:0-16814 GCA_964502465.1 uncultured Enterobacteriaceae bacterium | reverse complement strand
GCAGTGGAGCGGCTGTTGCTGATGACGCCCACTCGCCAACGTCCGGGCCGCCAAGTTCCACGACGCAAACGGTCAGCGGCCCATCGGTTGCGCTTTGCCAAGTATGGCAAGCGGGTGGTGGCTTAACTGCGCGCCATTGCCCCGCAAGGGAGAGGGGAGAAGACAGAGGAACAATCAAAATTTGTGCCGAACACTATTGCGGGAGAAGAACCAAAGGTGAGGGCCGTTCCTCTTACCCCATTGCTGAGACGCGTTCGACGTCAATCTTATACATGACTCGCTCTTCTCCCGGCTGCCGGAAGGGGTATTTGTCTTGCCCCAGATATTTCTTAGCTAGGGAGTCAATGTGCGCGTCAGCGCCATCTTCAGTGATCTCTACCACCTTTCCACGAATCTGCATGTAGCGGTACGGATTATCGGGATCGAGAATCTCTAACGACACCTTCGGCCGGTTGCGCATGTTCTTGTCTTTCCAGCGGCCTTTCGCTGAATTAATGCGGACGTGGGTTCCGTCATAGTCAAACCAGACTGGGGTGACCTGAGGACTGCCATCAGACATCACCGTGCCTAGATGGGCGAAAGCCTTCTTCTGCAAGAGGTCTGTGTATTGTTCGGGAATCGCTGCCGCCATAGGGGCGCCTCCTCTCTCCGTAGTTTCTTATCACACACTCTACCGCACTCTCTGAGCAATATCAGGTACGTTTTCCCACCACTTCTCGGAGATGGTTCATCCCCTCTTCGTTCAGGATTTCGACCAGCCCACGGACAATGCGGCGAGGGAGAAACGGTCCTTCGTAGATCAGACCGGTATAGACTTGGAGCAATGAGGCACCAGCACAGATGCGAGCGTAGGCATCTTCAGCAGAAAAAATACCCCCTACACCAATAAGCGGGATTTTCCCTTCAACCGCGCGAAATAAGGTACGCAAGACTTCGGTTGCCCTTTTCGCCAGAGGTCTACCGCTTAACCCACCTTCTTCGCGTGCTGGAGTACGCAAGGCTGGCCGAGTAATGGTCGTGTTCGTGGCGATCAATCCGGAGACCCCAGCTGCCAGCGAAACGCGCGCAATTTCGCTGAGTTCTTCGTTGCGCAGGTCCGGGGCGATTTTGACCAGCAGTGGTTTTGCTTTGGTTCGCGCTTGTGCGGCGAGATGATGATTGGTAGCCATCAATATTTCAAGTAACTGGCCAAGACGCTCCGCCTCCTGGAGTTTGCGCAGGTCCGGGGTATTCGGCGAACTCACATTCACGACGAAGTAATCAGCGAAGGGAAAAAGCCGTTCATAGCTCTCTCGGTAGTCGTCTGCAGCGGCTTCTAAGGGCGTGCTGCGTGACTTGCCAATATTTAAGCCAAGAGGAACTGGGTGTGGACGTCCGGCGGGGAGAAGCTTGGTGAGGCGTTTTGCAATCGCTTCAACTCCAGCGTTGTTAAACCCGAGGCGGTTAATGCACGCCTCATCTCTTTCTAGACGGAAGATGCGCGGCTTGGGATTTCCTTCCTGGGCCTTGGCTGTAATCGTACCCAACTCGGCGAAGCCAAATCCGAGAGCCGGCCATGCGAAAGGCACCTCGGCATTTTTGTCGTAGCCTGCAGCTAAGCCGACTGGATTGAGGAAACGTAGACCCCACAACTCCTGCTGCAAGCATGGGTCACTCGGAGGTGAAACTGGTGTTACCAGGGACGCTTGTAAGAACTTCAGTGCGTTGAGGGCGAGGTGATGAGCTTGCTCGGGATCAAGAGAGAAAAAGAGCGGGCGGAGGAGGGGATAAAACATAGAAGGGGAGGTAGAGAGTAGGGTGGGTCAGCATCCCACCCCATGACAGACGAGGCTGGTTACTGCCCAATACCGTATAACGCCGCGCAATTATCGGCAACGATCTTCCGTATTTCTGCCTCGGGGACACCAGCGAAATCGCGAGAGATCACTTCCTGTGAACGCGGCCAGGTGGAGTCGGAGTGTGGAAAGTCAGAAGCCCACATCAGATTTGCTACCCCAACGAACTCGCGGGTGAGGACGCCAATGCGATCGTCCTGGAAAGTCGCGTGCACCTGGCGCTTGAAGTAGAAGCTCGGCGGTTCGGGGATGATGGTAGTCTTTTCCAGATACCGGTACTTTTCATAGGCATGGTCCAGGCGCTGGAGATAATGACCAATCCAGCCGATGTCATTCTCCGCCGAAACAATCTGCAGACGTGGGAAACGCTCCAGTACGCCACCGAAGATGAGATCGCTGAGAGAACGCTCGATAGCGTGTGGCAGTGACGGATAGCTCTTCATGATACTGGCACCAATACCGGTGCCTTTCCGACCAGTGAGAATATGCAAAGAGAGTGACATCGCATTGTCCTGGGCCGCGGCCCACAAGGGATCCCACACTGGAGTGTCATACGGGCGATCGTCTGGCGGCACTCCCCAAATCAACCCGCCCTTGAGCCCCATCTTGGCGCAGCGCTGGACCTCACGAACGGCTGCCTGCACGTCATCCATAGGAATCAACGCAATACCGGCGAAGCGACGCCGATCATGCTGACAGAACTCTGCCAGCCAATCATTGTATGCCCGGAAACTTGCTGCTCGCAGTTCGCCATCCTCGATGCCGTAAAGCATCATGCCCAAACTGGTATACAGGACCTCGCCTTGTACGCCATCAATTTCCTGATCTTTGACCCGTTGCACCGGGTCCCATGCTCCAGGACGGACACCTGGGTATCCTCTGTTCATCTTGTCTGAGTATTCTCTGGGATCGACGCCAGCCACCGCAAACCCAGAGACTGGAAATGGTTGAAGCCCTTCGCAGACAAAGAAATCTCCCTGTACCCCATTCACTTCCTTGACCACGTGTGGAGCGCGGTCACGAAAGCGTGTGTCGATACGCGAGGTCCACACGTCAGCGGGCTCAACGACGTGGGAATCCGCAGATAAGACGCTTGTGCGGTTCATAGGCCCCTCCTCTCGCTACGGTCTTTCACGACTCTAGCGCCGGAGGGGGAGGGGGTCAAGGTTCGCGTCAATTGTTGGGAATCGGCTTTTCCTGCGGTTCGTTGTCGGGTTTGAGCATGGTCAGCGTTTGCAAAGCCGCGGCCTGGTCGGCGCTCTTTTTATTCGGACCTTCTCCACAACCGTAGAGTCTCCCGGCAATGGACACCTGGCTCAGAAAGCGTTTCTCGTGATCTGGCCCCCGAGCTTCGACGACAGTGTACACGGGGGTCTCCTTAAAGACTTTTTGTGTGATTTCCTGTAGCCGTGTTTTGTAATCGAGCAGCACCACCCGTGACTTCTCTTCGAGTTCTGGAGCAAAATGCTGCGCGACGAGTTGATACACTGGAGCAAACCCCCCATCAAGATACAGTGCCCCCAAGACCGCTTCATAGGCTGCAGCCAGAATCGACTCTTTATCGCGTCCTCCGCTGCGCTCTTCGCCGCCACCCAGGCGCAGTGACTGTCCCAACGAGACAGCCGCTGCTTTAGCGGCGAGTACGCGAGCGTTCACCAGTGAGGCGCGCATCTTCGACAGATCTCCTTCACGTGCCTCGGGAAAACGGCGCATCAACAAGTCGCTAATCGCGAGACCCAGCACTGCATCGCCGAGAAACTCGAGTTTCTCGTTGTGTTCTTCGCCTGGGCGGAGAGGGGCAGAGCGGTGGGTCAGTGCAAGACTCAGCAATGCTTTTTTCCGAAAGGAGTACGATAAAAGGCGTTCAAGTGGTTCAAGGGAGGGAGAATCAGCCATGAGCAGTGTTCAGTGTATGTGTCCCCAGGCAGTTCCGCCGCTGACCCGGGCGATCGTGACTGGCACTTCACGGTTCATGTATTCATCTCCGCCGGTGGCGAAGATCCGCAGGTAATTCCGGCTGTACCCCTTGAGCATGCTACTGGTCTTGTCGCGGGTGTGTTCAAACAAAACCGGCAGCGTCTGCCCAATGAAATGATGAAAGAAGGCCGCCTTTTTTTGCTCACCGAGTTTGCGTACCTGGTGGGCACGGGCGTCGATGATCGGTTGCGGCACTTTGTCCAAAAATTTTGCTGCGGTCGTCCCGCTCCGTACGGAGTAGGGAAAGACATGAAAGTAGGTAAAGGGGCTCTCTGCAAGAAACGCGAAAGTCCTGGTAAACTCAGTCTCACCTTCGCCAGGAAAACCGACAATCAGGTCTGTCCCGAGCGCTGCGTGGGGAAGGGCTTCACGCAAGGCGCTCAGCACCTCTTGCGCGAGTGCACTGTTATAGCGTCGGCGCATCCGCGATAAGATCGTATCGTCGCCAGACTGCAGAGGAATGTGAAGGTGTGGACAAAGGGTTTCTGCCTGGACAAACAAGCGTACCAACCCGTCGCTGATCTCATGTGGGTCAAGAGAACTCAACCGCACCCGTGGAACAGGCTTGCGCTCTTCGATCATTGCAAGCAAGTCGGTCAGCGACAGGGAAGGGTCGAGGTCGTCGCCATAACCACCTAAATGAATCCCAGTGAGGACGACCTCCTGAAACCCCTGAGCAGCAAGACGGTCGAGTTGCTCCAAGACTGTGCGTGGCGGGACACTGCGGCTCTTGCCTCGGGACATGGGCACGATACAAAACGTACAGAAGAGATCACATCCTTCCTGGATCTTCAGGAATGCACGGGTTTGGCCACTAAAGGTGAGGGCCCCGAACGTATCGATCCCGGGGACTTGTTCCCGTTCCGCTTTCCGCAAATTGCTCACCTGAACCCGTTCCGCCAATTCCGCTTTCACAGCCCGGAGCAAGTCATCCAGGCGGTTCAGACCAATCACGTAATCGACTTCTGGGACTCTCGCGACAGATTTGGAATTCACCTGCGCATAGCAGCCGGTCATGATCACCCGAGCGGCAGGATTGCGCCTTTTGGCTCGCCGAGTGAGTTGACGACTCTCAGCATCAGCCTGGTTCGTGACCGTGCAACTGTTGACGATATATACGTCTGCCGTTTCCGCGAACGGCACCAGCGTATGCCCCTCAGCACGCAATCGGTCCTCGATCGTGGCAGTATCGTATTGGTTGACCTTACAGCCAAGGGTGGTGATCGCCACTCGCAGCATACGTTTACAGGCCCCTCTCGATCCAGCCGCCGCCAAGCACTCGTTCGCCTGCGTAGAACACTGCTGCTTGGCCAGGCGTCACCGCCGGATAGGATTGTTGAAACCACACTTCTGCCTTTTCTCCAGGCTGCAGGATAACCCGTGCAGGAATAGCAGGGTGACGGTAACGGATTTTGACGGTCGCCTTAATCTCTTGGGTTGGCTGGTTTTCGACCCAATTGACTTCCTGCGCGATCAAGCCGCGAGTCATCAGGTGCTCTTTGCTGCCTACGGTAACCCGATTGCTCTGGGAATCAATGTGGGTGACGTATTGCGGGGTAGTCAAGCCGCCGATTCCCAGACCGCGCCGCTGTCCGATGGTGAATCGGTGGATGCCTTCGTGTATACCAAGCACGCGCCCGCGCTGGTCGATAATCTCGCCTGCCTTGAGCTGATCTTGTGATAACTGTTGCTCGATGAAGCGTGCATAGTCTCCATTTGGTACAAAACAAATGTCTTGACTTTCTGGCTTCTCTGCAACCTTGAGACTCAGGGCGGCTGCCTTGGCTCGCACTGCGGCTTTGCTGAGATGGCCAACCGGGAATAAGGTGCGCGCGAGTTGCGCCTGACTCAGAGGAAAAAGAAAATAAGACTGATCCTTCCGTTGATCGACCCCACGCAGCAGTTGGTAACATCCTTGTGTCTGATGATATACCACACGGGCATAGTGGCCGGTCGCGACAAAATGAGCATCTAACTCACGTGCCCGCTGCCAGAGTAAGTCAAACTTCAGGTCCCGGTTACAAAGGAGGCAAGGATTCGGCGTGCGTCCGCGCAAGTACTCAGCGGTGAACACATCGATGACGCGATGACGGAATGCCTCTTTCAGGTTCAGGACGTAATAGGGAATCCCCAATTGCTCCGCCACCCGGCGCGCATCCTGGAAATCATCGATCGAGCAGCAGCCACCGTCATGACCCTCGACGTTACCAGCAAGCAACATGGAGATCGCGATCACTTCATACCCCGCTTCAACCAAAAGGGCTGCTGCTACGGCACTGTCTACGCCACCACTGAGAGCAACGAGTACCCTGCGAGGTTCTCCCGAAGAATGCTGAGTGTTGAGTATTGAGCGTTGAGTACTTGGGCCTCTCTGATCCCACTCGGGTGTTTTTATCTTCCCACTCATTGTTCAGTCCTTGTAGCTCAGCACTTTGTCTGTCCGACTGCTCGTACACGTGTCACGACCTGAGGCAAGACATTAAGCACATAGTCAATGTCTTGTTCTGTCGTATTTTTCCCCACGCTAAAACGAATCGCGCTCTTGGCGGCAACCGGGTCACAACCAAGTGCCAGGAGCACATGAGAAGGTTCAAGTGCGCCAGCGGCGCATGCCGATCCAGTCGAAACGGCGATGCCGGCAAGATCGAGCCCCATCATCAGGCCTTCGCCTGAAGCTCCGGCAAAGCCAATATTCAGGGTGTTGGACAGTCGATCATGTTCTGGACCGTGCAAAAAGACGTTAGGAATCTTGTCGCGGATGCCGTCCCACAGCTTTGTCGTGAGCCTCAAGGCGTGAGCAGCGTGGTCTTCGATTTCTCGCGCAGCCAGGGTTGCGGCTACCCCGAACCCTACGGCTGCAGCAACGTTTTCAGTGCCTGGCCGCTTCTCCCGCTCTTGTGGTCCACCTCGTAACAGAGGGGCGATTGGTGTTCCTTTGCGGATATACAGTGCCCCAATACCTTTCGGACCATAGATTTTGTGGGCCGAAAGGGAAAGCAGGTCCACACCAAGCGTATTCACATCGAGAGGCAGTTTTCCGGCTCCTTGGACAGCATCAACGTGCAACCGGATACCACGCTCACGCAGTATGCGGCTCAAGGTGGATACTGGCTGAATCGTGCCGATTTCGTGGTTTGCTATGCTGATGCTGACCAAGACCGTTTCTCGTCGTAGTGCTGCAGCAAGATCGTCTACCCGAACTCGCCCCTCGCCGGTGACTGGCAAGATCGTCAGCGCACCTCCCTCAGCGGCGAGCGACCGCAGCGTTGCTAATACTGACGAGTGTTCAATGGCTGTAGTTACCGTATGCTTCGCTTGCCCACGAGCTGCCCACATCACACCACGCAAGGCGAGATTGTTACTTTCTGTACCACTGCCTGTGAAGATGACCTCAGAAGGACGGGCATGAATGAGAACCGCCACTTGCTCTCGGGCTTCCTCTAAGCCTTGTTTTGCTCGACGGCCGGCCCAGTGCACACTAGACGGATTGCCGAAGTGGTCACTCAGGTACGGAAGCATAGCCTCTAATACTTCCGGCCGTAGCGGGGTTGTAGCATTATAATCCAGATATGTTGTCGGCATGTGACGCGCTGCCTTCTGCAAAAATCTTTCTATGTTGAGAGCAAAACCGAGGGAAGCTGAATGAAGAAACAAGTATGATCAATCAGACCTAGACAAGAGCGCATGCTCCTATGATGAACTGGATCCTGAGGAATACGGATCAGACCAATGCTCCCACCCATACGCTCCTTGCAGCTTCACAAATCGACATTCACCAAAATACTCTTCTCGGATACCGCTAGGCTCTCTCCACACTCGAACCAGGGTTTGCAAATCTTCCTCTCCAATGGGCAAAACGAGGCGACCGCCGAGGCGAAGCTGAGAGAGCAATGGGCGCGGGAGACACGGTGCCGCAGCGCCGATGACAATAGCATCAAACGGGGCTTCCTGCTCCCAGCCAAGCGTACCGTCTCCGACGTGGATGGTCATGTTGTGATACCCGAGTTCCCGTATGATTCTCCGCGCCCGTTCTGCCAGGCGTTCTGAGAGCTCGACCGAGCACACATATTCACACTGCTCGGCTAAAATCGCCGTGAGATAGCCAGATCCAGTCCCCACTTCAAGGACACGCTCCCCTGGAGCGAGCTTCAGGGTCTCAGCCATGGTCGCGATCATATAGGGCTGAGAGATAGTTTGTCCCTCTCCGATCGGCAATGGGTTATCATCATATGCATGGTCACGCAGGAGATCGTCAACGAACAAGTGTCGTGGGACCTTCTCCATCGCTGCGAGGACCAAGGGATCTTGGATGCCGCGCCTAGCGAGCTGTTCCTGGACCATGCGCTCTCGGGCTTGTGTATATGTTAGGGCCATGGCAACCTCAGCTCCCGCAACTCTTGCAAAGAGCGATAGTTCGTGAGATCCACGTGAAGCGGGGTGACAGAAATGAATCCTTCATGGACAGCGACACAATCAGTCCCTTCGGCTGGATCAAAGCCGAGATCATCTCCACCGATCCAGTAGTACTTTCTTCCGCGTGGATCAATACGCGCCTCGATTTTTTCTCCGTAGTGGCGTTTCCCTTGGCGTGTTAAACGATACCCTTTGAGCGCCTCGTGCGGGAGGTTAGGGACGTTGACGTTGAGCAGCGTATCTGGTGGCATTCCCTGCGCGATCACTTCTGCCGCGAGGGTTGCCGCAAACTCTGCTGCCGGGCCGAAATGATACGCTGGCCCCCGACTCACCAGCGAGACCGCAATAGAAGGGATGCCGAGAAGCGACCCTTCTATTGCCGCAGAGACCGTCCCAGAATATGTGATGTCATCTCCGAGGTTGGCACCCTTGTTAATGCCTGAAACTATAAGTTGCGGTCGGGTCGGGAGAAAGCCTTTTACTGCCAGGTTCACGCAATCCGTGGGAGTGCCGTTGACGGCAAAGCGTCGGGGGCTCATCTCTTCGATACGGAGGGGCCGGTGTAAGGTGAGTGAGTGGCTGACGGCATTTTGCTCTCGATCCGGAGCAACCGTATAAATCTCTCCGATCATGGCCAGTGCCTCTTCAAGTGCATGCAGGCCCTCAGAATGAATTCCATCATCATTGGAGATCAGGATAATCATACGAGCATTTCAGCAGAAAGCTGGAGAGAAGGAAAGGCGACCAGGTAAACGGTCGCCTCTCGATTTCTGGTCGGGGTGAGCCGATTTGAACGGCCGACCACTCGCACCCCAAGCGAGTGCGCTACCAGGCTGCGCCACACCCCGTCCTTCTGTATGTCTCATAGCTGCTGTCAGGTGAGAGGGTCAAGAGCCTATGGGAAGCTTTCAGTTCTCAGCCGTCAGCTATCAGTATGGAGCGGATTGTTGTATTTTCTGCTGATTGCTGAAAGCGGATGGCTGATAGCTGAGGAGGTATTTATGCCAATCTACCAAGGCGGATGTCACTGTGGCCGAGTGCGGTTCGAAGTGACGACTGAACTCGAACAGGTGGTCGATTGCAATTGCTCGATCTGCACAAAAAAAGGATTCCTACACCTGATTGTCGAACTTGCCCTATTTCGCTTGCTGACCCCTGAAGATGCTGTGCAACTGTATCAGTTTAATACGAAGACCGCGAAACACTATTTTTGCCCAGTCTGCGGTATCCACTCGTATTACATCCCCCGCTCGCATCCACATAAAATCGACGTCAATGTCCGCTGTTTGGAAGGCGTGGACCTGCAGCGTCTCGTGATCCGGCCTTTCAATGGCCGAGAATGGGAGGCGAACCGCCATACTCTAGAAGACTAGGAAGGGATGGGGGTTTAGAGGGAAGGGGCTGGTGAGAGATTCCCTCGTTCAGCCCATGTCGAGCGTCACAAAACGATATCCGAGGGCTTTGCCATGTTTGACTAAGGCAGCCCGAATGACTGGATCAAGCAGCCGGGCAAAGTCCTCTGGTGGCGCTTCTATGCACACCATTTTGTCTTCACCTTCAATATGCACCCGATAAAGGGGAAGCCCAAGGGACTGAAAGACTGGTGCCCAAACTACAGAGGGATCCTCTTCAGCCGAGGGGAGAACAGGCTTCTCTGACTTCATGGCTCATGACTCTACTATAAAAATGCGGCAAGCTAAATCGGAGCCCGATGGAGGAGTACACAACCTATGCCCGCTCAATCTTTTTCTTACGGGGTGATTTTCGACCTTGACGGTGTCCTCATTGATTCAGAAGGCCTCTATTATCGGGCCTACAGTGAAGTTCTGAAACCCTACGGTGTTACGGTCTCACGTACAGAATATGAAGAGTACTGGATCGCCCAAGGATACGGCCCGGAATATATCGTCGCGAAGCACAATCTGCCCGTCTCTCCTGATGAATTGCGTCAGCTTCGTTCCCCGGTCTACCTGCAGTTTTTGGAGACTGAGGTGACGTTAATGCCGTATGTTGAAGAAACGCTCGCTCGACTCGCCCCCCGCTTTGCCCTTACCGTAGCGACGAACAGTTATCGCCAGCACCTCGATGCAGTCCTGTGCCGTTTTCACCTGCAGTCTTTCTTTCCGTTTACGGTCGCTCGTGAGGATTATACCGGTGCCAAGCCGTTGCCCGATGCGTTTCTCGCCGCGGCAAACAAGCTGGGACTGCTGCCGTCGCAGTGTATTGTCGTCGAAGATACCTACAAAGGCGTCATCGCCGCAGCCAGTGCAGGGACCGCCTGTATCGCCGTGCCGAATGAATACACCCAAAACAATGATTTCAGCCGAGCGGATCTGGTGCTGCCAAGTCTGAGAGAGCTAACACCGGAAGTGATGCTCTCTCTTGTCAATACAAAAGAGGGAGCGACGAGGTGAAGAAAGAAGCGGAAAACCGGAGAAATGGTTTTGACTCTCCGATTCCCCGATTCCTGTTTCACAGACTCTCTGATTCTCGGTTTCGTTTTTTTCCTTCTTCTCCCTTTTCAATGTTGGTTTTTTCCTTTATTCTAGCGCCCGCATGGCCGTACAAGTGCGAAGGAGGGGAAAAAGCATGACGGCACAGTTTACTGATCGCTACATTAACGCTAACGGACTTCAATTCCACTATCTTGACTGGGGCAACCCAGAGAAGCCGCCTATGGTGCTTTTACATGGGGTAGGGCAGACCTGTCACACGTGGGACTTATTCGCTGCCGCAATGTCTCCTCATTGCCACGTGATGGCCTTCGACCAGCGTGGCCATGGAGATACTGACTGGGCGCCAGATAAAGACTACTCGCGCAAAGCAATGGTGAGCGATGCGGCGGCGTTTACCGTTGCTCTCGGTCTGAACCGTTTCTTCTTAGTTGGGATGTCTATGGGAGGAGCAAACTCGCTTTCTTTCACGGCAAATTATCCAGAACGAGTCGAGGCGTTAGTTGTGGTTGATATTGGCCCACGAGTTGAGAGTAAAGGCGTACAACATATCCGTGACTTTATGGCGAACTACAAAGAATTTAATAGTCTCGACGAGGCGGCTGAGATTATTCATCGCTTCAACCCCCGCCGTCCCTTAGAAGTGATCCGCAAGTTTACTGTCGTCTACAATTTGAAGCAGTTGCCCAGCGGAAAGTGGACATGGAAGTACGATCCCTATTTTAGCGAGGGCCACCGTCCGGTTGATGTGAAAAAGATGCAACAAGAGTTAACCTCCGATGTGGCAAAGATCAAGTGTCCGACTCTTGTGGTGAAAGGTGCAGAAAGTGATGTTTTCTCTCTTGACGGAGCGAGATACTTGCAGGAGGCAATTCCCGGGTCAGAGTTTGCCCTGGTTCCAGGAGCTGGCCATTCGGTTATGGGTGATAACCCGCCAGGGTTCGAGACGGCAGTGCGTACGTTTTATCAAAAGAAAGGTTATCTGCTGATCTAGGAAGCAATACCATTAAGTTAGGGAGGAACACGTCATTGCGAGGAGCATGAGCGACGAAGCAATCTCCAGAAGATAAGGATTGCTTCGCTTCGCTCGCAATGACACCTCAGCTCAACTTAATACCATTGGCCTAGAGGGGGGCAACTATGGACCTTGGACTCAAAGACAAAATTGCTGTCGTTGGCGGGGCAAGTAAAGGAATTGGCAAGGCAACCGCTTTCGGGTTTGCGCGGGAGGGAGCAAAGGTTGTTGTCTGTGCACGTGACCCTGGTCTGCTGCAAGGGACGGCAGAAGAGATCCGCCGTGAGACTGGTGCTGAAGTACTCGAGGTGCCTGGCGATCTGTCTCAACTAGAAGCAACTGAACAATTGATCGATAAGACAATCGAACGGTTCGGTACTGTCCATGTCCTCGTGGCCAACACCGGTGGGCCACCGCTCGGAGGTTTCGGCCAGATGTCGGATGCAGATTGGGAAAACGCTTTTTCCTTGAATTTTCTCAGTACTGCCCGCTTGATCCGTAAGGTGCTGCCGTACATGGAAAAGCAAAAGTGGGGGCGGATTGTCAGCGTCATGTCCATGTCAGTCAAAGAACCTATCGATGGGCTGATTCTCTCTAACGGAGTGCGACCGGCTGTGGTCGGTATGGCCAAAACGCTCTCTCGCGAAATCGGGAAGCATAGTATTACGATTAACACGGTCTTACCCGGCCGTATCCTGACCGATCGCTTGAAGAGTGGCATTACCGCTCGAGCGCAGAGAGCGGGAAAATCATTTGAAGAGGCGCTACAGGATAGTGCTAGCGATGTCCCGCTGAGACGGATCGGCGATCCGCAAGAGATGGCTAATGTGATCGTTTTTCTTGCTTCTGAGGCGGCGAGCTATGTAAACGGGGTCAGTATCCAGGTGGATGGCGGGTTAATTCGGGGATTGTTGTAGAAGAAACTGTCAACTATCAGCGGTCAGCTTTCAGCCTTTTAAGAAAATCTCTTGATAGTGTACCTCCCATCCTATCTGATCTGAAGCTGACAGCTCATTGCTGATAGATGAAGGCTAACAAGCATGGATGATCTTCTCAGTGCGGCGATTGAGGCGGCCAAAGCCGCTGGGGAAATTGCACTCTCCTATTTTCGTACGAATCTCACTGTTGAGGTTAAGGCCGACCGTACTCCTGTGACGCGTGCCGATCGTGAGTGTGAAGCCAGGATCGTTGAGATCCTTCGTGCGCGGTTCCCGGAACACGGCTTTCTTGGTGAAGAGCTGGGTGAGCAGCCTGGAACTAGGAGCGCACGCTGGATTATTGATCCTATCGACGGCACCAAAAACTTTATCCGTGGGATCCCCTTCTTTGCCACGTTGATTGCGTTAGAAGAGGAAGGTGAGATCACTGTAGGCGTAATGTATGCACCGGCTATCAATGATCTGCTGTACGCCTGTAAAGGACGGGGAACCTTTGCTAACGGACGGCAGGTCTATGTTTCTGATGTGGCCGACCTGCACCGCGCCATGCTCATCCATGGCGGGTTAAAAGACCTGAAAGTCCGCCCGTGCTGGCAGCCGTTTCTGCGCCTCGTTGATGGCACTGCCAGGCAACGCGGGTTTGGTGATGCGCTTGGGCATAGCCTCGTGATCTGTGGTCAAGCAGAAGTGGCTCTCGAACCAGAAATCAAGCCGTGGGATGTCGCCGCAACGAAAATTTTAGTGACAGAAGCAGGAGGCCGTTACTCCGATTTTGCCGGTACATCTTCTATTTACACCGGAAGTGCAGTAATTTCTAACACCTTCGTGCATGATGCGGTCATCCATATTTTGCAAGGGAAATAGGGGTGACGCATGCCCTTCACAAAATGAAGAGCATCGCCTTTACGGCGTAATCTTCCGTATCCCTTTCTTTTTATTCTCTTCGGTTGCTGGAAATGGCAGAACGCGGTTTGTGATTTCCTCTCTCATGGTCTCGTAGCATTCCTGGCACACCTCACCTCGCCAACTCCAGACAGAGCGGTTAGGGCGTTCAGTCACGCCGAGAGAGAATTCTAGCAGTGCATCGAAGTTTTCGACCTCAGTGCCGCAGCGGTCACAAAAGAACTTGACCATGGTTTAGTCCTTACCCAGCTCGGTCAACATTGTGTTGGATGTGGGGTCCACAGGGTCTATAGAGTCATAGGGTCTGTAGAGTCAAGAAGTCATCAGGATCCAACAGGCTCAATAGGACTCAACAGACCCCATCGACTCAATAGACGCTTATACCTGGGTTGATCCGAGTAAATTCCCACCGAGCGTTGGGTGACCAATCCGCTTATCCCCGATGACATTGACAAGAGCAGTTCTTCCTGATTTGAGTGCTCGCTCCAAAGCAGGAATGATTTCATCGGGCTTCTCTACGTGTTCTGTATAGACGCCCATAGGCTCAAATACTTTGTCGTAGCGAATGTTCGGGAGCATATCGAAAGGATCGGTACGCCCTTTGAGCATCGGCATCGACTCAAAACTGGGGCCCCACGAGCTGTTATTCCACAGGAGGGCAACAATTGGGATCTTGTATTTGGCTGCGGTTTCCATGTCCATACCGCCAATGCCAAGACCGCCGTCACCGATTACCACAATGACCTGTTTTCCAGGACGGCCGAGTTGTACACCGATCCCCATTCCGACGCCGTGTCCTACCGGAGCCAATGGGCCGGCATCGACAACCTGACCAGTAGAGTGCGCAGTGAACCATTGGCTGGTGTAGCCACTCAGCGTAAAGCTGTCGATAATCAGGGTTGCGTCCTTATCAATGACTGAGATCAAATCCTTGGTGAGGCGGTCTGGATGAATGGGAACAGTATCGCGGTTCTTTTGCGCCCGTTCACCGATCAACTTGTTATAGTTCTCGCGAACCTCGACCATTTTTTTGAGCCAGGGACTCTCACGTTTGGCGCTAAAGTCGAGCTTCATTTCTTTGATCTTGTCGATCATCTGCCGTAGCACAAGCTTCGGGTCGCCGACAATACCGACAGTAGCAGGCACGTGCCAGCCGACCCGTTGTGGGGTGGCATCGACCTGAATGTATGTTGCTTGATCGCTCCAGGTCGGGGGCTCGCCAAATTTTTCTCCACTCCAAAACTTGAAACCAATGGCCATCACCACATCTGCATCGCCGCTGAAGGGTTTTTTCCATGCCCCACGAATCGCCAGGGGGTGGTCTTCGTCTACTGCGCCTTGACCAGCCCTTCGGCAATAGATCGGCGTACTGGTGAGTTCCGCAAACTCTTTGAGTTCAGCGGCAGCATTCGACCAGAAAATCCCATCTCCTCCTGCAACGAGCGGCTTCTGGGCTTTGTAGATCAATTCTACGGCGCGCTCGATTTGACGCGGGTCGCCCTGAGAACGCAATTCATCGAGACCATAGACCTTCGCGCCTTTTCGTTGTTTCTTCTCATCATCGCCGTGATAGAGAATATTGGTCGGAATTTCTAATAGCGACACTCCTTGAGGGGGACTCATCGCTTCACGGAACGCTTGACGCAGATCGATCTCGATCGTAGACCAGTCAAGTACGCGCTTGGCAAACTTCGAAAAAGTGCGCACGACGTCTGACCCATACGCTTCTTGGAAGGAACCGATATAGTCCTCGGTGGTGGGGTGCTGGCCAGAAAGGCACACCACAGCACTATTAGTCAGTCCTGCGACACACAGGCCAGTCACGGCGTTCGTGAGGCCGCAGCCAGCGGTCACACAGCACACCCCTGGAGTCCCGGTGACGCGGGCCCAGCCGTCCGCAGCGTACGCGGTCGCCTGTTCATGCCGCATATGAATGAGTTTGATGTCATTGTTCATCAGGTTAGCGAGAATCGGGAACGTGTGTCCGCCATTGACGGCGAACATATATTTGACTTTTTGTTCTTTCAAAATGCGGCCAATGAGCGCGCCGCCATCCAGGGTTGCCATTCGTGAAGACCTCCTTTCAGTGTTCGACGGGGCATCTTCCCATATTTTTATTACTCGCGCCAGTGCAACAGAAAACGAAAAAGGGGAGACCATGTAGACCTCCCCTGATTAAGCGTAGGAGCGTGGATACCCCTACATGTTACAGAATGTAATACACCAACCGCATCCAGAGGGTATCACGGTCAGCATAGTAGTTGAGGGCAGACTGGTCAGGCCTGAAGCGGCTGCCAGGATACAAGGCGAGCCCCGCATACAGATCCAGATTTCTGAAATAGAGCCCATGCCACCAACTCTGCAGCAGGATGAGATGCTGCTTACCATTGGGAGAATACGCATAGGCCCAGAGCGGCTCTAGTTTCCCCCTGGCAAAGAACCCAGAACCAGAGAGCGTAAAGAGCTGCTCCCAACGCTGAACGCGGTCAAAAGGTGCGTTGGTAAACGGGTTCAGGGCGGTAGGGCGGTTGTTATTGTTGTAGGTCATGAGATGCTGACCGGTGAGGAACCACTGGTCCTTGCCGAACGTGCCAGGTATGAAACTCCAGGTCCGCAATAAATCAAAGCCGATCATACTGCGCCATACCGCACTGCCGCTCTTCGAGCGCTTGCGAAAAGCTTTGGTGTTCGGGCAGGTCGTGCCTCCGCCTGGACAGGTGTTGCCGAATTCATCTTGGAATTCGTTGTTCCGTTGGGCTTGTTGTGGTGAGTTACGCACACTGAAATTCCGGGGCTCGTTGGTAGACCAGCTTTGTTCCAGTCTAAACACGGCGCCGGTGTAGTCGAAATCATTGTAGGTCGTGGTAAAACCGAACACGTTGGTCCAGGGGTAGAAGTGGCCTGTGCCTAGGCAGAAAGTGCCATTGCGGTCGTTATTGGGATTGCCGTCGGCGTTATATCCATAGGCTTCACCTCCAACAAGAAACGCAGACTGGTTTTGACGCATGCAGGTATCAAACCATTGTTGGCGCTGCGCAGGATCATTGGCCAGGAAAATGGGAAAGTCCGGTCGCAGCGCGCCAGTCCCTGGCAGAGAGGAGTCAAACGCCGAGTCCCAAATCACGAAGGCGGCGGGATCGGCGCGTTTGAACAAATAGTTGATCGTGAAATCGAAGTTATCGAAGGCTTTCCCCATAAGACGGGTGCCGACCATGCTGTTATCCCATTTGATCCCACGAATCTGGTGGGTCGCCCCATTCTGGCCAATGTTGTACACAAA
>CAZCWX010000711.1:0-4107 GCA_964502465.1 uncultured Enterobacteriaceae bacterium | reverse complement strand
CAACGGCGTGCTCGAACTCTCTATTCCACTGCCGGCCTCAATGTTGCCTCAGAAAGTCCACATTGAGGTTACGAGCCAGGCTGAAGGGCGCAAGCAAATCGCTGCCTAAGCGCAGATTTCCTTTCTTTGGAGAGAGCCAGGGAGATGCTTCCCCGGCTCTTTTTTGCTTGGTGGGCTGTCTCCTGCTGTCCCCCCTGCGCGTTCAGCCCGCTGAATGAACAAGAGAGCGAATCTACTCTTGGATGGGCAAGCGCCGTCGGCCCTGTCTCCCGGTTTCTCTAACACCAATTTGTTCTCTTGTTTCTCTCGCTCCGTAGGCTGCAGAACTGGGTAGTGTTATACAAGTAATGCTCTGCTGTCCGGGGCTTCAATTTTGTTCAACGTGAACCCATTGTGGTCTGTGTGTGCTCTTTCCTTGACAAGGTGGAGATCTTCCATCTCCCCGACTCTTTGACGCTCTCCAGAGCAACGGTCAGGTGCCACAAAACGTTTGATACACGCGCTCACTGGGGGCCGGTGGGGTGCGGTACTTCGCATGTTCGGGCTTCACGGCAAACGGCGTGGATAACACGGCGAGTAAGGTCTCCATAGGTGCGCAGTCTCCCTGTTGTACCGCGGCATCAATGGCTGCTTCAACCCGATGATTACGCGGAATGACCACGGGATTGTTCGCTTGCATGAGCGTGGCGGCGGCGTGCCGCGCATGGGGTTCTTGCGCAAGCCGCGTCTGCCAGCGGGTTACCCAGGCGTCGTAGCCGGCAGGGGCTGCGTCACCTTCGGCCACCGCACACAGCAGACGGAAGGTGTTGGTATAATCAGCGGCGTGTTCCTGCATCAGCACGAGCAGTGCGTGAATGAGGCCCACGTCGTCGGGCTGCTCGCCCACCAGTCCTAGCTTACGACGCATACCCTCGCGCCAATAGCGCTCAAAACGCGCAGGAAACTGATTGATCGTGTCTGCGGCCATCGCGATGGCCTTGTCGTGATTGTCATCAAGGAGCGGTAGCAAAGTGTCAGCAAAGCGTGCCAGATTCCATTGGGCAATGTGGGGTTGGTTGCCAAATGCATAGCGGCCATGATGGTCGATCGAACTGAACACCGTCGCGGGATCATACACATCCAGGAACGCACACGGGCCATAGTCAATGGTTTCACCGGAAATGGTCATGTTATCGGTATTCATTACCCCGTGAATGAACCCCATCTGCATCCAGCGCGCGATCAGCGCGGCTTGTGATTCACACACCGCGGCAAGCAATGACAGGTACGGGGTAGGACTCGCTTGCAGTGCGGGGTAATGCCGCGCAATGGCGTACTCCGCCAGGATTCGTATGGCTTCCCTATCGCCCAGGGCGGCAAAATATTCAAACGTGCCGATACGGAGGTGGCTTGCCGCCACGCGCGCCAGCACGGCTCCCGGCAGAGGAGTCTCACGGAAGACCGGCTCGCCCGTGGTGACCACCGCCAGCGCGCGCGTCGTAGGGATACCAAGGGCATGCATCGCTTCGCTGATGAGATATTCGCGGAGAACGGGGCCGAGTGCTGCCCTCCCATCGCCGCGGCGTGAAAATGGGGTCCGGCCAGCGCCTTTCAGGTGAAGATCGCGCCGTGTGCCATCACAGCCAATGATTTCGCCCAGCAGGATCGCCCGCCCATCCCCGAGCTGCGGTACGAAATGGCCGAACTGATGCCCCGCATAGGCCATCGCCAGCGGTTCCGCCCAGTCGGGCACGTGATTCCCGGACAAGACCGCCGCGCCCATCTCACTATCCCACTGCTTGGCCTCCAGACCCAACTCCTCAGCCAGAGGATAGTTAAACTTCGCCATGCGTGGGGTGCGCACCGGAGTGGGCGTGAGTCGCACGTAAAAACGCTCCGGCAGGCGAGCGTAGCTATTATCGAACTGCCCTCCTCCGAAATCAGAGGGACGAGGGATCGTGTCGGTCGCTTGGGTTAAGGGCATAGGACTTCCTTTTTCTCAGTGGCACTCCATACATTGTTCACCGATTTTCCCATCACTGCATCCGGAGATTAGCTCCCGTCCTCAATTGGTCAAATAGTAGCTATCGTACCAACGACAAGGAAGCATGGATACAGGACGCTCATCAAGAATGCCGCGTGGCAATAGGTTTTGTCGCAAACTTTATATGAAGACGAGCGAAATTATCACTTTTTTTCACTATGCAGCCAAAGCATAGAACTGCGCTGCTGGAGTTTGGGCGACAGTTCCGGTGGTGTCCAGATGTCCCTTGCGAAGGGATAAGTTGCAACAAAATCATACCAAGCGCCCTTTCACTTTGATGAACGTTTCGTCCACATACCAACTCGGCCCGGTTTGTCCCCGCCGGTGCTTGCGCAGCGTCTCGCTCACCTGGGGAAAAGCACCCAATATTCACGGCGACATCAGATACAACGACAGCGGTGCCTTCGCTCGCAAAGGCGAGAGCCGAAGCCCTTCCGATCCCGGATCTCGCCCCAGTGACCCGCGCAATTGTTCCTGCGAACCCTCGTGCCATAGGGATTTCTTTTCTAGTAGCCATCAGCTTTCTCACCGCATCTTCGCTCCCGCTGTGGCAATGGAGAGCAGCATCCCGACAGGGATTTCGGTCTGACGGCTGCAGCGAAGCCGCTTTATTGCAGCAGAAACCCTTCATAGCCGTTGGCCGCTACCTCCGCACATTTGTTCCGATAGGCTGGTGCGGTGTTGGCATAGAGCAGGAGCGAGCGTTTCTTCCCAGGAATATTTGACCCCATAAACCAGGAGGAGTTGGCGCTGCTCAAGAGCGTGTGCGAGGCCAACTCGTTGGCGTGCTCCACCCAGGCTTCTTCCGCTTGCGGGGTGGGTGCGATGCGGGTAAAGCCCTTCTCCCGTATATAGTGGATGCACTCGGTAATCCATTCCACGATCGACTCAGCGCAGACGGTGTAGTTGCAGAACGCGGCATTCGTGGCGATGAAGAAATTCGGAAACCCAGCGGTTTGCAACCCCAAGTACGTGCTAAGCCCATTCTTGGCCCACTTGTCCTTGAGCGACTGCCCGCCTTCGCCGCGAATATCCATCGAGGTCAATGCTCCCGTAATGGCGTCAAACCCCGTGGCGTAGATGATGACGTCGAATGCGTATTCCTTGTCACTGGTCTTGATGCCCTTGGGCGTGATGGCTTCGATCGGCGTCTCGCGGACATCGACTAACAGAACATTGTCCCGATTGTACGCTTCGTAATACTCGGTCTCCAAGGGAATGCGTTTGGAGCCGAACGGGTGATCCTTGGGGCAAAGCTTTTCCGCCACCACCGGATCTTTGACGCGCGCGCGAATCTTGTTGCGCACGAACTCGGCGAAGTCCTCGTTGGCCTCCCGGTTGGTCATGATGTCGTGGAAATTGCCCAACCATTTCTTGAACCCGGGCTGCGCCCATAATTCTTCATACAACGCCAGCCGCTCTTCCTGCGGTACGTCAAAGGTATTGCGTGGGTCGAAGTCGTGCATAAAGGCCGCGGGGGTCTCGCGAATCCGTTGGTGAATTTCCGGATAGCTGGCCTTCCACCGGTTCTGGGTCTCCGGGGACACCAGCCCATTGCGCAACGGCGCACAGTAATTCGGCGTGCGCTGGAAGACCGTGAGCTGGCCGACTTCCTTGGCGATGACCGGGATGAGCTGCACGGCAGTGGCGCCGGTGCCGATGACCGCCACCCGCTTGCCAGTGAAGTCCACTTTTTCCTTCGGCCAGCGGGAGGTGTGATACGAGATGCCCGTGAAACTGTCGATGCCCGGAAATGGGGGCGTATACCGGGCGGACAAGATGCCAGCCGCCGAAACAACAAATTGCGCCCGCGCGCGCTGACCATTCTCCAGCTGGACCTCCCAGCGATTGGCTTTTTCGTCGTAGACTGCTGATGTGACCCGAGAAGTGAATTGAATGTTGGGACGCAGATTGAACCTGTCCGCGACATAATTGAGGTATTGTTCGTTCTCCGGCTGGCCGGAGAAATGTTCCTTCCAGTTCCATTCTTGCAAGAGTTCTTTGGACCACGAGTAGCCATAGGTCTCACTCTCGGAATCGAAGCGGCAACCCGGGTAGCGGTTCCAATACCAGGTGCCGCCCAC
>CAZCWX010000710.1:0-6293 GCA_964502465.1 uncultured Enterobacteriaceae bacterium | reverse complement strand
AGGTCGCCCCGCCGGTCACGCAACGGTGGAAGCGTTAGACGAATAACATTGAGGCGATAGAATAAGTCCTCACGGAACCGGTCGGTAGCAACTTCTTCTTCGAGGTGCTTATTCGTGGCAGCGAGGATTCGTACATCGACTGGCACGCCTTTGCTGGCACCGACTGGGGTGACTTCATGCTCTTGTAGGACCCGCAGCAGTTTCACCTGCAGCAGCGCTGGTAACTCGCCGATCTCATCGAGAAAAATGGTGCCACCATCGGCTTCGCGAAAAAATCCCAGCCGGTTTGTCACTGCTCCGGTAAAGGCGCCTTTGACATGGCCGAACAACTCGCTTTCAATGAGCGATTCGGGAATCGCTCCGCAATTGACTGGGACAAACGGACGGTTTGCTCGTGGCCCTTTGTCGTGGATTGCCCGTGCGACTAACTCTTTTCCCGTCCCACTTTCGCCAGTGATGAGCACGGTCGTCGTACTCTCAGCAACCTTGGTAATGAGCTGATAGACTTTGTTCATGCCATCGCTGCAGCCAATGAGGCCAGCGAACGACTCTTGCAGAGGCGGCTCTTCCTGGGTGACTACCCCTTCACTCTCCACGACTTCTTTCAGTTCTCGTTCCAGTTCTTTCACGCCAGTGACATCCTGGACGTTATACAACGTGCCGATGCGGTTGCCATACGTGTCACTCAGCGTTGACTGTATGGCACGGAGAATGCACGCCTGCCCACTGCCATTTTCCTGAAACGCAAACTCAAACGGTGCAGCAACCGGTTGTTCAGGAGACAGTGCGGGAAAGATCTCCTCGATTTTGCGGCCAATGAGTCGATCTGGAGCCGCGCCCACGATCTCACCCATTGGACCATTGGCATATTCGACCGACCCAGTCGCGTCGGTAATGACCACACCGCTTTCAAGGTTTTGGATCACTCCTTGATAGAGTGACGACAGGCGGCCGAACGCCAGGTCTCGCTCTGCCAGTAGAGTTTCGGCCTGGGAGAGTTTCTGCGTGAGGTAGCTCCCCAAGAAGGCGATGACATAAAAAGAGGCCAAGTTCACCACGAGTTGTATAAAGATGTGCAATCCTGGCGGAGGACCAAGCAGTAACAGCGCAGTCGCATCGAGTCCGAGCGGAGAGAGGAACTGGTAGTACAGCAGGTTCACCGTTCCGCCGTAACAGAGCGCTGCTAAAGTTGCTGCGAACAGGGCTCCCGATCGGAACAGCAACACTGCCGCGTTGAGAATGGCCAGATGATAGAGAAAAGAGAATGGACTTTCGAGACCACCGGTCAGCAAGACAATACCAGTTACAAAGAGGGTGTCGAATACGACCTGCGAGTATGAGAACAGGGGAAGATTCCGCACACGGGTGAGGAGCAGCCCAGAGACGAGTGAAAAAAAGTAGGTGCAACCGATCGCCGCGAGGACCAGGCCGCCTGATGACGCATCAGCGACAGGGTGGTTGCGGTAATACAACAGCACGGTCGCTCCCAGCAGGCAGGTGGTGATACCTGCCCGCCCGAGGAGGAACCACTGCAAACGTCGCTGGAGGCTGCTGTTGATGGTGTCGAGCACGGCTGAACCCTCAGTTCAATACCGAGCCAAGTTTAAAAATAGGCAGATACATGGAAACGACGAGACCACCAATCACCACACCGAGGAACACAATCACAATCGGTTCCATTAAGGCCGTCAGGTTAGAGACTGCAGTATCTACTTCGTCATCGTAAAAATCCGCAATCTTGCCGAGCATAGAGTCGAGCGCGCCAGTGGTCTCACCCACGTTGATCATTTGACACACCATAGGGGGGAACACCTTGCTCTCCACCAACGGCTCGGTAAGCGTTTTGCCCTGGCTGATGCTCTGGCGCGAATTCATCACCGCTCCTTCGACCACCTTGTTGCCTGAGGTCTTTGCCGTGATGTACAGCGCGTCCAGTATGGGGACGCCGGAAGAGATCAGCGTGCTCAGCGTACGAGTAAAACGCGCCACCGCAGCCTTGCGGAAAATATCGCCAAAGATCGGCAGCTTCAGCAAGAGCCCGTCGATGGCATATCTCCCGCCTTCGGTACGGTACCACATGCGTATTGAGAAAATGGTGCCGACGATAGCCGCGATAATGTACTTGAGGTACGCAATGGTAACGTAACTCAGGTTAATAGCAATTTGCGTCGGTAAAGGCAGTTCCTTACCAAAGCTGGAAAACATGTCAGAGAAGACCGGGATCACATAGATCAGTAAAATAGCAGTCACCGAGACGGCAACCGTGACAATACTGGCTGGATAAATCATCGCCCCTTTGATTTTGGCCTTGAGTTTGACAGCTTTTTCCATGTACTCGGCGAGGCGGGCCAGAATAGTGTCGAGAATACCGCCGATCTCGCCGGCGGAGACCATATTGGTGTAGAGATCGTCGAAGATTTTGGGATGTTTCGCTAATGAGCTGGCGAATGGAGAGCCGCTTTCGACATCCAGCTTGACCTGTTTGATCGCCTTGGCGAAGGTTTTGTTTTCGGTTTGTTGGGCCAGGATGTCGAGCGACTGCATAATCGGCAAGCCCGCGTCAATCATGGTCGCGAGCTGGCGGGTGAAGATCACCACATCTTTCGACTTGACTTTCTCACCGAGGCCGGGAATTTTGATTTCTCTATCGAAGCCTTTGCCTTTTTCGCGGATCCGTTCCGGTAGCGGACGGATGCGTTGACTGCGGAGACGGGAGAGCACCGCCTCGCGGGTGGTTGCTTCCATTTCTCCCTGTAGCGTTTGCCCCTGTGGCCCGATACCTTGCCAACGAAAGATTGCCATATACCCCCCGGCGAAATCGAAAAGAGTGAACTGTTCCTTATTGCTTTCATCGGCTTTTGCCGCCGGAATCTTAAGGGGCTGAGACGCTCGCGCGCTCATGCTCCCTCGCTGTATTGTCCGTTAGTCTGCTATGGTGACACGCAGTACTTCCGCAATGGTGGTGATCCCTTGACGGACTTTGGTCAGACCACTCTGACGCAACGTTTTCATGCCTGCCTGCACGGCCGCCCGTTTAATCTCTGGAGTCGCTGCGTTCGCCAGGACGAGGCTGCGGATCTCTTCTGTCATGGGCATCACTTCATAGAACGCCACTCGGCCGCGATAGCCGGTCTGCCCACAATCTGAACATCCTCTCCCCTGTTGACATTTGTATAATTCTACTTCCTCTGGTGGCACACCAAGGTCGATCAGCACTGGGGGCTCGACGCTGAGGTCTTCCTTGCAATTGCGACAGATGACCCGCGCCAGACGTTGGGCCAGGATCAGGTTGGTTGCCGAGGCGACCAGGAAACGTTCGACCCCCATGTTCAGCATACGGTTAATGGTGGAAGGCGCATCGTTGGTGTGTAGGGTAGATAACACCAGGTGGCCAGTCAGTGCCGCTTTGATAGCAATCTCAGCGGTTTCCAGGTCACGAACCTCTCCCACCATGATAATGTCTGGGTCTTGACGCAGAAAGGAGCGTAGCGCTGCGGCAAAAGTGAGGCCAATGTCCTCGTGAATCTGCACTTGATTGATACCAAAAATGTTGAACTCTACGGGATCTTCAGCCGTGGAGATATTGGTGGTGATCTTATTGAGTTCAGACAAAGCTGAGTACAGAGTGGTCGTTTTCCCCGAACCAGTCGGACCCGTGACTAAAACCATCCCGTACGGTTTGTAGATGGCTTCTTTGAAGTCCTTTAAAGCGCGTTCTTCAAACCCGAGTTTGGTCATGTCAACCTGGAGGGCTGACTTATCGAGCAGACGCATGACAACCTTTTCACCGAACAGGGTCGGGAGGATAGAGACCCGGATATCAATCGCCTCTCCTTTTCCCAGTTTGAGCTTGATGCGACCATCCTGAGGAAGTCGGCGTTCAGCGATATCGAGCGAGGCCATGACTTTAAGACGCGAGGGAACTGCTGCCTTCAGGGAAAGCGGTGGTTGGAGAATGTCGTGTAGCACACCATCGATACGGAAGCGCACGCGAAAAACTTTTTCATAGGGCTCGATGTGGATATCACTTGCCCGCTTGCGAATGGCATCGGTAAAGACGGCATTGACCAGGCGCACGACTGGTGCATCTTCGCTGGCGGCTTCGAGTTCCTGTAGGGAGGTCTCTCCCTGATCCTGAAGGACCTCGACATCCTGACCCCGGAGATCGCTGAGGACGTCGTCATATTTCATCGCCCGATCGTAGAACCGTTCAATCGCTCGCCGAATAGACGAGATCGAGGAGACGGTGACCTTGACGTCGTAGCCAGTGAGAAATCTCACTTCATCGATGGCAGCAATATTCGAGGGGTCGATCATTGCCAGCATCAAGCTAGAGCCGGTCAGACTAATAGGCACGAGATAGTACTTCGTGACCAGCGTATAGGGAACAAGCTGAATAACCTCTTCAGGAACGTCGAAGTTTGCCGGGTCGGCTATTGGCAATCGATATTCTTTTTGGAGATAGGCGAGCAGCGCATCTTCAGTGAGGCACCCCAGCTTTACCAGATGGGGACCAAGGGGGCCCCCATGACGTCGTTGCTCTTCCGTGGCTTTGTTGAGCTGCTCTGGGGTAATATAGCCCTTACGTATGAGCAGTTCGCCGAGGCGAGTATCCATAGCGTTTCCGCCTCCGTTCTTCCCCTTACACTAGAAAACCTATAAATCGCAAGGCTTGTTGCTGAAAAAAATCTTCACTGCTTTTCGGCTTCCTTCTGCGAGATCGGCAACTTGGAGAGGAAATTAAACACACACGGTGCGTACGGCGTTCGAGTGAAAGACTCCAGGCGACAGGCAGGAAATCAGACTGAGGGTGTAAGGGTGCGGCTCAGGGCGCGTGCCATTATGTCAAGCGGTGCAGGCGTGCGAGTCCAGAGGGAAAAGGCTAAGGCTCCTTGGTGCAGCAACATCCGCCGACCATCCAGGACAGGACGTCGAGCTGCACGGGCGTGACGTAAAAAGGAGGTCAGAGTGGACTGATAGAGTAAATCGTAAAAGAGACAGTCCGGTGGCGTAGCGGCATACGCGAGCGGAGGGAAGTCTTCATGGTGAAGACCAACGGAGGTGCAGTTCACAATGAGGGAGGCGTTCTTCCACAACGTGGGGTCACGTAGGGTATCGAGGGGAACGGTGTCGATATGAGTTTTGCCTAAAGAATGGTATGCACGGGCCAAAGCTTCGGCATGGGTCTGGGTACGGTTGGCGATGATCACGCGGGCACTGCCAGCTCGGAGCAAGGATACCAAGACCGCTCGGGCAGCCCCTCCTGCTCCAATGAGGACGACCTCGCGCCGTCGGGGAGAGAGACCACGCTCTTTGAGAGAGGCGAGAAAACCACGGCCATCGGTGTTGTCGCCGAACAGTGTGCCTTGGCGGTTCACCACCGTATTGACCGCACCGCACAAATTGGCCTCAGTGCTGAGAGCATCCAGGTGGTGGACGATGTGCTCTTTGTGGGGAACCGTTACATTCACTCCCGCGATGGTGAGAGCCCGGATACTCTGAACCGCTTTTGCCAGGTCAGCAGGTCGTACCAGAAACGGCACATACACATACGGCAGGCGGCGTGCACGAAACGCTGCGTTGTGCATCGCCGGTGAACGAGTGTGAGAAATCGGATCTCCGAAGATTCCCACCACTCGTGTTTGACCACTAATGGAAAGGGTTGGCATAGAGAGATGATGAGCTATGGACCGTTAGGGGGACTGATCGAGTTGCTTTTGAGTCCTTCAGGGTGCTGCATACTCAGCAAATAGGCAGACACAGCAGGAGCATCCCTGGCCGTCATTCCCGCGCAGGCGGGAATCCAGTTTTTCCTCCTGGATTCCGGGTCGCGGCCTGCGGCCTTGCCCGGAATGACAGGCTGCCAGCAGTGTCCGGCCCGGGTCGAAGATGTTGTTTCTGAGCAGCGTATCCATCCATGTAGTGTCGCCTCAGGAGGCTGCTGCAGCGACGGCGACGGGCTGTTTTTTCCCTCGTGCGACGCGGCGAGCCGGGGTCAATGCTTTCTCTCGCAAAACGGCGTGAGCCGCAGCGAGCCGGGCAATCGGTACGCGGTAGGGAGAACAAGACACATAGTCGAGACCAGCTTGATGGCAAAACTGTACCGAGTCTGGGTCCCCGCCATGTTCACCGCAAATACCGATCTTCAGCTCCGCGCGCACCGCACGGCCTTTGCGGACCGCCAGTTCCACCAGCAATCCGACACCGTCCTGATCGAGAGAGACAAAGGGATCTTGGGGGAAAATGCCCTGGTTGACGTAATCAGGCAAAAACTTCCCTGCGTCATCACGGCT
>CAZCWX010000709.1:0-9314 GCA_964502465.1 uncultured Enterobacteriaceae bacterium | reverse complement strand
CCACGCTTTGGGCAAGCCTCTGTACGCAAAGGTGCGCCTGGCGCGAATGCGTATCACGAACCGTTTGGACTGTTCAGTCCGGCGCAGATGGTCGCTCTCGCGGCACGCCGACACATGCATCTGTATGGCACCAAGAGTGAGCATTTTGGTGCGATTGCGGTTGCCTGCCGCACGCATGCGCAGACCAACCCGAACGCGGTGATGCGTAATCGCCCCATTACGATTGAGGACCATCAGAACTCCCGTATGATTGCTGATCCCTTACGACTGTTGGATTGCTGCTTAGAAACTGATGGTGGAGCAGCGGTCGTCATTACTAGTGCCGAGCGGGCAAAGGATTTAAAACATAAACCTGCGTACATCATGGCGGGAGCCTTTGGCGCTGGGGAATGGAATACGCATCGAGTGGTAAAAAATGTTGAGAAGCCTGAAACCGAATCAACCGTGGTTGGCAAGGCGCTGTTTGCACGTGCGGGGATTACGCACAAGGATATCGACGTGTGCTTCCTCTACGACCACTTTACCCCCTTGGTGCTCTTCGCCTTTGAAGAATTGGGATTTTGTCAGCGCGGAGAAGGGGGACCATTTGTCTCGGATGGCAAGCTCTTGTGGCCGCATGGTTCACTCCCGTTCAACACCAGTGGGGGAAATCTCTCTGAGGGGTACATTCACGGCATGGAGAACACAGTCGAGGCTGTGCGGCAACTGCGTGGCCAGGCGATCAACCAGGTGAAAGATGCAGAAATTGCTTTTGTTGCTTCAGGCAACGGCGTGCCCAACACCGCGATGATTTTGCATAGGTGATGCGGAATCGTGGGTGCTTGATTTGTTCGCCCTGAGCCCCGTTCGACTCTATAATATCAATGGTAGAGCCGTCCTCACCACGTTGCATTCTCCGACGCGACAACGAGTCCCACAGGGGCAAGAGAAGAATACGCTGCAGCTGGGCTCCACTGCTGAGAACAAAGAATGGGTGAGGACTTGAGTTCCTCGTGCTCCTCGCCTAGGCTTTCTCTTATGTCTCTATCCGCGCAAGCTCTGCCTTCTCCTCACCGCTTCAGCCGCACTGAATACCATCAGATGGCCGAGGCCGGCCTTTTTCTTACTAAGCGAGTGGAACTGCTCGAAGGGGTGATCGTCTCCATGAGTCCGCAAAACAGCCCGCATGCCGGTACGGTCCACCGCCTGCTGTTTGTTCTCTCCCGTACCCTTGGCACTGGGGCTTATGTCAGAGTGCAAGCCCCGGTGATCCTCAATGACTGGAGCGAGCCAGAGCCAGATATTGCGGTCTGTCAGCCGGACCCGTATGACTATACGCAGGAGCATCCCCGGGTTCATCAGGTATACATGGTCATTGAAGTCGCTGACCCCTCGTTGACGTATGACCGCACCCAGAAGGCACACGCGTACGCTGTCAGCGGCATTCCGGAATACTGGATCGTGAACCTCGTCGAGCGCAGAGTCGAGGTGTTGAACGCTCCGGATCCCGCTGCCGGTCGCTATACCCAAGAAAGGCTAGTGTCTCAAGGAGAAACGCTCTCCTTGCCTGGTGGCCAGACTATCGCCGTTGCCGACATTCTCCCGCCCTTTTGAAATAGCGCGTTGCTGGGTCTGGCGACGCTCAGGGCGAACGGAGGTGTTCGTTCACAGAGTGCTGTTCTGGACCAATGTCGTATGGTTCGATTGAGCGAGGATGCTTGAGCTAATACTTACGTTCTTTCTTGGGAAAAATGGCAAGAGAGAGACACCCCAGCGGGGCGTCTCTTTCCCAGACTAGCGTCTCGCGAACGCTGCCTTCAGTGCGGCACCAGCTTCATTAATGGCTTGTTTGGCCTGATCAACCACGTTGGTCATGCTGAAGAAGCCGTGGATCATGCCTTTGTAATCAGTGTGGGTAACGGGGACGCCTGCTTCGCGCAACCGAGCTGCATACGCTTCTCCCTCGTCGCATAGGGGGTCATACTCTGCTGTGATGACAAGCGCTGGGGGCAGATTGCGCAGGTGTTGTCCACGTAAAGGTGAAGCATACGGGTTCTGCCCATCAGTGTCATTCTGGAGATAATGGTTCCAGAACCACACCATCGCGCTTTTTGTGAGCAGGTAGCCCTCCGCATTTGCCCGGTATGAGGCGGTATCGAACGCGTAATTGGTCACTGGATAGATGAGCAACTGAAAACCCAGGGAAGGAGCCCCACGGTCACTAGCCATCTGTGCCACTGCTGCGGCCAGATTGCCTCCGGCACTATCGCCCCCAACGGCAATCTTGGTTGGATCTCCGCCGAGAGCAGCGGCATTCAGAGCTGCCCATTTGGTGGCTGTATAGCAATCCTCGGGAGCGGTGGGGAATTTGTGCTCCGGCGCCAAACGATAGTCAACTGAGATCACCATGCAGCCAGCAGCATTTGCCAGCGCCCGGCAGGTCGCATCGTGAGTTTCTAGATCACCAAGGACCCATCCTCCGCCATGGAAATAAACAAGGACGGGAAAAGGCGTGGTACCTGCCGGCGTATAAATACGCACAGGCATCTGTCCACCTGGGCCAGGGATTCTGCGATCTTCTACTTGTTTGATGGGTTCTTTTTCTCCTATGGCCGCAAACAGGCCGCGAATCGCCTCGCGAGCTTCTCGAACGGGAAGCGCGTCCAGTGCTGGCGCACCAGCCGCAGCGGCCTGGTCCAAAAACGCTTTGGCTTTTGGGTCGAGTGGCATAATGATCCTCCTTATTGAGCTAGAGAGTTTCTCTCGTTAATTCCTGAGAACCTAAAACGTAAAGGGTAAAAGGTAAAGAGGAAAGCGGAAAATACAAGTAAGGACTATGGGACAAAACCCCCACCGCATAGCATAAGGTCAAGGTGTCATTGCGAGCGGAGCGAAGCAATCTTTGCCCACAAACAGAGATTGCTTCGTCGCGTACCGCTCCTTGCAATGACAGCCTCGTCTCCTCTGCTCCGCTGTTCGGCCGGAGTTTTGTCTCACGGTCCTGAGACTTTGATACGTTGCGTTTTCCGTCATTTTGTTGGACGCTCTTATGCATGTACCGGTGGATACTGGTCCTTCCACGGCCTGGCCTGCTCGAGTTGGGATGCCACCTGAATGAGCAGATCTTCGCGACCAAAAGCCGCAACAAGGTGTGTCCCGATCGGGAGGCCTGCGGCATTCCAATACAGCGGCAACGAGATTGCTGGTTGGCCGGTCATATTGTATGCGGGGGTAAATTGTATCAAGTCTAACAGGCGATCCCAACCCTGAGTTGGATTGTCCGGATGCGCGATGAGCGTCCCAAGTGGCGGCGGTGGCGCTGCAAGAGTTGGTGTCAGCAGTAAATCAAACCCCTCCGCCCACCATTGGGCGACACGGCGTGTCCACACCTGCACCCAGTTGGCTGAGGCAAGATACTGCGCTGCGGGGCGGTTCCGACCCCTCTCCGCAAATATCCACGTCCACAGCTCCATGTCGTTTTGTGTCAGAGCCCTCCCGACCAGTTGACCTAACATGTCCAGGGTTGCCACCGTGTGGCAGGCGACGATGGTTGTGAAGTGAGAGATGCACTCGTGCTCATCCAATGCCGGCGGATGAGACTCCTCGACGGTGTGCCCGAGCGATGCGAGCAGTCGCCCGACATCCTCGACCGCCGCGACGCAGTCAGGATGCAGCGGTGCGCCACCTGATGGAGAGCGCTGCATGAACCCAATGCGCAGCCGACCGGGATTCGCCCCAACTTCTTCGGAAAATGGTCGCTGCTTTGATGGGGCCGCATACGGGTCACCGGGCATCATACCAGCAATGGCTTCAAGTACGGCTGCAGAGTCTCGCACGGAACGGGTGACGACACCTTCGATAGCCAACCCGTGCCACGCATCACCGACATCAGGGCCAAGAGAGACCCGACCACGTGAGGGCTTGAGACCGACAAGACCGCACTCGCTCGCTGGGATGCGAATCGATCCCCCCCCGTCGTTGGCGTGAGCAACTGGCACCAAACCTGCTGCCACGGCAGCCGCAGAACCCCCGCTTGAGCCACCAGGTGAGCGGTTCAGGTCCCAGGGATTATGGGTAGGGCCATAAGCTTCTGGCTCAGTGGTCCCATTCAGTCCGAGTTCCGGGGTGTTGGTCCTCCCCACAGTAATAAAACCGGCCTGACGGAACTTTGCTGCTAAGTAGGTATCATGAGGGGCGATGAAATTGGCGTCTTTGAGGAGACGCATCCCGTTGTGTATCGGGTCTCCTGCCGAGGTGCAGACCAGGTCTTTCAGCAGAAAAGGTACGCCGCGAAAAGGGCCATTCGGGATGTCTCGCAACTGTGCGGCTTGGGCACGAGCTTTCTCGAAAAGCGGTATAATGACCGCATTGAGCTGTGGGTTGATCTTCTCAATCCGTGTGATCGCCGCATCGACGAGTTCAAGCGGTGTCACTTCTCCTTTGCGGATCAACTCAGCCTGAGCGATCCCGTCCAGAAACGCTAGATCTTGGGGCATACGCAAGACCTCCTCTCTCGCTGGTGACTGGCCTGGTATAACAAACTGCGACCTCCTGCAAGCGCTGTATATCCTGCCAGAGTGCAGCGCTCATCCGGGCTGGTACTCCCGCATTGTTAGTTAAAAAGTGCTGTGAGCGTCTCGAACGGCATGAGCGTCCGCCGGATTCCCGATTTCGCCTGCCTGCACAGGCATGAGGAGCGCGCAAGAATGACCTGAGCAATGCTTGTGGTGCAGGCGTCTTCGCCTGTATGGCCTGGTGCAGGCCAGAGGCCCGCACCACAATATGAGAACGGTCAACTTAGTGATGCGCGACTCCTTAGTACCCGAGCGCCCTCAGCTGCTGATCGCTCATGCCGAAGTGATGTCCGACTTCGTGCACGACGACGCGTCGAACCATTTCCCTAATCTCGTGTGGAGAGGGACAGGCATGCACGATCGGCTGATAGTAAATCTCGATCTTATCAGGAAAGTCGGAGAGTGGAGCAAAAATTGACCGCCATGGCCGTGGTATCCCACGGTATACGCCTAAGATCTCGCGCGGGTTTGTTAACCCCGTTTCCTCGAGCACATCAGTAGAGGCTTGTTCTTCTACCGTTACTGCAACATTTTCTAATTTTTCAACAATTTCCTGTGGCAGGGTATCGAGTGCTTGCACAACGAGGTCAGCGAATTCTTCAAGACTCACTGGCTGGGAAGAAAGATGCTGACCTGCCTGCATATTCCTCGAACGACCAACTGACTCCTGGCCGAGAAAACAGGGGCGAGGGAAACGCGGCGCGAGATGAGAGCGAAACGATCTTCTCCTGCGAGGCAAGCGAGATCTCGACATGGTTTTCTCCTGACCTATTGTGCCATGCTCATGCATTTGTGCAATGGCTTTTGCTCGGGGAATTTACTGGCGCTGCGGGTGTGGGAGCCGTATCTGATACCCTAGACATTGCAAAACCGGTAATCGTGGATATCTCATGTAACGGTCGTCGCTTTCGGAGCGTAAGCAGTACAGGAACCGCGAGCCTTTACCGCTGACGATTTCGCGAGCATGACAGCAGTGTTGGCACAAGCCGGGTGGGAGGTTATCTGTCGGGTGCTCATTCATACACGGTGACTGTCGCTTGTCAGAGAACGTACCAGGAAAAGGTTTTCTTGACAAAGAGGGAGGTCAATAAAAAAGGCAATGAACTCTCCAGAAGACTCATACCGCTATGCGTTCAGTCAGCAACCTGCTAAAAGAGTCACTGTGATCTATAAAAAAGGAGCAAAATATGGCACCGCGAATGGTTCAGTTCTCAGATGTCAAATCACTGGTTGGACAAGAGCTTGGGGTGTCCGAGTGGCACCTGGTGACCCAGGAAGCAGTGAATACATTTGCCGATGCGACCCATGACCATCAGTGGATCCACATTGATGTGGAGCGGGCGAAGAAAGAGTCTCCTTTCGGTGGACCAGTGGCGCATGGGTACTATACCCTTTCTCTCGCCCCTCACCTGATGAGTCAGATCTGGCAAGTCCAAGGGATTCGGATGGGAGTCAACTACGGGCTCAACAAACTTCGCTTTCCTGCCCCCGTGTTGGTTGGCAAACGAGTACGAGCCCGAGCCACCCTGAATAATGTTGAGGATGTCAAAGACGTGCCGAACGCTACTCAAGTGACTGTCGGGATTACGTTTGAAGTTGAAGGAGGCGACAAGCCGGTGTGCGTTGCTGAAGGACTCTTCCGCTATTACGGATAGAGAGGTGTGTACAGAGCGGGGGTCCGAGGTGAACGAGAGCGTATCCTTCCGCGAATCTACCGAAAGGATGCGGGAGCGACTCCGCCGCCTTTTGGCCCCACACGTTGATGAGGAAACCCTTCAGGCTGCACTCAACCGCCTCCGTCAGGGACTTCCGCCTCCAGTCATCTGGCTCTTTGGCAAGGTGCAATCTGGAAAGACTTCAATCGTTCGCGCCCTGACTGGCGCCGAGCGTGCCCAGATCGGTGATGGGTTCAAACCATGTACCCATTGGGCCGCTCGCTATGACTTTCCTGACGAGCATTTTCCTCTTGCTGTTTTTCTCGACACGCGCGGCCTTGGTGAGGCTGGATACGATCCTCGAGAAGATCTCGCTGCTTTTCAGGCGGATACGCACATACTGCTTGTAGTTGTGAAGGCCATGGACATGGCCCTCGGACAGGTCATCTCGGCTCTAGAGCAGGTTGTTTGGGCGAAGCCATCTTTACCAGTCGTTGTCGCGCAAACCACGTTGCACGAAGGCTATCCGTCCAGTATGTCCGATCACCTCTCTCCGTATCCTTTTTCTCTCCCTCCTGTCCCGCATATTGTCCCCCCTGACCTCGCCCGTGCCTTAGCGTTTCAGCGTACTCTTTTCAACAGGATCCCAGTAACGCGGTTTGTTCCTCTTGACTTCACCTTACCGGAAGATGGATTTACTGACCCTTTCTATGGGCGTGATGCCCTTCTTAATGCGCTGGCTGAAGCACACCCGCATGGAGTCTACCAGACGTTGCGGCAGTTGCCGGAACTTGCGAAAGAACTGAAGAGTTTGCATTTCCGAGAAGCGCAATCCCATATTATTGCATACGCTCTCGCTGCCGGTGCTACGGGCGCAACCCCATTGCCATTGGCGGATCTCCCCATTATCAGCGTACTGCAACTGAAGATGCTACACACTATCGCCTCAATCTATCGGCAACCGTTGGGAGTGAAAACGTTTCTTGAACTCCTTGGCACAGTAGGGATAGGAGTAATTTTCCGTCAAGGGGCACGGAGCCTCCTGAAGATTATTCCCGGTCTTGGCAGTGCGGTGTCTGGACTGTATGCAGGAGCAGCAACCTATGCGTTAGGGTGTGCCCTGTGTTTCTACTATCAAGTGATCTTTGATGGTCACATCCCTCGTCCCGGCCAGATCAAAGCCTTTTACGACGAAAAGTTTGCTGAAGGAATGAAGATATTGCGGAATGCAGGGAAGAGGAGTCAGGAGCCAGAATCCAGGATCCAGAATGAGAAATTCTGAGTCTACAACCCAAGCTGCTGGCCACTCTGGACAACAGACTCTAGGCTCTCTGTGGACCTCACATTTTGGTTGGTGGCGACTGTGGTTGCTCGCTGCTTGCGTCATCGTGCCGCTTGGCGGATTCGGTTTGGTTGGCGCCTTGTGGCTTTCCGAACGAGGGTGGTTGTGGCTGGCTGGGCTTATTTTGCTGAGCGGTGAAGCCCTTGCCTATTTTTTATTCCGACGATGGACTCAGAGCGACAATGTGTTCTTGCCTCGGCCGTCACAAACAACACCGGCTGATCTTTCTCCTCGTGATGAAGAAGCTTGGATACTGATGCGGGAATATCAGGAGCGTATCGACCGTGGTGACATCACGCTGACCTCACTCGATCAGCTTTTATCGCTGGGCAAAGAGATTTTAGAACGAGTCGCCTCATTCTATCGGCCTGGCGAGCCAGAGCCGTTATTGGCAGTCCAGATCCCTTTGCTCCTCCGGGCCATTGAAGAAACTGCACGTGATCTTGCGACGGTCACCGCCAATGTTCCTTTTGCTCATCGAGTTACCATAGGGAATGCCGTACGCGGTTATCGTGTAGGACAAAAGCTCAAGCCCATATATGACGCGTACCAGTTCTACCGCTTTCTCTCACCGCTCATTAATTGGCAAACGGCAGTGTTCCGTATTTTTGTCACGGATCGGTTGTTTGATCTGACGCGAGAAACTCTGAATCAATGGTTGCTCCGGTGGTACGTCGATCGTGTAGGGTATCATGCCATCGAACTGTACAGCGGGAAACTATTACTTACCCAACGTAGGGAAGGGCTTCCGCCGTTTTCAGAAAATAGTACTGAGAGTAAGGCTGAGGCCAAGGCTCAGAGAATCGAACCGCTGCGGATTTTGATCCTCGGCCAGGTGAAAGCTGGCAAATCGAGCCTGGTGAATGCCCTCTTTGGTGACGTGCGCGCTGCGACCGATGTCATCCCCACGACTGTCAGGGTGACCCATTATCTCCTGGAACGCCCGGATCTGGAGGGATCGGTCATTGTGACTGACATGGGTGGGTACGAAGATCCTATTTTACCCAAAGAACGGATGGAGGAAGCGTTCTCTGAAGCTCTGCGCGCTGACTTGGTCATATTAATTGTCTCGGCTGTTAACGCTGCCCGCGAGCCGGACCGACGTCTGCTCACACAACTCCGCGAGTATTTTAGTGCTCGGCCAGAATTATCTCCTCCTCCGGTGGCAGTGGTCTTAACGCATATCGATCGGCTACGTCCGCCCCTGGAGTGGACGCCTCCATACAATATTGTCTCTCCGTTCTCACCGAAGGAACAGTCAATTCGAGGTGCATTGGAAGCGGTTGCTGCGGATCTTGGGGTTGCTGCAGAAGCAGTCGTGCCAGTGTGTCTGCGACCTGAACGGCTGTATAACGTCGAGGAGGGGCTCATCCCACTCCTCATTGATACCCTTCCGACTGCGAAGCGAACACTTTTGTTACGCACTCTCAAGATGCTGCGACAGAGAGAACAGTGGGAACTGCTCGTCCGCCAGGCTCGCGCGACAGGCCAATTTTTGCTCGACATTGGGACGAAAGTCGGAAGGAAGTTATTGGAGCGTGTTTTAGCGGAGAAAGAATTCTAACCTGTTGTCTTATCACTCTTCTAACTCCTTTGTCCAAGATTGAGAAGAAAGCAAGGCGTGACTGATTGACCACATCTCTTTGGTCTTTTTTCTTTATCGAATTTGAGATAGTAGCGTTCTGGAGGCGTGCAGTTTTTGGAAATTATGAACGTCCGAAATTGCGCTCAATGGCAAAATCAAGCAGCTTTTTGAATAGCATT
>CAZCWX010000708.1:0-13060 GCA_964502465.1 uncultured Enterobacteriaceae bacterium | reverse complement strand
ATGCTCCGGCCGCGCACGTGTCTAACACCATCACCTGTTTGAGCGCCGGGATCTGCTTAATCCACTCCACCAATTCGTCGCTGGTAATCGCCACTCGGGCACGCACGGCAGGGTCAGACAAATCGGTACTCCGTGCTTCTTGAGTGAGATATCCATACAGATCGCGCTCACCTTGCCAGGCGACGCCATGGCCGGCGAGATAGACAACCAGGATGTCTTCTGGTTTGGCTTTCCGCATCGCCTCAAAGGCTTTGCGGATGTTGGCTTTGGTGGGAGCCAGGGCTTGCGGGTCGTCTGAGGTATGGAGCAGGGTTAGGTGTACCTTCTCCACCCCAAAGAGTCGCTTAGCGCCGAGCTCCAACGCTTTGGCCATGTCCTCGGCATCTTTGGCCGCAAAGCTGAGCCTCAATGAGGGGGAAGCGTATTCTGAGATCCCACCAACAATCGCGTACAGTTCTGGTACTTGAGTCGCTGGGCTGCCAGGTGGTGTCCACATCACCTTGACCCCGCGACTGGACAGATATCTTTTGGCGTTCCAGGCCACAACCTGGATGGTGTTCGACTCCCCCGGTTGAAGCGGTGCGCCAGCTAAATCGATACTGAGTTCCGCTGACGCGGCCTGCGGATCGGATTTCGGGCCACGGGCATCAGCCGCGACTTCTTTGCCGTTCACCAAAACTTGCACCCGGCCAATACCCCCCCCACGATTGGTGAGCGTGACCTTCAGCTGAGTACTACCAGGAGCAGGGGCTTTATATTCCACCTGAGGGAACAGATGGACGGATTTTAATCCTTCCACCATCGGCAACGGTTCTTTATCGAATCCTAGGATCTTCGCCAGAAGCCGTGGGGTGTAGTAGCGTTCTTTGAGCTGGGAGAGCGCGATCGACTCGTTCCCTACGACCCAGTGCAGCCCCTGTATGTCTCCACCATTCGAAGCGTCATAGCGCCCTTGAGGGTCCACTATTGCCCAACTGCCATCACGGAATGAGATTATTCGGCAGAGCTCCTGACCGGTAATAGTATCCCACAGGCGCGTGGTTTTGTCTTCACTTCCCGTGAGTACGAACCGGCTATCGGGGAAAAAGGCAACGGACGTGACGCTATCCTCATGCTCGAAACGGCGTACCGCCTTGCCACTCGCCACTTCCCACAGTTCTGCGGTCTCCTTGCCTCCTGTCACGCGGAACACCGCCGTTCCATTCTTCACCTCCACTAGTTCTGAGGTCTCCCGGCCGCCTGTCAGCACGTAACGACCGTCGGGAGAGAAGGCCAAGGACTTCACACTACCAGCGAAGCGCCAGACCTCTTGCCCAGTATTCACGTCTAACAGAACCGTGCTGCCGAGACCGCTAGAATATCCTCCCACGATGACGAAGCGGCCATCGGGGGAAAAAGTCACAATACCACGACTAAGACCTCCCCACTTGCCAAAAAACTCCACCTCAAAACTTCGCGCCTGCTGGCCTGTCGCTACATTCCACAACTGCACCTTCACCTTCTCCCCACTTGCTATCGCTAATACGAAGTGGCCATCAGGCGAAAACGCTAGGGATTCCACAGAAGAGCCAGATGCGATCTGGCGCAATTCTTCCCCCGTAGCCACATCCCACAAACGCGCGTCATTTTTGCCTATTGTTGCGACGAGGCGACCATCGGGCGAAAATGCAACAAGGTCAATATTTTCCTCCTCCCCGAATCGAAGGACTTCTTGTCCATTCGTAATATCGAAGAGTCGAGGCGGGGCAAAATCTTCACCCCCGGTCAACATGAATCGACCATCGGGCGAAAAGAGGGCAGTCCCTATGGAGCCTGCCCCCTGAAAGCGTCGCACCTCTTGTCCTGTCGTCATGTCCCAAAGGTGGGCAGCGCCGGCTGTGTCCGCTGTCAGCGCCTTGAGACCATCGGGTGAGAACGTCACAGATCGGACTTCGGAAGAGAACCCTTCGAGACGTCGTACCTCCTGCCCCTTCACAACATCCCAGAGGCGCACCTCACTACTGACCGTGAGCGCCCAGCGACCATTGGGCGAGAAGGCTACAGCAGTGATATCGGACATAACCTGAGATGCTGCATACCCCTCTAACTGCCGAACCTCCTGGCCGGTGGATACGTCCCAGAAACGAGCAGCCAAGCCAAAGACACCAAATGAAGTCGCACCTCCGCTCAGCGTAAGTGCGAGCTGGCCGTCAGGAGAAAACGCGACGGTATGCCCCGCAAAGCGCTGGACTTCTCGCCCGGTAGCGACCTCCCAGAGCCGAGCGCTGCCGTCTAGGCTGGATGATGTGCCAGTCAGCACCAAGCTCCCGTCAGGGGAAAAGGCGACAGATTTCACAACAGCTGAATGCATGAAGCGCCGGATTTCTCGCCCGGTAGCGACCTCCCATAGCCGCGCAGTGTGATCCCAGCTTCCGGTTAACAGGAAACGGCCGTCTGGAGAGAAAGCCGTGGATGTGACGTTGCTGGTGTGCTCTGTAAAGCGCCGCACTTCCTGTCCAGTGGCGGTATCCCACAAACGAACAATTGTATCGGGCTTGTCCTTATCCGTATCGATGCCGGCTGTAGCCAGAAAGCGGCCGTCGGGCGAAAACGCCACGGCACTCACTCGGCCCGAGTGTCCCTCAAACCGGCGTATCTCCTGACCGCTCGCTACCTCCCACAGGTGAGCGGTTTTGTCTGAACTTCCTGTTAAAAGGAAACGGCTATCGGGAGAAAACGTGACGGCAAACACACCGCCGGTATGCCCTTCAAAGCGGCGGATTTCTCGCCCAGTCATTGTTTCCCATAGACGGGCCGTATGGTCGTAGCCACCGGTCACTACGAAGTGACCATCCGGCGAAAATGCGGCGCTGTAAGCGGAATGGCCCAACTGTACGACCAAGCGTGGCTGGTTTGTCGAGGTCTGGGAATTCGCCTTTCCGCCACTGCCTTGCGCCCAGGCTGAGTGGTGAAGGCACTGCGTCATGACAATCAGCGCCAAACCTAGCCACGCTTTTTGGAAACGAAGAGACTGTTTCATATTGTCCTCCACCTCAGGCAAGCTCTGCTATCCTTCAGGCACTCACGCGATTGCCCCTACAATGCAATCTCTCTAGCGACCCTGTAAGAACATCTCAAACACCCCTTCAATGATCTTCTCGGTCCCTGGGGGCAGCTTCGGGTCAGGCACCGGAATCGTGATGGTTCGGTCATAGGGGTTATAGTAAGGCGTCTTGTCATCATGATAATCCCGCCCAGTGTAGTCCCGATAGTCATAATAATCCCGATCGTAGCGGTCATACGGCCGATAGCCATAGGAAGAACGAGCCCAACTCGGGGTGCTGGTACCCACGATTGCCATTACGCCCAAGGCCATGAAGCCTGCCCAGGGCAACCACCTGTGTCTCTTTGTATCCATGAGCGATCCTCCTTCAGAGAGTCCTTGGTCCGTATCGAGGGCTTCTACCAAGAGAGACGCCTGAGGGGGAAGAATTTTTCCTGGTGTAGGTTCAGGAAACCTGTGGGGCTGTACAGGATGAGGGGAAAACACTGCTCAGACAGGTGGCTTCAGTCGCCCACACCCCGACCCCTTCGAATTCACTTGGAGGTTGTCTTAAAAGTTCGGAAAGCGAGTCATTGCAGTAAGTGGATCGTTGTGCTCTCCCAGGTCTGGACAAAGCCTTGCTTCTGTAGCGCTGCCAGCGCAAGGCTGAGGCCGAGAACATGCTCCAGCACCGCCTGCACTGCCAGTCCGAGAGACACCTTATCGGCTGGGACACCCTGACCCGCTTGCAACGGGAGAACCAAGACAACAAGCTTCAGCGGTTCAGCCTTGGGGTCAGCCTTGTCTGTCTTTGCACAGCTCATACTCAGCGTGCAGAACAAGAAAAGGATCAGAACAATGTAACTGCGTTTCTGAGCCATAGCTGGCTCTCTTCTAGCACCACCGGCTCAATCAGTTCAACTCACAGCAGTGAGGGCGCACAGCCGTGCGCCCTTGGGAAGGGCAGCCACACTGGGCTGTCCTCAGCTACTCCTGCATCAACTAACGCTGCCGGTATTGTCCGGCGGGAACGTGACTATACCCTCCGTGTGGCTTGTACCCGCCAGAGGATGTCCGCACATCCCTACTGGCGTGTCTTGCTCCTTTCCTAGTCCGTTGAGCTGTTTTCCCCGCACTGTACTTCTTGCTGCCGAACTTATTCCGCTTGAACTGGGCGTTCTTCCCAGGTCGTATATTGGGGTCCTTGGCTGGTTTTTTGATGCCATGCTCAAAGGCTTTTTCTTTTCCGGCCATACCAGCAAACTGCTGGTCATCGCCACACTTGGTTTGGACGTCGGCTTGTCTCTTTTTGAGATCTGCCACTCTGGGATCGTACCAGTTGTCATAAAAATCCTCTTTTGCTTCTTGCGCCTTTTGCTGCGTCCTGGATGGAGCATTGTCGTAGGCTCTCTCTTGGTTTGCCCGGACTCGCTCTACTTGTTGTTGCGTTTGCTGCAGCGAGTCTTTTTGCTGCGCGCACCACCGCGCCAGATCCTCTGCCGACTGCGCATGAGCGTTGGTAAGTCCTACCATCGCTACCACTGTGGCAGCCAACACGGCCTGCCCAAGTAAACGGCTCTTCTGCATGATTGGTCCTCCTGTGGATTGAATGTGCCTGTGTCCCAGGCTCCTGATGAAAGAGACGCTTGAGGAGGAGTTTTTTTCCACCAGAAGAGTGTACCCCCTTCCTTATCTCCTGACGCACCCGTGCATAAGCAGGAGATAACCCAGCGTGTACGCCAGTGCTCCCAGCACATACGAGCCCGTGGCGATTGGCACCAGGGGAACACCAGCGATCAATCGTAAAGCCGCATCGTAGCTGCTCGTGAAGAGAAACGAGGCGGCTGGCCCCATTACAGCACTTTTCGTTTGGATGAATAGACTCGTTACCGCTCCTTTTCCCCTCACCCTGTCCCTCTCCCACGAGGGGAGAGGGAACCCAAGAATCACCTCTTCATACAAATGCAAACCGCTGTAAGAGAGCTACTCCGATCTTCCACCCCATGCCCTGCTTCGCTGCAGTTGGCACAAGAAACAGCCCAAGGTTGGCAAGGAGGCCAATCACGAACCCAAACATGACCACGAACCAATAGTGCGGCTCGGGCTCAACCGCGATGTGGAATCCTCCCAACAGCATCGCAAGCAGCACCGAAAGCCACACACCAACACCATAGAGAAAGTATTTCAGGATCGCACACATTGTGTCTCCGCAAGGGGAATTGGCCGATTTTCCCTATGCCTATATGAGAACAAGCTGGGGTTGGCTTTCCCAAAAGGGATGACACTGCTGGATGCCCGCCGAAGTCTTTCGAAGGAATACGTCCCTTTCATGGACATCTCCCAAGGAGAGGCGACTGAGAATGTTGGGGGAGGGCCGACAACTTATCCTGACCCGAAACCAGTGCCAAACCCTAATCCACAGCTCCCCGGCGGGGTTGAAACCGGGCCGAAGAAGCAAGAACCAACGAAAAAAACGCCATCCCCTCGATCCGCTCCCCCCACTCAAGCCAAACTTTATAAAGAACTGCACCCTTTTGTTCGGTTCCCATGCATCAGAATTCCCCTGTGTCACATTGAAGGCACACAAAGCCACGTGAGCGCCACATCTGCACATTGCGGCTGCGATCTTCGACAATAAAAAGGATATGCTGACTCTCGTCAGTGACAATCATCTCCTGCTTTATCTCACTGTCAGGTCTCTTATCGCCGTCTTTCCTCATCCTGATTTCATGATACGGAATGCTATGGCGGTTCAGCCACGTCTCAGTTTGTCCACGGTGTCGCTCGTACCTTCCCGTGCAGAGGACTATGCGGTGCCCCTGTCTATGCATTGCCCGGCAAAGTTCAACCACGGGCATGGTGGGGGGATCGGCATCCATTTCTGCGAAAAACGACTCCCAATCCTTTGGGGATTTGTTTAGGTGATGCAGTCGGTTTCTGCAATCCGCGAGGGTCCCATCAATATCGAAAATGACTATCTTCATTTTTGCACCGCACTAAGAGCAGAATTCGACCTTCACGATTCCGGTATGAGCTCAAATGCCGGGTACTGCTGCGCAAGCGGAATGAACGCCTCGGTCGGCGAGCCAGCCGCCACAGGGAAGAACCGCTGAACCTCACGGCGGAAGCGATCAAGGTAGGCCTTGAGGATCGGCGGTTTCTCCATATCGGAAAGCGCACGCAGCCGATACCTCTTGGAGTGGTTTCCTCTTCGGAGCGTGACTTCCCCGCTGACCTCGGCGTTGCGAACCCATTGGGTATAGCCACGGGGCGCTACCAGATATTGCCTGCCCTCTTCCACGAGTAGATCAACTGGTAGAGAATAGCGCCTCCCACTCTTCCGGCCGCGAACTTCGAGAACATGCATGTGCGGAAGGCCGATACCGAAACGCACGAGAGCGCCGATGGCACGATTGAAGACGCGTTCGACCAGGTTCGGCCGCTGGAAAGATCGTAACTGCTCACCCACCAGAGAACCTCCAGTTCTTATTTCTCTTTTCACCTGGCCGTCTAACGTTGAGGATAACCTGCTGTTCGTTGGCCTAATGCAAATAGGCAAATCATGCAGATTCTGCCAAATAAACCGACGACGCAATCTCCCCGATCATGTGTGATTCCTTCATGCTGTGCAAGGGTTAATCCCTAAACCCTCGACGCACCCCCTACGATCCAAAATGTGGATATCAATCAGCATCGCACTGACATACTTATATCCAAGTAGTTCCTGGACTGTGTGACTATTGGAGGGAAGGAGCACAGCTTCTCCTCAGAAAAACGCCTGCTGCGAGGATTTTTTCCTCAAGAGAGCCGCTTGGTCGAGTTGCTCACAGAATTGTTGGAGAGCGACCAAAGCCGCTGCCTTTCGCTCACTTTTCCGTGCCTGGTCCCGCCCCAATACGCTGAGCGTAGGTTCTAGTTTAGCCTGCCACGCCTCACCAAGCAGGGTCTCGACCTGCTTCTTGGTCTTGAAACTTTGTGCCAGTAACAGCCGCCAGACCAGCCCACGCAATCGGGTTAGGGCCGTTATTCGGCCTTTGTCTCGCCGCGTCCACACGGTCGGTGTCTGGAGGATCTCGTCAACATAAGCGAAGAGAGCGTCAATATCGATCAGGGTCAGCCGCTGGGAATGTGTATCCCAGCAGTAGTTGGCATCGCGTACGTCCCACCACACCGTTCCTTCACTCCACAAGGGGATAATAATCCCGGCAAAAAGCTGTGCCAAGATGGATTGGACATCTGCACCATCAAGAGGTGCGCTCAGCCACGTGCGGCGCAACAGCGTTTCGAGGGTCTCCCCCCTCACCCATTCTTGGACAACATAGTCGCGTTCCGCTCCTTGACCATCACGCTGCCTACCGCCACCCAATGTTTTCTGTACATGGTCGTTGGGGAGACCAGGAAGACGGTGAACCAGTGTACAGTGAAACGGCAGCACCCGCTGCGCCTCACGACGCGCGTCGGTAGTGGTTTTGAAGATTTTCACTCCAATGTCTGCAATCCCACACATCATCGCTTGTGCTTGGTAGGAGTGACTCACTCCAGAAGCGATATGGAGAACCGTGGCTGCAAACCGACCCGGCGGAGACGCTACGCCCCACACTTTTGTCCGGTCCTCCTGTGAGAGCTGCAGGATCCCGGCAGCCATCATTTCGATCTCCAGTCGCTGCGCGGGATCCATCGGGGACTGTTGCGCATGTGCCCAGTCAAAGCTGTCGTACTCATGCCACGCTAACGACATACTCCTCCTGCAAAACAAAATTTACCAGGAATGACAACTGAAAAATGCCTAAGCAACGCTGGCCTCATCTGTTTATTATCTTAATCTTCTGACCATAAAGAAGAAATTCTGACACCTGGGGCGGTAGAACGACCCACAACGCCTCTGCCTCAGATTCCTGCAGTTGGGAACGTAATTGCATCAATAGCTGTCCAAGTATATTTGCTCCTACCAGAGTCTCGTCATCGACAACCTTAGCCCCCCAGAACACATCCCGCCGTGACTGCTCGACAATGGGTCGATCTCCTGTCGCATGCAATAGTGCCGCAAAACGGTCCCAATGCTGCGCCAGTTTCACCTGCAGACACCACGCCATAATCGGCACCCGCACCGCTTCCCAGTCAGGACGCGAATTGGTGCGATGCGGTTTACTCTTCATCTTCGCCGACATGGGGCTCTTCTGGGTGAGAATCTCCTGCTGAATGTCTGGCAGATGGGGAAACCGACACGCTTGATAAAGCGCCTCAGACGTGAAGCACCGTACGCCGTTGACGACCAATGGATAGCCACTTACCATGTTGGACAGGCCGCCCCACTGCTCTTTGGTCTTCCAAAATACTACACAGTCCTGCCGATGATAGGCTTGCTGATCAAGGCAAATCCCGTTCAGAGCGCTGTACCGCATACAGTCCCCCTCCTATACTCGTGAGCCAACTCGTCTCACACTCTCTTATCAAAAGACGATTCAGAAAGGCAGTTTTTCCCTCGGCAAAAGAAAAGACTCGTGCGTGCTCTCAATGGAAAAAATGCCGCGTGCAGGAGTCTCTCTCTGTAGGTAGCTGGCCACAAACCGTTTATCCTAGTACAGGAGGGCAGAGTATGCAGAAGGCGAAGTCATTGGATCATGAAGTGTTCGTTGCTCTGAGAGCTGGGATGAGCCGCTCTGGCGTCAAATGGCTCGTGTTGCTCGTAGTCCTGCTTACTGCGGGGCCGCTACCAACCGCTGTCGCAGAACCCTTCTCCGTTGTCGATCCGGCGCTGGTGGGCGTCTGGGAGCAGAGGGTGCCGAATCCCTTCGGCATCGCCCGCTGGGAGATGGATATTCGCGCGGATGGAACGTACAACTTTCGCACTGAAGGCCCTGGAGCTGCTCCCGGCCACGCTGGCACTTTCGGAGCCGCCGATGGAAGGTGGGAACTCGAGGCTCCCGCCATTCACTGGGCCGATGGTGGGGCCTATGAACTGCCGACGCCGAACACGTTTGTGATGCACGGCAAGTTGGGGACTGGTGTCTGGACCAAGATCCCCGGTACAGCAAAAAATCTAGCCCAGAACACACAGCCTTCAAAAACCATCACCCCGGAAGAATCAACCCCCGGCGCCGCCGGTGCCGTCGCCGAGGTCGAGCCCTGTTCACTCCTGACGCTGGCTGAGGTGAGCGTCGTGCTGAACGCACCGGCAACCATGGACCGACCGCATCGTGTCCGGCGGAACAACGTCACCGTCGGAGGTGACTGCGTCTACCGCTCTGGACGCGAGCGGACGACGCTCGTCACCCTGCAAGTCGATGCCTATCCCGCTGGCCATCAACGGACCGCCTTCGCGCGCGGGCGCCAACGGCCGCATGTGGTCGATGTGTCCGGCGTGGGCGATGCGGCCTACGCCACAGATCCACCGGGTGGTCCCAAGAACTTGACCTTCCTACAGGGCGAGGTGCTGGTCACCGTCATCGTGACTGACCCCCTCGGCGTGGCCGAGGCGAGGCAGCTCGCGACGCTCGCCGCGGCACGGCTCCCCGCTCCGACCGCAGAGTCACCGGCCCCTTCCACTTCCTCACAACCCTCTGCGTCAACCCAACCGGGAACGTGTCGGCAGCAGCCCGGATCGCCGGCCCCACCTGCTGCTTTCGATCCCCCGGGACAGCCGGTAGGCAACCTCGACCCGGTGTTGGTCGGTTCGTGGTATCTGACCCAGCCGAGCGGACGTGCCCGGGCGAACCTGACCGTGCGTCCCGACGGGGTGTTCTTGATGGAACTCCTCGCCTCAGGCCGCACGCAGCAGGGCCGGATCGAGGGCCGCGACGGGGTCCTCAGGCTGCGCACTGAAGATGGCCGCGTGCAGGAGATTCGCTATCAGGTGATCGCCGCCGACCAGATGGAATGGATTGACCAGAACGGAAGCGTGACCGTTGTGCGGGCAGTAGGCATGGTTTAGGGAGGTTTGAACATGTTATCGAAGCTGACCATACGATCCAGCCGGGTAGCCATGTTGTCATCGGGTTTCGCCTTCGGGCTGGCGCTCTGCGCCGAGCCAGCCCTGACCTACGCTCAAGCGCCTTCCAACGAGGTTTTCGGGAGCGACGACTGGTGGTCCAAGAATGACGAGCGGGCTCCCGAGTGTGCTTCACTCAACAACGCCCACCGACACCTAACACAACAGCTGTACCAGAGCCGTGATCCAAAGGCCAACCAACAGCTTGCGAAGGAGCGAGCGCCTATCCATGAGCAATTGATTGAATGCCTAGCCCAGGCGCTCAAAGGAGAGGCGACTGAGCATATCGGGGGTGAGCCCGAAAAAGAAAAGACCCCTCCGGTACCTCTCCCGAGGAACACTGCTGTGAGAATTGTCACATCAATCGACAAATTTTTCACCGATATATTCAACAGTCACGGTAAGACCTACACACCTCCGGGGGTAAAAAGGAATCCTGAGCTCGCCAAATGGGAGGAAGACGGAAAGACACTGGTTGGAAAACCAGCGCAATACGGCCCGAAGACTGGTGTCCTTGAGTACAGTCCCGACTATTTGAAGTTTATCCACGAGAAGTTTTCAAACTATGAGGTGGCTACGACCCTTGCCCATGAGGTCGCCCACCACGCCCAGTTGTTGTCGGGACAGCCCTTCGTCACGGGGAAGGAAAAAGACTGGGAACTACAGGCCGACCGCCTTTCCGGTGCATATATGAGATCCGTCATGGAGGGGGCGCCTCTCCTACCGAACCGTGAGGCGGCACTGCTCAGATTCTATCGGACCGTCGGGAGTCACGATCCAACAGGCCATGGCACGCCAGAGGAGCGTCTGGCCGCCTTTAAGGCGGGCTACCAACACAGAGCGCCAGCGGAACTGTTTAAGCCATGAAGTGAGCGTCAGCCTCAATTCCCAGCGATCCTTGCTGACCGCTTCCCCAAAGGATGGAACGCCCAGATGCCCTAGGCTTTAAGGACCGCTGTTGCTATGCTTGCTTCCTGTAGCGTACCGAAAGTGGCGACTGTTACGAATTCTGCTGCCAAATGTGGATATCAATCCTCGTCGCACTGACGTCCTTGTGCCCGAGTAATTCCTGGACTGTGCGACTATTGGAGGGAAGGAGCACAGTTTCTCTTCAGGAAAACACCTACTGCGAGGATTTTTTCCGAACTCGTCCATGCTAATCTTGCAGTTCGGCCAGTCGGGCCTTAATATCTTTGCCTGTGAGTTGCTCATAGGCATGAGCGAGGCGCTGCTTGACGGAAGGATCTTCTTCCTTCTGGTACATCCACACCAATCGATCGAGATCGGCAAACATGCCAAGCGCTCGCAAACTAACGAGAGCTGTTTTTGTTTCTTCTGGGCTCCCAGATTTGAGATGGGCAATTGACTCTTTCATCCTTTGCGTTGCTGCTACTTGTGGAACCAGAGGAACCGCAATACTGGCAAGCAATCCACAACTGACAAGCATTCTGGCGAATACGGTTGTGATATCTCCCATCTGTAGGACACGAATCCCATTGCGCAAGAAGCTGAACCCGGTGAGAAAGGGAGAGAGGCCAAAGACTCCGATGAACAGGAGGAGCCCAATGAGACTCAGAGGGAGCAGGATAACCCCAAGCAGGAACGAGAACAGCGCGTACCCCAGCAACATCCCGCCGAGAAACGCCGAAGCTCTGCGGCGTACCAACCAGAATGCTAGCGTCACCACGCCCATCGAGATGGTGAGATACCCGAACAGTTTGTAACTGCCCAATACCGGTGCCCCGAAGACCGCACGAAAAACAATGGGATCAGCGATCACGCAGAGGATGGGCAGCACGATACCGACCAGGACATCAAAGACGACCTGTTTCGCGGTGATAGGAGAGACGACCTGTCGCTGCCAAAAAGTGCCTGGCTCGGTGCTGAATGTCTCTCTGGCCATCCTGCTATTTTCCACCAGTGATTTTTTCATATCCTCTCCTCAATCCTGTGGCACTCTGTGAATATACCCACGAAGCTCAGGGTGAGCTTCGTGGATTTTACCCTGTCCCTACCCAACAACGGGTCTGATGTGAATCACTACCTCAAGCTTGGCGAGCGCCTCAAGCTGACGCACATCGATGGTGCCGATCAATACTCGGGCCGCTTTGCTTTCCCCGGTCTGCACAAAGCCGAGCTTTGTGAGTGTGTCGCGGGTCTCGGTCGAGGTGTCACGCAGATAGACTATCACCTCCACTTTGTAGTCTACGACGTGGAGGTTTCCAATGCTCAGGGTCCCGGCTTTGCTGCCTTTCGCGACTTTCTCGGGCAGATCACGGAGCGAGTCAGCGAGTTTGTCATGCGCGGTTCTGGTTGGTTCTTCCCTGCTGGTCACAATTCCAGGGTCCCTGCTCAGCGACTCTGTTTTTTCATAGGCTCCTCCGAGACTGAACAACCCTCCTGTCCTGCGCGATGCGGGGGCGGGTGGGATCGCCGATGGCGCAGCCGATTGGGCCGCAAGTCCGCCACCCCAGGCGTATCTGGCCGCGAGGCCTCTTGGCGCTGCCATCCTTGCTTCGCCGAACACCCCTTCGTAGCTCACGCCGCTCGGGACCTCGACCGGCACGGTAATCTTTGTTGGCTCTCCCCCTTTGGTGACGATCAGTTCTTCAACCGCTACGAAGCTGGTGAATTGCGTCAGCAGCCGGAACTCGATGCCAAGTGCAGTCATCTCTTTTTGCAACTCTGCAGGGAAGGTATTTCGCTGTAACCCGGCATACTCCTGCATCATCAACTCCTGCACCTTGGCCCGGGCCCACAGCGAAGCCAGTGCGCTGTGTTGAACCCGTGCGGCAGGCAGACTTATCTGGATGTGCCGTTCAAACGGCCTGGTCGCCGTGGTACCACGCAGCGTGATGGTTCCTTCTTTCGGACCAGTCAAGCGGCCATGGATCATCAGGGGCTTGCTGCTGAACAGGTCAGGAAATTGTTTGGGATAGACGTCCATCGCTGACAGCGCTCCCCAATCAATGGTGATATCTGTCAGCACCGGGGAGTGGATACGCTCCTGGAATCGCTCGACTGCGACCTTAGCGTGGCTTTCGAGGGTC
>CAZCWX010000707.1:0-4534 GCA_964502465.1 uncultured Enterobacteriaceae bacterium | reverse complement strand
TCCTCAGCCGCCGCTTCGGGATCTTGCAGGGGCAAAGGAGCCGCCCTCTGGAGAGGATGTCGAGCATGGCGATTTGCTCCGCGACCCGCACCGGATCATGCCAGGGCAGCACAATGACGGCCGTGCCCAATTGAATCCGCGTGGTGTGCTGTGCCGCTGCCGCCAGAATCATCAGCGGGGAGGCCAGACAAGAGAAACTCGGAATAAAATGCAACTCCCCGAGCCAGGCAGTATCAAAACCCAGTGCGTCCCCGAGTTCGATCTGGGCGAGAATGTCCTGATAGCGTTGGCTCTCCGACTGCCAGTCCGCCCGCGGGAGTTGATCAAAAAAGCCAAAGCGCATGGTGCCCTCCTTTTCGCGCTGGCCGCTTTCCTCCGGCTGCAATGTGTGTTCCCCTTGTGAGAAAAGCTCCAGTGCTCAGTTGTATCGTCAACGGTTGATCCCAGGAGCCATGGCGGTGGCTGTTTACGCTGGTATCATCTCATCGAGCTGGATCAGAATACCATCCGGATCCTCGGCAAAGGCCGTGCGCAACGTGCCAGCCTCCGTCTTCGCCCCGGTATGCGGGGACGCGGCGAATTTTACGCCTTTGCTCTTGAGCTCGTCGCAGATCGCGTCTAAGCCCTTGACCCAGATGCCAAAGTGCGTGATCCCGATCTGATCCACTTTAATCCCTTTACCCGTTGGTGCCGGGCCTAGCGGGGCGACCAAAGCGATCACTGGTGCATCTTCGCCCATGCCGTACGGCGCAGCGCTCTCCTTGCCGTAGCGCAGGACCGCAACACGATACCGGCGGTTTTTCCGTTTCGAGATCCCGTCCTCATAGCCGGTGGCCCCCAGCTCGGGGATCTCTTGGGCCAGCTCAAATCCGAGTAGGTCACGGTAGAAATGCAGCGAGCGGTCAAAATCCCGCACACTGAGCGCGATATGAGAGAAACTTCTGGGTGTCATAACATCCCTCCTTTGTGGCTAAAAGGCGGCGGTACCACCTCATGGGCTGTTGAGGACCTTTCGATAGTGTGACGATATACTGCTTTCCCTCTTTTAGACAAGCATTATCGACAGTGAGATTTCGGTCGTTCGTTACAAGAAAGGGTCTTTATTCTCCAGGCCGAAGGCCAGGCACTCGTAGGTCCGGCTCGTCGTGCCCAGCAATTATCAACCGTCAGTTCAACCTGTGCCCACGAACGATCCCGTATTGACAAGCGAGGTTGACGAATACGAAACCGCCCCAGCCCCCGACCTTCGCTTCAGGCAAGCAAAATTCTTCATCCTTGATCTGCGGGAAGTCCCACCGCCCTGGGACAAAGCTGAGCGTACCGTCTAGTCGCCAGGTAAACCCGTGGAACTTGCAGGTGAACTGTGAGACATGGCCGCCGGTCTCGCGCAAAATGCGCCCGCGATGCAGACAGGCGTTGAGGTGATGAGTTGACAGCGCGCCCTGCCTTATGGCATGGTGCTTGGCAAAATTTGAGTGAACGTTCAATCCCTGAGGAGGGTATATATGAGCACGTTTGATGTGATTATCCAAGGCGGAACGGTCGTCGATGGGACCCGCACGCCGCGCTACGCTGGTGACGTCGGTATCAAAGACGGAAAGATTGCGAAGATCGAGAGAGGTGGACGTCTCAACCCCACTGATGCCAAGAAAGTCCTTGATGCGCAAGGACTTGTTGTCGCCCCAGGATTTGTTGATCTCCACACCCATTATGATGCCCAGATCAACTGGGATCCCTACTGCACCCTATCAGGTTGGCACGGTGTGACGTCGATCGTGGTCGGGAACTGCGGCTTTGGCTTCGCCCCGGTCAAACCGGAACTGCGCGATCGTGCGATGCTTTCCATGTCTCGCGTCGAGGCAATTCCATTTGAGTCGATGAAAGCAGGGATGAAGTGGGATTGGGTGACTTTTCCTGAATGGCTAGACTTTCTTGATCGCACGCCAAAGGGAATCAATGTCCTGAGCTACGTGCCGATTGCACCGATCATGATTTGGGTCATGGGTTTAGAAGCCGCCAAGAGTCGCCCTGCCACAGAGAAAGAGCGGCAGGAAATGCAGCGCTTGCTCGAGGAATCGATGAATGCTGGTGGTTGCGGGTTCTCCTGTCAGCGTCTGGGCAACGGGTTCATTTCGGTGCAGCGGGATTATGACGGGACCCCCATGGTCACTGACACCATGGCAGAAGAAGACTTGGTTGCCTTTGCCGAGGTGCTAGGCCGTCGCAAGGAAGGATTCATCCAACTCACCCAAGCGAGTGAAGACTTTAAGGGTGATATGCGGCTTTACGAACGGCTTGCTGAAGTTTCTGGCCGCCCCGTTCTCTTTAATGCGACCGCTGTGCGTGACGACCGACCTGCCCTGCACCGCCGTACCATGCGTTATATTGAAGAAGCCAATAAACGTGGACATCAGATCTATAACCAGACGGCAACGTTCCGTCAGGGGTTCTTTTTCTCCTTTGAGGACTGGAACCTGTTTGATGGCAGTGATGTGTGGCGTGAAGTGACCTTAGGCACGCCCGCCGAGCGGTTGCAAAAATTCAAAAATCCAGCGCTGCGACAGGCTCTCTGCGCGGAATACGATACTGGTCACACGCCGATCGTGACCGGCTCTATTAAAGATTTTAGAATTGAGTCCGTTGCGGATCCGAAACTGCAGAAGTATGTCGGGAAAACGGTCGAACAGGTCGCTGAGATGGAGCATAAGCATCCAATGGATGCGATGCTCGATTTGGCGATTGCTGACAATCTGAAGACGGAGTTCGAGACTCCAGCTCGCAACACCCGCGAAGATTATGCTGCCGAGCTGATGTCCTCAGAATACAGCATCCCTGGCACTTCAGACGGTGGGGCGCACACCAAGTTTGTGACCTTGGGTGCCTATCCGACTGATCTGTTGACCTGGATGGTGCGGGACGCTGGCTTCATGAGCCTGGAAGAAGCGCATTATCGCCTGAGCGCTATGCCGGCCAAGTGTGCGGGCTTCCAGGATCGTGGTGTCCTACGTGAAGGTGCACCAGCAGATATGGTGGTGTACGATCTGCAGAATCTCAAGATCGTGCCTGAAAGGCCGAAGATTGTGCACGACTTCCCAGCCGGTGAGTGGCGACGCGTGCAGTACGCAGAAGGGTATCGCTGGATCATGGCCAATGGTGAAGTCACCTTTGAAGACGGCAAATGCACGAACGCGACCCCCGGTCGCCTCCTGCGGCACGGGAAAGGGTAATTTTTCTCTGAAGAGTGTGAGGGGGTGTAGAGACAGTTTTCATCGTCAACTACCCCCCTCTGTGCCCTTTTGACTCATTGTTTCTCTGGTCGTACAGGCAGCCCTGAGTGGCTGCCCCTCCCCATTCTTGTCTTAGCCGCGGTCGCGCGCTATACGAATGCAGCAATGGCAGCGACCAAATCAGCTACTGCTTTTCCCCGGCCTGAAGCAATCCTCGCGCGTATCGAGAAAGAGCCTGTTGCCTCGCTCTATCTGTTTTATGGCGACGAGCCATATCTGGTTGACCAGGCACTCACACTTGTGCGCCGCCGTGTCGGTCAGGAGATCGCAGTCCGTATTTTCCACGCAGGACAAGATCCGCTCGAAGCGGTACTCGAAGTGTGGGGTGCCCCTTCTTTGTTTGCGGCACAAAGCCTGGTGGTGCTCAAAAGCGCGGAACATCTCAAGGCTGCGGAACGCGAGCGTCTGACCAAAGAAGCTGAATACCGCGATGCAACACAGCCCCTCGCGGTGTGTGCTCACGGTCGCATAGACTTGTCACAAAACTTTTTTGCTTTGTGTGCAAAGAAAGGGATTGCCGGCGAATTCAGACCCCCTTTTGCGAACCACATTCCTACGTGGGCACAGCGTTTTGCCCGCGAACGTGGGGTGCGTCTTCAGGACGAAGCTGCTCGCTTACTTGCTGATCTCGTCGGTCCAAATCTTCTCGCTCTCGCTGCAGAGGTCGATAAATTGACGGCGTTTGTGTTTCCGCAGATAGATATTGACGCAGATACTGTCGTCGTCTGCACCGGTGACCTGTATAAAAATAGTGCTTTCGACCTGGCTGATGCGCTTGGTCAGCGAGATGGCAAGAAGGCTCTCGCGCTGCTCCATCGCGTACTGGTTGATGAACGCGGTGCTCTGCTGATCCTTCATGCTTTGGTGAGTCATTTTCGCCGGCTCTGGCAGGTGAAGGAATTAGTAGAGAGCGGGGTGCCAGAAACCCAACTCGAACGCGCTGTCGGATTACGCGGAACCCGGCTGCGCGCTTTGATGAGCCAGTGTCGCTTTTATACTCGATCTGATTTGCAGCAGTTTTTTCATCGTACGGCTTTGCTTGATACGAAGCTGAAATCCGCTCGCACCTCGCCGTTGGCGCTCTTTGATGCGTTGATTATTGAGATGTGCGCGCGGCCAACCCATGGAGGAGGGAGGAGTGGAAGAGAAACCCATCAGAACCGCTACTGAAGTGCAACTGGGCTTTGCCTTCTTCACCGACGCTCCCTCGCGACCAGTGACGCTCTCCCGCGATCCCGCAACGTCTC
>CAZCWX010000706.1:0-8682 GCA_964502465.1 uncultured Enterobacteriaceae bacterium | reverse complement strand
GCTCGAAGCATTGGCGCGTGAAGTGAAACGATGACCCCAATGGACAGCGGTTTTCACTCGGGCGTGTCCCTTCCTCTTTATCGCAGTCTCTGACCGTGAGGAGTATATCTCTGCACACTATTGCCCGCGGTTTGGAGAGGAGTTATCTTTGCCAAGGCACCATCCAGAAGGTATGGATATGAACACGCAATTTCTCGTTGACGCGGATGGGCGCAAAACTGCCGCAGAAGAGCATGTATATGAACGACCGTATCGTGATTGATCCAGCTATTCAGCATGGAAAGCCGGTCATTCGCGGGACACGTGTGCCGGTCGTGCGTATCCTCGGCGGCCTGGCTGGGGGGATGAGCATCGAAGATCTCACCAAGGAATACGGCATTACCGAAGAGGATGTCCGGGCAGCATTGGCGTACGCCAGCGAGGTCATCGACCAGGAAGAGCATCATCCACTGCCACTGTCCTAAAGAACCACCGTGCACTTCTTAATTGATGCTGACTTGCCCCGTTCGCTCAAGACATTGATAGAACGTTGTGGGCATGACGCCACGGACGTGCGCGATATTGGCTTGGGCAGTGCCAAAGATCCGCCGATTGCAGCATATGCGCAGTCGCACAGGGTCTGTCTGCTCACCGGCGATTTCGGCTTTGCGGATATCCGCAATTATGTTCCCGCAGCCTACGCAGGGATTGTGGTCTTGGAACTGCCACGCAATGCAACTGCATCGTTTATCCTGTGGCTTGTTGAATCCTTGCTGCGGCAGCCGGAGGTGCTCGCTAAAGTGGAGGGCAGGCTGGCTATTGTCGAGGCGGGCAGAGTTCGGCTGCGCCCACCCTAACATCCCGCAAGTATGAGCCTGCACTGCGGTGAGCAGGCGGGTGCCAGAATTCAAAGTTTGTCCCTTCTCTTTTCTCTCATTCCTAACCGCTCACTGTTAGGCTCCAGGTTTTCGCTCCTGCCTTAAGAAATCCCCTGCAGTGACGACGTTGTTTCTGAGAGGGAGCTCTCGCAGGAACGCTCAGGCCTCAGTACCAGCGTTTCTCGAGAAGCAATTGGGGTGCCTCTGAGTGCATTCCCGAAGGGATGGCCAGTGATCGGCTACGTACGCAGCTATCTATCCAGTAAGCAACAAGCCATACATGTGGACCTCTTTTTCTTCCTGTGGTTGGGGGTATTTGCCCTGGTTCTCTATACGGCAATGATTCCAGTTGATACTGGGTCACAACTCTGGAGCGCGGGAATATTTTTGTCGGTGTTATTATGTTTGCGCGCTTTTCGGCCACAGGGTCTTGTGCGTGTTCTCTTTCTTTTCCTCGCTGCCTTTTTGTCTCTGCGTTATTTCTTCTGGCGCACGACCAGCACCCTCTCTTACAGCGATTTCTTCAGTTTTATCGCTATGATGGCTCTGTATGTCGCCGAGGTGTATAGCCTCATTATCCATCTGCTCGGCATTTTCGTGAATATCAATCCACTCGATCGCAGTTCAGTGCCGCTCTTATCCGATCCCCAAGAACTTCCAACAGTTGACATTCTCATCCCCAGCTACAATGAACCGCCTGATTTACTCGAAATTACTTTATTAGCAGCGGTCCAGATCCGCTATCCACGCGAGAAATTCACGGTGTACCTCCTCGATGATGGAGGCACCCAGCAGAAATGTCATGCGCTTGATCTGCGGAAAGCGGCCGAAGCGCAGACTCGCCGAAGAACGTTACAGGCGTTGTGTCAGCGGGTCGGGGCCCATTATCTGACACGGGAAAAAAACGAACAGGCAAAGGCCGGGAACATTAACGCCGCGCTGCCGCATGTCAAGGGCGACCTCGTCCTGATTCTCGATGCCGACCATGTGCCCACGCTCGACATCTTGGAACGCACAGTCGGCTACTTCCAGCGTGACCCCAAGCTGTTTCTGGTGCAAACCCCGCACTTTTTCATCAATCCCACCTCGATCGAGAAAAACCTCCAGACCTTCGAGCATATGCCTGGTGATAACGATATGTTCTACGCTGTCACCCAACGTGGGCTGGATTTCTGGAACGCGTCCTTTTTTTGCGGTGCCGCTGGTCTGCTCCGAAGGAAATATCTCGATGAGATTGGTGGTCTCTGTGGAGACACGGTGACCGAAGACGCGGAAACCGCACTAGCCCTTCACGCCAAAGGCTATCGGAGCGTGTATCTGTACCGCCCGATGATTGCCGGTCTGTCTCCCGAAACGTTTACCGGGTTTATTCTTCAGCGCACCCGCTGGGCGCAAGGAATGGTCCAGATCTTCTTACTCAAGAACCCGTTGTTTCTGAAAGGACTCACACTCTGGCAGCGTCTTGGGTATGTCAGCAGTTCTTTTTTTTGGTTCTTCTCGTATGCGCGTCTCGTTTTCCTGCTTGCTCCTTCTGCCTACCTCCTCTTCGGCTGTAAGATCTATGATGCAAGCATGAGGGAAATTCTCACCTACACGGTTCCCCATATTCTGGCAGTTGTGCTGGTCGCGGATTTTCTTTTCGGCAAAGTACGCTGGCCATTTTTTTCTGAACTGTATGAGTTGCTGCAGTCGATGTTCACCATTCGTGGGATCGGCAAAGTGCTGCTCCATCCTCATGCGCCCCAGTTCCTGGTTACCCCGAAAGGCGAGCACGCGGAGCAAGACTGGATCTCGCCGTTATCCAGACCGTTCTATGTGCTCTTCAGCCTCATTGTAATTTCCCTCGTTGGCGGCGTGCAGCGCTACCTGACCCTTCCAGCCGAGCGCCCGATGGTGGCACTCACCATGGCCTGGGAACTCTTTAATCTGGTGCTCATCATGGCAGCGCTCGGAGCCTTGTTTGAAAGGCGTCAACGCCGCCGCACTCCGCGGATTCCAGTCCACGAGCAGGCAGACTTCATCATCAACAATCAGGCTGTGCCGTGTACCATCACGAATTTCTCTGTTGGCGGTGCAGAGATGACTGTGCCATTGCAGTACCAAGAGGCTGTCCACGCGTCGGATCTCGCATTGTTACACGTGCGGAATACGCCACTATACAAGGACAGCGAGTTTCACATCATCATTCGCTCTGCACGACCGACACCAGGGCAGATTGTTCTTGGTATCGAATTTATCCACGGCTCGCAGCAAGAAACCGCAGAAAAAGTTGCCTTTATCCACGGCGACAGCGAGCGCTGGCTTCGCTTTCTGGAAGAACGAGAACAGCCGCTTGGCATTTTGAAGGGCACAATCTTTTTGCTATACTTAGCGATAAGGTACTCGGCAAGCCATGCCTGGGCAATCGTTCAACGAACACTACGGCCCCTGACGCCGAGGCGGAACAGAACAGAGAAGGACAAGAGGAAAACCGGAGAAGCAGCTCGCCGTCCCCCTACTGAGCCGGTGTTGCAACGGGCGGCGTAAGGAAGAAGGATACAGGTCCTTGAGTGTTTGGGGAGGAGGGGAATGAAACAGACTCGCGTCTCTGCGATTGTGACTGTTCTCGTAGCCAGCAGTTTTCTCACATTCGGAGGAGGGGAAGATACCCTTCACGCAGACTCCTCCCCTGCTTCCCAGGTCTATACCTTTCCTCTTGCCAAACTGATGTCCGTTGGTGGCCCAATTTCCTTGCGGAACACTGTCTCCGACTATACGATTTTTCTCCCGCTCGCTGAGCGTCTTCAGGTGCGCTCTGCAGTGCTCCACCTCGAATTCACCAATTCGACCGCCGTGCTTGCAGAACGCTCGCAATTACAAATCCTGCTGAATGAAAAAGTCATTGCTCAGGTCCCGTTGAAAGGCAGCCAGCCAGAAGGAACGCTTGATGTCCGCCTGCCAGCCCAGTTGTTCGCACATGACTATAACCGTCTGCTGTTTCGCGCTGTCCTTCACTATATGCTCGAGTGTGAAGATCCCAATGCCCCCGAGTTATGGCTCCAGATTGACTCGGTTGCCTCAACCGTGTCTGTAGAAGTAGAGTTGCGCGCCCTCACCCCACGTTTATCGGACCTCGATGGATTGTTCGATCGCAAATGGTGGGGTCAGCATGGATTGCACGTTTTGACAGGCTCCACTCCCATCCGAGATGCACATCTCCGCTGGGGCGCCTTGATTGCGCAAGGGGCGGCGTTGCGTCTGGAGTATGTTCCCTTACAAGTCACTCACGGAGTGGCAACCCGCCAAGAACGCTCCATTACTGACACACCAGCACCGACGTTTCCGTTTTTAGACCAGCGCACCCTCGCAGGCACCGATACCGTCCTGATCGGCACCACCGAGGAACTTGTGCCCTATCTGTCCCAAGACACGGTAGCGCAGATCACCAACAGCTACCTAGCGGTCCACAGGCTGGAGACTGATCCAGCACATTTTCTGCTGGTGGTCTCGGGAAAAGATGATGCCGAAGTAACACGGGCGGCAACGGCTTTTGCTTTTCTCAATTTCCCCTTTCCAGAAGCGACTTCCATGCAGATCACCGAGGCACAGTTCCCCTCACCTCCTGCCTACACCCTGAAACAAGGTATGCGAGAAAATCAAGCGTACCAATTGGCAGATTTGGGCTTTCACACAGCGACAGCCCACGGCATGCACCCGGATGGCTTCCGCCTTGAGTTGAATGTCCCTCCTGACTTGTTCGCACCAGAGGATGCAGTTGTCGAGTTGAGCTTGCATATGGCGTATAGCGCTGGACTCCGCCACGATTCTGTTTTGAATATCCAGTTAAACGATATTTTCGAGGCGGCAATTCCACTGAATGATCCCAATGGAGGAGTGTTTCGGGCCTATAAAATAGCCATTCCTCTTCGTTCCTTTCGGGCAGGACACAATGTGATCACGTTCTCTCCACGTCCTATGCCGTTAGTAACGGGGAAATGCTTCTTTCTGCAAAGCGGCAACCTGCTCGTCACTTTATTCGATGATTCCACGCTGACAGTCCCTGCAGCCTCTCATTACACTCGTCTCCCCAACCTCCATGTCTTTGCCACCACTGCTTTTCCTTACAACGTGTTGCCCGATGGTTCGTCGTTTGCACTCCAGGTTAGCGGGCAGGAAAGTGGGACGGTCGCGGCAGCGTGGATGCTCATTGCCAAGCTCGCACAAAAAGCCAGCATGCCACTATATAAGGCCGAGCTGTCCTTGGCAGTACCGACTGGCGAGAAGGACCTTATTGTCGTCAGCCCAGTTGACCAGGTAGATGACCGCCTTATGGCAGCCGCGCCCATGTCTCTCGCCCCTCCGTATCGAGTGCCGTATCCCACCCGTGTCACCCTTCCTCCATCAGCACCTCACCCAACGTTTCTGGGGCGGCTCAAAGCCATGTTTGTCGGACCGGTCGGTGACGCTGGCACGCCAACTCCTCAGCAGCCCGTCATCGCTCAGGTCACGCAGGAAAGCGAGTTGGGGCAAAAGAAAGCCGTCATGATGTTTGAATCGCCCCTCCATGCAAAAAAGACAGTCGTGTTGTTTGTTGCGGCCAATGCCTCACAGTTACAGCAAGGGATGAATCGTCTAGTTGAACCAGAATTCTGGGAAAACCTGCGCGGGGATCTTGTGGTTTGGGACGATCGCCCATCCTCCCTCGCCTGGCAGAAGGCTGGTCCAGATTACCATGTCGGAAAAATCAACTTCACTCCTCGTGTGGAATACTATTTTTCTCACTACCCCTGGCTCTGGGTGACTTCACTCCTGGTGCTGATTGGAGTTTTTGCCATCTTCACTCGTATTGGCTTGTCGCGCTTCAAACGGAAACACCATGGTGAAGCGGTGGATAGCGAAATCGACCGGTAGCCCGTTCTTTGCTCTGTGTCTGATTGTGTGCACGAGCTGTCTTTCTACGCCACGTGTACCGGATGAACGCGATTGGCAGCTCTATAAAGAGCGCTTTATAACCGAAGATGGGCGAGTCATTGATACCGGCAACAGCAACATCAGCCATTCAGAAGGACAAGGATACGGCATGCTGCTTGCAGTCGCCTATAACGACCGGCAGACCTTCGAGCGGCTGTGGCACTGGACAGTGAAGCATCTGCAAATTCGTGAGGACCGTTTGTTTGCGTGGCGCTGGACACCGTCGGAACACGGGGGCCAAGTGACCGATAACAATAACGCGAGCGATGGTGACCTCATGATTGCCTGGGCGCTGTCCCGGGCTGGCACCCACTGGCAGGAACCGACCTACACCTCAGCAGCCACAGCGATCAGCCAGGATATTCGCCACAAACTGTTACGTCAGGTTGGCGACGCTCTGGTCCTTTTACCGGGAATGGTTGGTTTTGAAAAACCCGACGGCATGATCGTGAATCTCTCGTACTGGATCTTTCCTGCTTTCGCAGATTTGCAGACCCTTGATCCTGCGCCAGAATGGGATCGCCTCATCGGTTCAGGTCTTGCACTACTCACCTCAGCTCGCTTTGGACGCTGGCACTTGCCACCCGACTGGTTGAGCCTGCAAGCTCCTCCTGCCCCCGCGCACGAGTTTCCCCCTATGTTCGGCTATAATGCTATCAGAATCCCATTGTATCTCATCTGGGCAAAACGGGAGACCAGCCAGAATCTTCAACCGTATCAAGATTTCTGGACCTCCTTCGACGGAGCGAAATTCCTCCCACCGCAAACCAATGTGGAGAACAATTTTGTCGATTCACACGATGCCTCTGCGGGTATTCGCGCAGTTGCCCAACTGGTCGCTACAGTGGCTGCACACCACCGCGTTCAGCCCTCTTCCTTCCCGCCGTTGGAGAAAGAGCAAGATTATTATTCCGCCAGTCTCTTGCTCTTAACCAAACTTGCGGCTTTCGAGAGAGCAGGGTCATGAGGTGGCAACGGCTCGGCGTGGCGGTCGTTATCGTTACGGTGAGTTCTGCGTCACCGCTCTGGTCACAGCAAGCTGAGCGCCTACCTCCAGCACCCTTAACACAGGACAATGTTCTTGAGTACCAGGCGCATGAGCAACAGCAGGTGATTCCCTCTCCCGAGATCCCCACACCTGCCCCGTCGCCACCCCACGAACCACCACCGCCTGCGCAAACCCAAGCAGCAACGTCTGAACCATGGCTGTGGAAGCTCTTGCAGCAGAAACAATATGCGAAACTCCGTCGAGAGATCCGACGCCTCAAACAGGACGATCCACACTGGCACCCACCACAACAACTCGTCGCTCTGTTAGCGGAAGGGGAAGCACGCCACGCTATTCAGCTCGCCATGCAGAAACACCAGTGGCAGATGTTGATGACGCTGTCGCGGCGATATCCTCAGCAGTTTACCTGTAATCAGATTGACCACCTCTGGGCATTGGCCGAAGCATATTACGCACAAGCACAGACCAAGCAGGCGCTTTCGGTCTATGAACGTATCATCCCAGCCTGCAGAAAGGACGCAGACAGGCTTGCAACACTACAAAAAGCGACACAAATGCTTGCTGCCGATGCGATTGAATTCCTCCTCAACCGCGAAGCCTCGGTTGCCAAGAGCCCAACGGCGCGCCACCATTTCGCAGATATCCGCTACCAGTTCTATGTCAACCAGCTCGTTGCGGCGACCCAGACTGACACATTCGAGCAGATCCCCAGGTTAGAAGGAACCATTCGAGACGAGATCATTGACCGGCGCGACGTCAACACGGCGATGCTCCTTGGATGGGATCATTTCCGCGCCCACCGTTTCGCCCAAGCAGCCGAGTGGTTTGCCCATGCGCTGGCTTGGGATCACACACGGGAAGAAGCCGCGTATGGGCTGGCCCTGGCGTCCAGGCAACAGGGGGATGCCAGTCGCGCAGAAGCGATGGCACGGCAGTGGCAACAGTACTCTCCTCGCATGCGTAGTCTCTTAGGCGAGCTGTTGTTTGCCCGTGCTCATCTCAGCTACCGCAACAAACACTATGCCGATAGCCTCTCTTTCCTTAACGAGAGTGAGCGCTACCGCGGTGAACAACGAGAGGGCAGACTGCTCACCGCGTGGAATCTCTATGAGCTTGGTGACACTGCACAGGCAGCCCAGGAATTTGCCGCTTTGTATCGAACACAGCCAGATGAAGAAAGCGCTCAGGGAGCTTTTTATAGCTATGCTCGACAAAAAGATTGGGAGCGTATTGCCTCGTTGGCTGAGAGCGTCCCAGGACCGCTGACCTCCTTATGGTCCGCCCATCTTGGCCAACGGTACTATGACCACCAATTATTTGTTCTTGCCGCACACACAGCGCCGGCTCGTTTTCCTCAGCTTCGCCATATGACAAGTCCAAGTGTGGCGTCAGGCGTCGCCTTCCGCCATAAATCCGGCACTCGCGGTCTCAGCAGGCTAGACATTGAACAATTACCTCTGGCGACCGGGAGTGTATACAGCGGGGTACATCGGTTCAATGCACGTCTGGCAAGGATCACTCTTGACAGTGGCAGACTCAAACAGAACGCGATGGTCGGCACCTTCCCTGTTACTCCGACAGCGTACAGTACGAAACCCACCACCCGACTCGACGGAGGACTCGAATCCGCTTTGCTCTGGTCTCACGAAGGGTGGGTGACACCGTATGCCGAGTTGGGGGTTTCCTTGACTCACGGAAAAGTCTCAAGCCTGCCCATCTGGCGGCTCGGCCTGACCAAACAAGAAGAGAACGGCAACTGGCATGGAGAGCTGTTCTCACAGCCCGTGCGCGAATCCCTGTTATCCTACACTGGCATGACCGACCCGTATAGTGGAAAAAAGTGGGGACGCGTGCTGCAAACAGGGG
>CAZCWX010000705.1:0-6064 GCA_964502465.1 uncultured Enterobacteriaceae bacterium | reverse complement strand
ACCTTTGGAGATCTGGGCTCCTGAAACCGCCACGTCTCGGGTGGCAGTACGGAACAGCCGCTGGACCGGACCTTCATACCGCAGCGTCTCTTCGATAACGGGTTCGACCAGGCTGCGATCCTCGCGCAACTGTTGCCAGAGCGCGGGTCGATCGACCAGCACGTTGAGCATATTGCCGATAAGGTTCGTCGTCGTTTCATTACCGGCGATAAGCAAGAGGATACAGAAACCTAAGATCTCCCAATCCTGCAGGGACTCACCGTCAATGTTGGCCTCTACGAGAGCGGTAATGAGATCCTCTGCGCCGTGCGCGCGTCGTGCAGCAGCCATCTGGCCGAAGTACGTCACCATTGCCTGGATGTCTTGCAGCCGTTCGTTCCGCTGGGCGGAGACGGTTGAAAGGAAGGCATCGGACCAGCGTTTGAAGGTAGCGTAATCTTCTCCAGGGATACCAAGCAATCGCGCAATGACTTTCACCGGTAGCGGGATAGTATACGACTCAACGATATTCGTGATGTCTTTACCGATGTCATCCAGCAAGGTGTTGGCGATGTTGGTGATCCAGGGTTCGAGGGCTTCGACACGCTTCAGCGTGAATGCCTTATTCACCAGCCGGCGGAAGCGGGTGTGGCGAGGTGGGTCATCTTGGATCAGCACGATCTTTGGGCCGAATTGACCTGCGCGTGGGTCTTCTGACGAGAAGGTGTCATGATCCCGGAGGGCTTCATACACATCGTTATATTTCAGGAAACCCCATGCCCATATCGGGGTAGTGAGTCCTGACGATGTGCTCGCTGGAATGCTGACATAATGCACCGGAGATTGATCGCGCAGGGAGTGATAGACAGGATACGGATCAGCGAAAGTCGTGCGTGCGACAAGATGGTCTGGGGTGATAGGGGTTGTGTCCATGGCGGCTTGCCTCTCTGTCCTGTATATATTTGTCTGTGGTCGCATAGCTTACCACACCGATGATGGAAGGCGAAGGCAGCATCTTGGCTCTTTTATCGTCTTTGTCGCGTGCTGCCCCGACACAACTTACCCTTGCTCTCCTTGGAGCAATATGTCAGGAACAGAGGGCATGGCCGAGCATTTTCCCGCAGAGCCTCCACTGAGACTGATCCTTGACGCCCTCGATGTTGGGGTCATCGTCATCGACCAACATGGAACGGTTATCTGGGTCAACGGGAAAGTGTGCCAACTCGCGGGTCTCTCCAGAACAGAACTGGTAGGGCTCAAGACCAAAGAACTCGCGGCGCTGCCAGCCATTGAGACGAGTGTTGCGCCGGATTGGGTGAACGATTCATTTTGGGAGGCGGCAAAGAGGAATCGAGGGGTGAGAGACGCTGCCCAGCCCAGCTATGGCTATGCCAGGATGGAGAGCGGGGCTCAGCTCCTCTCCACGGAAAACTATATCCACGACGATGAGGGGAGGTTGCGTTATATCGTTCTGACCGTGCATGCGTCAGCGGACCTCCTCGCCGCGCGGGAAAAAATCAATGAGCTGCAGCACCGTACTGCGTTGTACCAGGAGCAGCTCAGCGCCTTGCACACGCGCGTGTTGGGTCATGATATTGTCTACCACAGCGAAAGTCTACGACGGGTTTTTGCACGGGCGCTGCGGCTGGCGCGCTTAGACGGAAATATCTTCTTGATCGGCGAGACCGGAGTCGGGAAGAGTCTGCTGGCCCAGTACATCCACGCCATGAGCCGCCGGGCCAGCGGTCCTTTCATTCATGTCAACTGTGCAAGTCTACCGGAGTCGCTCATTGAAGCCGAATTGTTCGGCTATACCGAAGGTGCCTTCACTGGCGCCTCACGCAAAGGCCGGCGGGGCGTGATCGAGATGGGGCAGGGCGGCACGGTGTTCTTGGATGAGATTGGAGATATGCCCGTCGAGATGCAGGCCAAGCTGCTGACGGTGTTAGAGGATAAAGTGATCCGACGGCTCGGCGGAGAGCAGTCGGTGCAGGTGGATGTCCGCTTCCTGGCGGCAACCAATAAGAATGCAGAGACCTTACTGCAGGAGCAAACCTTACGCAGCGATTTATACTACCGTTTAGCTATGAACCGGATTGACCTGCCACCGCTGCGCGAGCACCCGGAAGATATTCCGGCCCTGATTGCCGCGACGCTGGCGGAGTTCAACGAAAAAAACAACACTGCCTTGACGCTTCACCGCGAGCTTGTTGAGGAGGTCCAGGTCTTGCCCTTCCCCGGAAACGTCCGCGAGCTGAAGAATTTAGTGTGGCAGATGGCATCGGAAAGCGGGAAAGACGAGGGGGAAATCACAACCCGGATGTTACCGCCGGAATTGATCCAGACGATATGCGGCCAAGAGCGGTTCCCTGCAGCTCAACCGTCAACATCTGTACACGCCCCACTTTCTCCGCAAACGGGGGGGCGCGGCGGAGAGGAAGAACGCTACTGGCGGGCGTTTTGTGAGCAACACCGCGGCGACATCTACGCGATGGCAAACGCGCTTGGGGTCCATCGGACGACGGTTGCCCGCACACTCAAGAGATACGGTCTGTCTTATGTCGGTAAACCTCGATCCCGTCTGACTCCTCCGAAAACGGTACCCCCCTCTGCCACTGACTGAGATGCTACAGGACTCCCGCCCATGCGGCACGGTGCGCCCCTCAACCTTGCTGAGCACACACAGAGCGCTCAGGGTGCACTCGCGGCAGTGCCTTGTTCTGCTGTTCTGCCCCAAACCCGCGTGTTGATCGATTGCCTCTCAGGCTAACTGTTTGAGTTTTATCCAGATTGCTGTTTCTCCCCTCGTGGCCATGGCACTGGCACGGCCCTTGCGCTCTTTCCGCTAGTCCTACTGCTTCATTGACATGAAATCAGGAAAAAACACATGCAAGGAAAAGCAATCAAGACTGAACTCCCAAGTTTTGGTTCCGGCACCGAGGCAGCCCTTCAACAAAAGTTACGCGCCCTCGGCGGACGCGAGATCGGCGTCGAGGAGGACTGGCGCGCCGACGAGCATTACGGCATGAGCATCAAGGGGCGGCGGTTTGTGTTTCGCGACCCCGTAGCCTTCTACCGCTTTGAGGAATTCGTGCAGACGGAATTAGCCGCAGGGAGCCCCCCACTTCATGGCTGGTCAGCAAAATCACAGGAGGACTGAAAATGGCAGACCAACACAACGGCGGATCTGAAGGCAGCAACGACAAGAAAACCGCCCAGGGCATTGAGGTGCGAAAAGTCCCGTTCGAGTTTCCGCCAAACTTTCGGCCGCATTGGCACCCGGACGATCCGGCGTTAAGCCAACTGATCAACGGGACTTCGATTCTGCTGCCGTACATGGAGCCCTTCATCATCGACGCGATCCGGGAGGCGAGCACACTCATTACCGATCCGGAGTTGCAGAAAGAAGCTAAAGCCTGGATCGGCCAGGAATCACAACACTTCATGCAACACCGGCGGTTCAATGAGGTGCTCATCGCTCAAGGCTACCCACAATTGCGCGCGCGAGAAAAAGAGATTGAGCAAGAGTACGAAGCACTGCGAAAACGTCCGCTCAAATTTCAGGTGGCCTATACCGCCGGGTTCGAAACCCTGGCGCTCGCCCTTGGACACACGATCATCGCAGACCGCGCGCATCTTTTGCGCGGCGCCGATCCCGCCGTTGCGTCACTGTGGCTCTGGCATGTGGTGGAAGAAATCGAGCATAAGAATCTGGCGTTTAATGTCTACCAGCACGTCTATGGTGACTATTGGTATCGCGTCTACGGGATGCTCTACGCGATGATGCATCTTACGCAACTGGTCCGCGGATCGTACATGGTCCTTCTCAAAGCCGACGGCTTGTGGGGAAAGAAGAAAACCCATTGGGCGATCAAGAAGCTTACGTTTCGTCTCTTTGCTTCTGCACTTCCGGGTATTCTGCGGCACGCCTTGCCGTGGCATCACCCCTCGCGCGTTGCCGATCCAGCCTGGATGCGGGAATGGGTGGCTCTGTACGATGAAGGAGAGAAGGGCTTGGCCAAGCTTGAGACGAGTAGGCTGCAACTCTCTCCCAAGGCGATGTTGCCCGCGTGAACAATCTATACGCCTGGCACACCACGACCTGGATTGCGGAGCCGCCTATTTTGCTCCTCTCCCTTGATGGGAGAGGATACAGGAGAGGGTGAAAGTGTGAGACACCCCCTCTCTCTGTCTCTCTCCCACACAGGGGAGAGAGGACCTGAAGCCGAACGCTGCAGTTGGTTGACTGCCCCACATCTTGACGTGCAGTCCATACCAGCCAGCTTTAAGCAGGAGGAACCATGACAACACGCGAGCTAATCTATGCAGTGCTTGTTGCGCTAGGGGCCATCCTTCCCATGCATTACAACCTCCAGTATATGGGCGCGGGAGGAAATCTCCTGGTCGATTTCTTCATCGCGCCGCTGGGGAACGCGGCGACGGCGTCACTGCTGTTCGACCTCTTGATTGCCTTTGCGGCCTTCAACGTCCTGCTCTTCACGGAAGGGCGGCAGTTAGGAACCCGCAATTTTATCATCTGTGTGGCAGTCTCGTGGTTGGTGGCATTTGCGGCGGGGTTGCCGTTGTTCCTCCTGCTCCGTGAACGGCAGAAACGGCTTGGACAATAAAGAGAAATAAAGGAGGATGGTTTCAATGGATTATAATCCGCTCTCACCAGAAGTGATGGAAAACCCGTACCCCTATTATGCCCACTTGCGTGAGCAGGCGCCGGTCTACTGGATTGCCCCGTTGCAGGCATGGGCGCTCAGCCGCTATGCAGATGTGGACTTCGCCCTCCGCAACCCACAGATTTTTCCATCGTCCGTGTTTACCGCGCAGGCGCTAGGAGACCTCAACCCCACGCCCGAGGTGCCGTGGATCCTCGATATGAATCCCCCGGACCATACGCGGCTGCGCAAGCTGGTGAACAAAGGGTTTCTTCCCCGCTTGATCCGTAACCTTGAACCGCGGGTGCAAGAGATTACGCGGCAGTTGATCGCCTCCTTGAGAAGTCGGGTCGAGGCGGATTTGGTGTCGGCGCTGTCAGGACCACTGCCGACGACGGTCATTGCCGAGATGCTCGGGGTTGAAGAGGATCGACTCGCTGATTTTAAGCGCTGGTCGGATGATCTCGTATTAGGCACCAGCCGTCCGACGGATGAAGCCGTACGGGCACGCGTGCACGCGAGTGGCGCCGCATTACGCGCCTACTTCGAGAAGCTGATTGAGCGCCGCCGCACCGACCCTGGCGAGGATGTGCTTACCGCCTTGGTGCGTGCCGAGGAAGAACACGATACGCTCACGGCCTCCGAGATCCTAGGATTGGCCGTTCTCTTGTTGTTGGCAGGGAACGAAACCACCACCAACTTGATTGGCAATGCGGTGTGCACCCTTCTGCGCCATCCAACCGAGTTGGCAAAAGTCCGCGCCGACCGCACGCTCGTTCCCTCGCTCATCGAAGAAGTGCTGCGCTATGAATCCCCGGTGCAGTTGATCCCTCGCCTCACCGCGCGCGAGGTCGAACTGGAAGGCGGCACGATTCCTGCCGGCGCGACGGTCTTTCTGCTCTTAGGGTCAGCCAACCGTGATAGGCGGAAATTTTCCGAGCCCGACCGTTTTGACGTCACGCGTAATCCCCAAGATCACTTGGGGTTCGGCTATGGCATTCATTACTGCCTGGGCGCGCCTTTAGCGCGGCTGGAAGGTCGGATTGCGTTGGAGTCTTTGTTATGCGACTGTCCGCCGTTCACCTGTACGAGGGAACATCTGCCGCAGATCGCGTCGCTCCTCGTCCGGGGCGTTCAAACACTGCCGTTGCGATTCACAGCGTGAGAGAATTCGTGAAGGAAGGCGCGGTCGCTCACGGCATAGACAACCTGTCATCTCCTCCCCGATTTTCATTTGTGTCCCCTGAGCCGCTCTCAGGGCTTGCCCAGAGGACACGGGTCGTGCTTCAGACGCGTTCGATCAAGGTGCCCGTCCCCAGGCCCCCGCCGCAGCACATCGTGATCAGCCCGTAGCGGCCCTGCGACCGTGTGAGTTCGTGGGCGGCCTTGGTGATGAGGAAACATCCAGTCGCGCCGAG
>CAZCWX010000704.1:0-12406 GCA_964502465.1 uncultured Enterobacteriaceae bacterium | reverse complement strand
GTGTCAAGATCCATTTTATAAGACAGACCAGAGCAGCCTCCGCCGACGACCTTCACGCGGAGTCCATACCCGTCTTTGTTTTGCTGGGTGAGAATACTGTGAATCTTTTGGGCCGCGGTCTCAGTGATTTCAATCGTCTGTTGCGCCATTCCTTCTTATCTCCCAACTATTACGGCATCATACCTGTCATCAGGCTCGATAATCGTTTCTATCAACGAACTCTCAATAGTAATGTAGAGTTTAGGTGTCTACGATAAGGCGATCGGTTTCTCCTGTCAAGTTTCTTTTTGTGTGCCGGTGCGCGGCCGTCCTCGCAGCAGGGTGCGGAGAAAACGGCCGGTGTATGAGTGGTCAATGAGGGCCACTTCCTCGGGGGTACCAGTGGCGATGATTTCGCCGCCGCGATCTCCGCCCTCAGGTCCGAGATCGATGAGAAAGTCTGCAGCCGTCATGACGTCGAGATTATGTTCGATGACCAACACGCTATTACCTGTTTCTACTAATAAGTGGAGGACTGCGAGCAGCCGTTGAATATCGGCAAAATGCAGGCCGGTCGTTGGTTCGTCAAGAATATACAGTGTACGACCCGGGGAGCGACGGCCTAACTCTTTGGCAAGCTTTAAGCGCTGGGCTTCTCCGCCCGAGAGTGTGGGTGCGGGCTGACCGAGACGCAGGTAATCAAGACCAACCTCACGTAACGTTTCGAGCCAGGGTCGAATGGCAGGAATGTCGGCAAACAATGCCAGGGCTTCGTTGACTGTCAGCGTGAGGACTTGGGCAATGTTTCTTCCTCTGAATTGCACCTCGAGCGTTTCGCGGTTGTAACGCCTCCCGTGGCAGACCTCACAGGCGACGTACATGTCGGGAAGAAAGTGCATCTCGATAGCGACAAGACCATCGCCTGCGCACGCCTCACACCGTCCCCCTTTCACATTGAAAGAAAAACGCTCTGGCCCATAGCCACGTACCCGAGCCTCGGGGAGTTGGGCGAATAAGTCACGGATGGGGTTGAACAGACCGACATAAGTTGCAGGGTTCGAATGCGGCGTGCGACTGATGGGTGCCTGATCAACACGGATCACCTTGTCAAGCTGCTGCCAACCCGAGAGCTGCGGCCTCCCCTCGATAGGAGGGGCTGTACGTTTACTGAGCAGGTGCGAAAGAGCAGGGTGGAGGGCATCGATCACGAGCGTGCTTTTCCCAGAACCCGATACGCCAGTCACACAGGTCAGGGTGCCGAGTGGAAAGGAGGCGGTGACGTTCTTCAGGTTGTGTTGAGACACGCCAGCAATGGTCAGCCAATGGGTCGCCTGCCGCCGTTGCTGTGGCAGGGGAATCGTGAACGCTCCGGCTAGATAACGGCCTGTGGTTGAGGTTGAAGCGTGTATCACCTCCTGCGGGGTGCCAGAGGCAAGCAGCTCTCCGCCATGCTCGCCAGCGCCTGGACCCAGGTCGATGACATGATCCGCAGCGAGGATCGTTTCACGGTCATGTTCGACCACGACCACTGTATTGCCACGGTCACGCAATTGCCGCAGGGCAGCGAGCAGTCGGGCAGTATCGCGTTGGTGGAGTCCAATTGAGGGTTCATCGAGCACGTAGAGCACTCCTGAGAGACCAGAACCGACCTGAGTGGCCAGGCGAATTCGTTGGGCTTCCCCTCCGGACAGAGTAGCAGCAGGACGGTCAAGCGTAAGGTAATCGAGGCCAACGTCGAGCAGGAAACGCAAACGAGAGAGGATTTCGTGGCAGAGAGGACGAGCGATCTGCGCGTACTGGCCCGGAAAAGTGAGGGTATGGAAAAATGCGTGCACTGCGCCAAGCGAAAGTGCGGAGAGAGCGGCAATATCATAGTCTTGAATCCGCACCCCGCGGTTCTCGGTTCTGAGACGAGTTCCTGCACACTCTGTACACAGGTGCGTTGCAGAGACAGGCATCTCTTCGTCCGCTGAGGAGGTTTTCGTTTTCTTCGTCCGCTTCGTGCTTGGTTGTCCCCCAAGCCCAGCACAGGCTGGGCATGCGCCTTCAGGACTGTTCGGCGAGAAAAACGCTGGAGTCAGCTCAGGATACGCGAACCCACACCCTGCACAGACCAAGCGCTGCGTATAGAGCCGTTCTTCATCCGTTCCGACAAGAATTTTCACGACATCGTGGCCGTAGCGTAGAGCAGTTTCCAGTGAATCGGCAAGGCGACGGGCGATGCCACTCTTGACCACTAGACGATCGACAACAAGCTCGATATTGGCAGGGGGCTGACGTGAGAGAGAAAATTCCTCGGCGAGATCATGGATGTCGCCGTCCAGACGGACACGGACAAAGCCAGCCTGGCGCAACTCGCGCAGAGTGATGGCAAAGTTTTTCGCTTTCTGCAGACGGATTGGCGCCAGGATTTGTACTCGACTCCCCTCAGGCAGGTCGAGAATGTGATCTACGATCTGCGGAACACTATGACGAGCAATAGGCCGATTGCAGGTCAGACAGTAGGGCGTACCGACGCGGGCATAGAGGAGGCGCAAATAATCAGCAATTTCGGTCACCGTGCCAACCGTGGAGCGCGGCGAGGTGGTGGTGCCGCGCTGCTCGATGGCGATCGCTGGCGAGAGTCCTTCAATAGCATCAACATCCGGTTTTGCCCGCTGGTCGAGAAACTGCCGAGCGTAAGCCGAAAGCGACTCGACATAACGCCGCCGTCCTTCAGCATAAAGCGTGTCGAACGCAAGAGACGACTTGCCCGAGCCAGAAACTCCGGTGATCACCACGAGTGTGTTGCGGGGGATCTCTAACGAAATGTTCTTGAGGTTATGTTCACGCGCTCCGCGGATAACGATGGCGTCCATCGGGTTCAGCTTATCATTTTGGTGATCTGTCACCAGGTGCCCAGTGGCTGCTCCTCCTCCGAGTCCGACACCCGCTGAACTAGTGGTTCATCCATTTAATTCTTTAACATTGGCATGCCATGGGTCATGCTGAGCGAAGCGAAGCATCTCGCTCCAGCTCTCTTGAGACCCTTCGCTCTGCTCAGGGGGACAATATCATAATTCACAGTGTCGAATCCTATGTCAAAGGATTAAATGGAAAAATCACTAGAGTTGGGAGAATCCACTCTGAGGCCACCGCAGGCGTCTGCTCGGGTCATAGTAGCCAACCGCCCTTGGTCAGGCAGGGGACAGAGTGAAGGACCCGACATGGAGGACCAAGAAAAAGCGAGGGGCAACTGCCCCGCCAGGGGAAAAGCCCGCTCGGCGTGTCGCATATTCCCAGCCTTGAGGGAGGACCTACTTGCCTGAGACTCCCTTCACCGTCCTTCGGGAAACGCCCCGTGCGGACCTGCATGTTAGGGGGTGTGGGGAGGGCGACCTCCCTAGCTACCCGATTAGGGGTCTTCATGCCAGTCAAAGTCCATCTGGCGTGCGGTTCGTAAGGCGAGGTCTCGGCTTGCAAGGCGGTCCACTAGATGCAGACTCATGTCGATACCCGCGGAAATGCCTGCGGACGTGACGACAGCGCCCTCGTCAACCCAGCGGCGCCCCTCTAGCACATTGACAGAAGGAAACATCGCTTTCATATCGTTGACGTCTTCCCAATGCGTTGTGGCTTTCTTGCCGTCCAACAGACCGGCCTGGGCCAACAGGAACGACCCAGTACAGACAGACGCCGTGAGCTTTGCGCCCTGAGACAAGCAGGCAATCCAATCCGAGACTTCAGATGCTTCCAGTTCGGCAGTTACAACACCTCCTGGGATGAGCAGCAAACCGATCTCAGGGTGATCGCGGAGGCCGTAGTCTGGATGAACTACCAGGCCGGCTCTCGCCCGGACTGTACCGCCGACTCTTGCGACAGTGAAGACGGTGAAGGGCTCAGGTAAAGACGGGTTGCTACGTCTGAAAACGCGCGATGCAGTCGTGAACACCTCGTACGGTCCTGCGAAGTCCAAGACCTCGACTTCGTTGAATACGTAGATTCCTACAGAGACGGTCATCAAGATTCCTAACGGCGCCACTCAGCCGCGAAGGCGTGAACGCGCCACTGACCGCGACTGAAACCGCTTGCGAGCCTTCATCGGCTGCAAGCGCTTGTTAGGCGGCCCGTTACTTGCCGCTGGCTCTCGTTCGTCCCCTGGTATGGGAGGAACATCTGGCACGCGAGCTAAAATACGGTCAAATGCCGCTGAGTCCGCCCGCTGGGCGCGTTCTTCCAAGTACTCCTCGGTCAGCAAGGCTGCCATCTTCCCCGCCACTGCCGTGGTAATGAATTGATTGATTGATATTGACTCTTTCGCAGCCAACTCACGCACCTTGCGATGCAAGGACTCCGGTAACTTGTACACCTTCACATCATGAAGCTTAGCGGTTCCTCGCTAACCTGGAAAGGCGTGGCCTCACACCCCTATATGGACGCCCCCGGTAAGGAAGCGTGCTTAGACGGCCAGCCGATATTCTTGCCCCCGCGCCCGCAATGCCCACAGAATGCGCGCATGCTTGGCCGCCAACGCCATGGCAGCGATATTGCCTCCGCGCCGCTGTCGGACTGCTTCCACCCAGCGACTCTTCCGGTCAGTGCGTTTCGTCCTGAATTGCAACACTGCTCGCGCCCCATGAATCAAGAGCGTCCGTAGATACACGTTGCCGTGTTTGGTGATCCGTCCCAACATGGTCTTTCCCCTCGTGGAATGTTACTTGGGGACTAAGCCCAACCAGGCCATACACTGTCGTCCGTGCTGGAAGACATGGCCCTCGCCAATCGTAGCCACAAGCGCGGTGGCGGTCATCGGTCCTACCCCCTCCACTTGCCTTAACCGGCGCGCCGCTTCGTTCTGAGTGGCCAGTTGTTCAATCCGCTGGTCGTACTCGGCAATCCGTCGATCCAACTCCAGCAGGCGTGCGCGCAATTCTGCCCCCACTTCCCGTCCGCTCCAGAGTCTCCCGCGATCGGCCGTTGTCGTGTAGTTGACCGCACCCCTACTGGCCAATGGCATGAAGTTAAGGAATGGCTGTCATTGCGAGGAGCGTTAGCGACGAAGCAATCTCCTGTAAAAACAAAGATTGCTTCGCTGCGCTCGCAATGACACTGCGGCTTAACTTAACAGCATTGCCCTACTGGCAAGACATGCTTGAATTCTCTGGGGTTAGCATTCGCCACCAGTGTCAGGGTCACCGGTAAGGACACGATCAGTTTGCGCAGGGCTCTCCAGACCTGCTGCGGTATGTGGGCTTGGTGGGTAAGGGGAAACTCGCCACGATGATTGATACCTCACGATTACCGAACTGGCTTGTCAAAATTCATTAGATGACGAACGTGCTTGTCTTTTCCTGGCAACCCTCGCCCTCTAAAGATTGCGGAGCTTGCTGTCTGCAGTTGGGCTCACTATAGTGAACGCCCGTGGCAAAGAGCTGACCGAACATATCTCAAGAAAGGAGAGCCGCTATGCCGACTATCCATGGTGCGAACATTTCCCCCTTCGTGAGGAAGGTACGGGTGTTCCTGGCAGAGAAAAATCTTCCTTATCAGCTTGAGCCGGTCAACCCGTTTACGGCAGGACCGGAGTTCAGAAAGATTAGTCCATTAGGCAAGATCCCTGTTTATCAAGAGGGAGACGTCACCCTCGCCGACTCCTCGGTCATCTGTGCCTACCTCGAACGTATCCATCCTGAGCCAGCCCTCTATCCCAAAGACCCTTATGAATACGCACGGGCACTCTGGTTCGAGGAGTACGGAGACGGCGGCTTGGTCAATCTGACGGGGACAATCTTTCGTCAACGGATTGTCATGCCGCTGTTCTTTAAGCAGCCGACGGACGAGGCCGCGGTACAGAAGGCAATAGCGGAGCAGGTACCCCCAATGTTTGATTATCTTGAAGGTCAAGTGGCTGAGAGCAGTACACCCTTGGTGGGAAAATCATTTTCTATTGGTGACATTGGAGTCGCAACACAATTCGTGAATTTGCGTCATGCCGGAGTAACCGTTGATGCCCAGCGCTGGCCAAAGCTTGCGCGCTATATCAGTAGCGTGCATGGTCGTCCCTCCTTTCAATCCCTCATTGCGGAGGAAGAAGCCGTTCTCAAAAAGGCTAGCTAAGATTTTGCTGCTTGATGGAGAGGTGCACGCTGTTGTGTCTCTCCAGGTCACCATGAGAGGAGACCGCTTTTCGCGGAATACATCAAGGGAATAGGAGAGGTGCTGGTTGGGCGATAGCAAGAAGAAAGAACATTTTGCTGTCGGTGCATTGCTGATCGCTATTCTGTTGGTGTTTTTTCATTATGCCCTCCACCCGGACCGTGTACTCAGCCCAGCGGATCGCATTTTCTCAACCCCATTCTTTGCTGAATTAGCTCCGCCAGGCTTTACCGAACCTGCCAATCCCCTGCTCTTCGATCAGGTCTACCAATTTGCGCCGTGGCGATATTTCGTATGGAAATCCCTGAGGGAGGGAACCTTTCCCTTGTGGAATCCCTACAGTTATTGTGGCACCCCGCTGATTGCGACGATGCTGGCGGCCGTCTTTTATCCAATTAACTTGCTGCTGACCCTGTTACCTTTTCATGTGACTTTTGTGTGGAGTGCTCTTCTCCGGTTGTGGATTGCAGGGATCAGCACGTATCTCCTCATGCGCCGCTATGGGTTGACTCTGATCCCATCACTCATCGCTTCCATCTCATTCATGTTGTGTGGATTCCTCATTGTGTGGCTTGGCCACCCGCATACCAATGTTGCTGTCTGGCTTCCCGCCCTCATGTTGTGTGGTGAAGTATTGGTGACTGCCGCAAGCACACGAACGGCTCTGCAGGCTATTGCTTGTCTCGCGCTGCTAATCGGTATCCAATTCACTGGCGGACATATTGAGACATCTGTTGATATCCTTTTTACCCTCGGTGTGTATTACTTCATTCGCTGGGCACAGGTGATCCAGCCAACGTCTATGCCGATGCACGACAAAGTGAGACGGCTGCTTGTTCCAACCGTGCCGTTTCTCCTCGGCTGTGCTTTGGCAGCGGTCCAGTTACTGCCATTCCTCGAGTGGTTGCCTCACAGCGCTATCCTAGATCAACGATCTGCGACCTCCTTCCAGTTCATCAACCCTTTGGTTGGGAAACATTTATTATCGCTTCCTGTTTTGATCTTTCCGAACCTCTTTAACAATCCAACCTGGGGATATTCCTACTGGTCCTTTCTCCTCAATTGGAGCAACTATAACGAACTTGTTCTGTACGTTGGCATTCTCACGCTGATCTATGCAGCGCTCGCAGTCTGGAAACCGCGAGCCGTTGACCAACCCTTTGTGAGAGCGTGGGTCATACTTGCTATTGTCAGTTTTGGTAGGGCGTTTTCCCTGCCGGTATTCGATTGGTTTAACCAGATACCAGGAATGCAACTTGGGGCACCGGCTCGGCTGCGTTTGATTACGGCATTGAGTCTGTGTGTATTGGCTGGTTTTGGGGCACAGGTGTTCTTTGAGAGGGGAAGGGAGGATGCCGTGCGCCTGCGACGAACCTGGCTGAGACTTTGTGGGCTAGTTGTGCTCTGTGGTGTCGTGTTAATGGCGGCAAGCAATATCGTCTTGCCTCTCATAAAAGAGAACGTGGTTGCGGCAGGAAAGCGGCTCGTCAAAGCAGAATACACCCAACGGTATGCCCAGACTGGAAAATCATTAGAGGACTACTACAGACAAGTCGAGCAAAAGGGGAACGGGTTAGTCGCAGCGTTCGCGCCTACGAATGTGGCGATGTATGCACCCGCACTCTGGGCAGGGCTTGGATTTTTCGTTGTCGGACTGAGCTTGCGGTATTGTCCTCATCGCCGCACCATGTTGGAAGGAAGCATGCTGACACTGGTCATTCTCGATCTCTTCACTTTTGGTTATCGCTACAATCCCTCACTCCCATCTGAGCAGTTTTATCCGCGGACCACAGTCGTCTCGAAACTTCTCGAAGAGAAAGATCTCTCTCGCGTCATCGCACTGAAGCAGGATCTGATTCCTGACGTGCAGATGATGTTCTCCTTTTCTGATGTGCGAGGAATGGATTTCCCAACTCGACGTTATGATCAATACCTCAGTTTGGTATCGACTCGTGTTCCGTGGGTCGCGCATAGCGCCATTTTTTCGTCGGCCGACTCCGCTCTTCTGCGGGTTCTTAACATCAAATATATCATAACTGCTGATTCAACGCTGTTGAATATCGACGAACACATCAAAAGAGTGGAGAAAGTTGGGAACCTCTACAGAGGAGTAGTAGCGCATGTCCAGCCCCGTGCGTTCATGGTGTACGATGCCCTTTCTGTCCACAGCGACCAGGAAGTCAGGGCTCTATTAACACAGGAGCCCGAGAAAGTATTTCGGCGAGTTGTGCTTTCTCTAGATTCCCCGGAGATGCGCTTTATCGAACTGCCCCAGAGAGAAGAGCATCCGGTGAATACTGTGGCGATGGTTGCGTACGAACCTCACCAGTCACAATGGAAAGTCTCTACGAACCAGGATGGATATTTGTTCGTGAGTGAGAGTTACTATCCAGGCTGGACGGCCTCTCTCGATGGTACCCTGGTCCCTTTGTACCGAGCGAATCTTGCATTCCGAGCTATTTTTATCCCAGCAGGACAACACGAAGTCATCTTCGCTTTCGAGCCAATGTCTGTTCGTATTGGTCTTGCTGTGGGGGCGCTTGCCACCCTTATGATTACTGCACTCTTCGCTTGGTCATGGCGCATCGGGAAGACGAACCTCACCTCTCGCACTCAGAAATAGCATCGTTCCGGCTACCGTAGCGACAGGGAGGGAAACCAAGCCAACCAGTGGAATCATTGTGATAAAAAAAGTCGCTGCACCGAAGCCGAAAGAGCCGGAGAGATCCGATAACAAAAGCCTCCATTTCTCACGAAAAGAGAATCGCCAACGGTCCATCACGAAACCAGTAAACTCGTACGTGAGCAGCAACCAGCCCAATCCTAACCAGGCAGCGTGACCAACGATGGGGACAAAGCTGAGCGGAAAAGCAATGAGCAAAATAAAGAGGGTAATTACCGCATGTCCTATCGAACGGAGTGCATCAATGGTCCACTGCCGGAAGTGAAATGGTTGGTCAGCATGTGTCCCTCGCAAAATTGCTTCTGTCCGTTCGGAGAGGATGTCCAGGAACGGCGCCGCAATGATCGTACCGACGAAGACAAAGGAGAAGATGAAGACGGCGATACCAATGAGAAATGCGAGGAGGCGAAGCACGTAGTAGACAATAAGTAGATACCACGTGTCCGGTCTTTCCATAATGAAACTGAACCATTCACCAGCATAGCGTATGAAGAGAATGATAGCGGCTGTGTAGAGGACGATATTGAGCAGCACCGGAATTGCAGCAAGCCACAGCAAGCGCCGATGCCGTAACAGAAATACTCCCCCCTTGATCGGGAGCGTTACTGCTACAACGAATCTACGGATTCCGCTCAACACAGAGAGCCGCTCTGAGTACTAGTGAGAGAGGTTTCATGAGAAAGCAGCTCTCGGTAAGAGAGGGTTTTCGATACATTTCTTTGTATTCTAGGCGTCGTGTTTTTCTGCTTGAGCAGGTGCTGTAGCCGTCTCGGTTTTCACAGAATCCTGTCCCTGGGAAGATTCCTGTTCTGTCTCTTTCTGTGGAGCAGGGTGCGAGTCCGCCGGAGCCGTGTCTTCTTTATGATTGGTCGAAAGGAGCCGCTCTCGCAGTGCTGCGGGAGTGAGTGATTGCACTTGCCCGGCACAGAGATTTTGCGCACCATCGGCCAGATGTTCGTAAACCGCGCGATAATTCGCCGTCATGGTGTGGAGTAAATCTGCGGTCCGCATGAAGTGTTGGGCAACGTGATCTTGATATTTGGCGGCTTCTTCCTTGCTGTGTTTCACCTCGGCTTCAAGCTCCTTCACGCGTTCGGTGTCCGCTTCGTGCGAGCGACCAAGAGCCATGCCCATCAACAAACCAGTAACGAAGAATGCTGCAGCTGCGATCCACATCCAGAGTGCTAGCTGTCCTTCCATCGCTTTGTTCTTCCTTTGTGCTGTGAAATGAGCCCTCCAGGGAAAGAGGACAAAAGATATTTCATGCCAATCAATGTAGTGCTCAAACCCTACCATGCTGCTCTGTGGCACTCAACTCCCCTCATCAAAAGCAAGCGTTCACCCAATCCCCCGCGTTCCCCGCTTCCCCCCCATTCTTACAGTGAGACAGTCCGACTGTCAGGGAGATCACCGAGCGATTTCTTTCTACTGCTGCGCAATCTTTTCTGCCGCGAAACGAAGCCGGACATAATCGGCTGTCCAGCGCCCCGTTGCATCACATAATTCTGGGCGCAGAATCTCTCGGATTTCATCAATGACAGTTGAGCGCTCTGTGAGCGGCACTGATGAAAGAAAACTTTCGGCAAAGGTTTCCAACCAGCCGCTAATATCGCCTGGGAGTGGCGTTGGGCGTGGGATGAGCGCAAGACACTTGACCTGAAAGCCTCGCGCTTCGAGGCGGCTCGTGTATTCCTTTGGTGTAGGATAGTACCACGGATTCACCGCTGTCGCATCGATTCCGCGTCGATCGAGAACGGTATGCAACGCTGATTCAATTTTACGGATATTGCCAGCACCGCCACACTCGGCAACGAATCGACCAACCGGTTTGAGCGCCCGCCAGACACCAGCGATCACATCATCGGCGCGCTTCATCCAGTGCAGCACCGCATTACTAAAGACTGCGTCAAACTCATTCTCGCATGTCAGTTGCTGGCCATCCATGACATACGCTTCAAGCCCGCGTGCCCGTGCCGCTTCGATCTGCTCGGCACTGCCATCGACCCCAACGACATGGCAGCCCAGCGCAACGAGTTTCTCTGTCAGCGCGCCATCCCCGCAGCCGAGATCGAGAATTCGTTCTCCTGGCTGCGGATTGAGCAATTCGACGACGGGCATTCCCAAGTCAGCGACAAAACGAGCGTTACGTGCATAGCGGTGTGGATCCCAAGTTTGACTGTTTGCCATCCTCTTCTCCTATGTGGAAGAAACTCCCAGACTCTCAAACCACGGCAAGACAAGCGTTTCATTGATGCGGTAGGTATAAGCATGCCCCCAATCAGGGAGTTCATGATAGGTAACGTTGTAGCCGATTTTCTTGAGCAGCTCTTGCCCACTCCGCACAGATTCGACGGGAAAGATAAAATCTTTTGCTCCATGGATGATGAACAGAGGCGTCTCTTTTCCCTGCTTGTTCCGCAGGAGCGGATCCGTCATCGGATGGAGCTCTCCGGCGATTGGTGCGATCCCGGCAAAAAACTGAGCTTGAGCCAGTCCCAGCATATAAGTAAAGATGCCTCCATCGGAGAGCCCAGTCAGGTAAACCCTCTGACGATCTACGGCATAGGTGGTGCAGACGTTCTCAAGCATTGCAAGGATAGAGCGAGTATCTAGCGGAGGATTCAAGACCGACCACGTGGGACCGATGGATTTCGGGGCGAGGAGCAGATAGCCTTTACTCTTCGCTGGTCGTAGCCATGTCCAGATGTACTCATTCCCATGTCCGTACCCACCGTGCAAGCAAACAATAAGCGGCCAGGATTGTTGCGGTGTGTATTGCTCTGGCACGTACAGCGAGTATTCGGCATGCGTGCCGGTGCGCGCAGTGTGGATGAACCCAACCGGGACTTCTACACCTGGGACTTTGGCCTCGAACGGAGTGAGGGCAGTATGTGCTTCAGACAAAATCCAATATTCCTGGACGGCGGGAAGCTGGGATCGTAACTCATACAGCAGGTACAACCCGCGACACAGTGCCTGACGGCTGTTTAAGAATGCCTCAGCAAACTGTCGCCCCGCCCCGCTCAAAAAAGTTGCATATGCATCTGCACAATAAGTGACTGCTTGAGACAGCTTCTCGTGGAAGTCCGTCTCAGATGGCGGTGGAGAGAGCGTTGAAAGTTCAGTAGAAAGTGTCGAGAATAGTTCTCCTATTGCCTGTCGGAGTTGCGCTTGAGACTCGGTAAGGCGCGCTGGATGAATCTCTTCCTGCAACGTTTCAAACGTGCGCAGAAAGTACACGAGTTGATCTCCGACTTTTTGTATCGTTCTCCAGTATTGTTCGTCTACGGTTTCCATCTTGTTTCCCTCTCCTTTGACATGCGCTGAATCATCTTCAACAGATTATCCCAACGCATACCAGTATAAGTGCCAAAAGAGCAACTCCTGACCTTGATCTTTACTCCAGACGGAGCCGAAGAGCAGACCTGTCGCAAGGCAACGTAATACGATTTCTTGATGAGCCCTGTCTATAAATGGGCTCTTCGACTGCGCTGCGCTACGCTCAGGCCGAACGGAGAGGGAACCCACTGCCGGTGAGGAAGTGTACCAATCTTATGTGGTTTGATTTAGGCGGGGCTGAAGTGAACAAATCAGCTTTCAGCGGTCAGC
>CAZCWX010000703.1:0-5357 GCA_964502465.1 uncultured Enterobacteriaceae bacterium | reverse complement strand
GATACCATCCGCATATAAGCGGCTCGTTTTCTTCAGGAGGGTTTTTATGTCGACTCTGCCTAAGTTTTCTCAGTTACCGCTCGTCGACAATACGAGTGAACGTCACGCCTGGCAGGTCTTTGGCCAGGACGACCAACTTGGTACAGTCAATCTCCTCACCCCTGAACGGGTGAAACACGCCGCTACGTTAATTCGCTCAGGACAAGTCTTCAACTTAAGCCTGCCTCTGAATTTCCCTATTACGCTGTACGGTGGATTTCGCACTGGCTATCGGCATCACATAGAAGTCACTCGTAGCGGTCGCGATGATTATGTAGACAATTTTGCCATGCAAGGATCGAGTCAGTGGGATAGCCTGCGCCATATTCGCTTTCGTGAGTTTGGCTATTACGGTGGCCGTCAGGATCAGGAGGTGGATGGAAAAGGGGAACTGGGCATTGAGCACTGGGCGCGCCATGGCATCATTGGTCGGGGAGTATTGCTGGACGCGGCAGGCTATATGGAACGACAAGGCACCCCGTTAGAGATGACCGAGAAATTTGCTATGGACGGTGCGTTTCTGGAACAGGTTGCGCTGGCAGAAAACGTGCAGTTTGCACCTGGAGATATCGTGCTGCTGCGGACTGGCTGGCTGACATGGTACAAAAGCCTCGATGCAGCCGGCCGTGAAGCACTCCGTGGCACCTTACATCCCGGAGCGGGCGGCCTGGCGTGTCCCGGTCTCGACGCCAGCCAGGACACCGCAGCCTGGGTGTGGGATCAGCAGATCGCCGCGATGGCTGCAGACAACGTCGCCCTTGAGGCGTTGCCAGTAGACACACAGGTTGGGTTCCAACACCGCAGATTGATCGCCCTCCAAGGGATGCCGATCGGCGAAGTATGGGACCTTGATGAACTCGCCCAGGACTGTGCGCACAATGGCGTCTATGAATGCATGGTAGTCTCCGCTCCCTTATACCTCCCCGGCGGCGTTGGGTCTCCACCGAACGCGTATGCCATCAAGTAAAGAAACGCTTCTGCGAATACGGTTGTCCTTGACATGCGCGCGATATTCCGGTCTGTCCATACTCCAACGATTCACACTGACACGCGAAGGAGGCGAGTATGCAAGAACTCTCAGGACGAGTCGCAGTGATCACCGGTGGGGCAAGCGGTATCGGCCTGGCAACTGCGCGACGGCTGGCACGTGAGGGCATGCGCCTGGTGTTGGCAGACATCGAAAAAAATCCCCTTGATGTAGCAGTGACAGAGATCCAGGGACTTGGGGCTGAGGCGCTTGGCGTACAGACGGATGTCGGGGATCTCACGCAGGTGCAGGCCTTAGCAGACCAAACGTTCGCACATTTTGGTGCCGCACACCTGGTATTCAACAACGCAGGGGTGGCGATTTTTGGTCCGATCCAAGACATGAAGCACGAAGATTGGGAATGGGTGCTGCGTGTAGACCTGTGGGGGGTTATTCATGGCGTGGAAGCGTTTGTTCCCCGCATCATCAAACAAGGACAAGGTGGACACATTGTGAACACCGCATCATTCGCCGGTCTCGTGCCGAATGAAGGTCTCGGCGTGTACTGCGTCGCCAAATATGGGGTCGTCGCACTTTCTGAGTGTCTCGCTCGGGACTTGCGTCCGCATGGGATTGGCGTCTCAGTGCTCTGTCCCATGATCCTCGAGACCAACATTGAAAAGTCCGAGCGCAACCGCCCAACCGAACTAGGGGGACCTGCAGCATCGAGACCACGCACGTCTGCAGAGCAGCAAAATTTACGGGGTCGGACTCTCTCGCCGGACCTTGCGGCGGAAAAAGTTCTTCGTGCGGTCAAGGCGGGGGAACTCTATATTCATACGCACGAGGAAGCGCGGGCTTTTATTCGTCGCCGCTTCGAGCGTATTGACCGGGCATTTGCAGACTCATAACACCCCTCGCCTTATCCTTTCAGCGGCCTGACAGAAAACCCTCCCCTGGTGAGCCCACCAGGGGAGGGGGAATCTGAGAGCCAGTCGACACGAAGGCACGAAGCTACGACCGCCACAACTCCGAGACGAGTTCGGTATCGATGTAGGCGGTCCCTTCTTTCACTTTGCCGTTCTCCATCCGCATGACCCAGCAATAGCTGTTGTTGTAGGGCTTCCCAGCCTGTGTCGTCGAGCGGCCTTCCCACTGGATCACAACGTTGTCTCCTTCGGCAAGCACGTTGAGGACCGTCGGTTGGATAGGCCCAGCGAGCTTCGCCGAGAGAGGCTTGGCCGCTCCTTCCAGGAACGCTTGTCTGCTGGGATACGTGCGTGAAACCGGGCACGTGCCGATGACGGTCCAGCGCACGTCCTCGGCCAGGATGTTAAAGAAGGCATTCCCGTCTCCGCGACCCCAGGCAGCAAAGACGTCTTGCACGAGTTTTTTGTTTTCAGTGGCACCCATAGAACCCTCCTTATTTTTTAGGGTCGTTGTTGGAACGAGGCCAGCAAATTCCTTCTCTGGCAAGCAGAAAAGGGACAAAAGACAACACTCACAATGCGGCCGTTGCCGTCAGCTCACTCTGCGGCGTACAGGCAAGACTCACCGGCGTGTTCGTCTCGAAAGGACTTTTGAGGTCCAACCCTTTGCCAATCTCTCGGAGCGCTGGCATGACCTCCTGGCCAAGCAAGCGAATGCAAGTCATGGAGTCTTCATGGCTGACGTTGCCGTCGTTGCCCCACAGCGCCAGGATCGACGGTCGCGTCTCTTCTAGGATGATACGGAGTTTCTCAATCACTTGCTTGGGGGTGCCAGCAATAAGGGACATGGCAGCAAGCTGCTTCTCAAAGGGCGGCATACTTTGCTTGCGGCGGCCCACCCGGAATTCCGCGAGCGGTCGGCGGGCCCACTCACCGAGATAGCCGGCAGGAGACGCCCATAAGGGATGGGTGAGACCGGTGAATTCCCCTTGCATCCACATAAACTGGCGCGCGTTCTCGACTGCCTTCTCCTCGGTCTCGGCCACATGACAGCGAATAAGATAGCCACGCTGTTCAGGTCCCGCCTGGTAGCCGGCTCGCTCAGCCGTGCCGTCGTACAACTGCCAGATCTTCTGACATTCGTCGAGCGGCGCATTCAGGATAATGTAGGGATAGCGGTGTTCGGCCGCCCAGACGATTGTCTCTCGGCTGACGACACCCGGGATCCACACGCGTGGATGCGGTTGTTGCAATGGTAGTACCCACGGGTTAACCACCCGGAGGTGATAATGGTTTCCCTCCCAACGGAACGGCCCCGGCTGGGTCCACGCCTTAATGATCAGGTCGTGCGCCTCCGCAAACCGTTCGCGGTTGTAGGCCGGGTTGACGTTGGTGGCCAGCGACTCGACTCCCCCCCCACGCACGAAGCCAGAGACTAAGCGTCCTTTAGAGATCAGATCAATCATTGCCAGTTCTTCGGCTAATCGCACGGGATTGTCGGCAATCGGCAAGGGATTGCCGAGCAGCACGATCTTTACCCGTTTGGTCATAGCGGCCAGAATCGAGGCGAAGATATTGACCTTTGCCTGCATACAGAAGGGCGCGTTGTGATGCTCATTCAGCATGATGCCATCGACGCCCATCTCTTCGGCGTAGAGATATTCTTCCAGTCGCTCATGATAGAGCCGACTGCCAGCAACCGGATCAAAAAACTTATTGGGAAAGAGGAGCGCAGTGTACCCGAATTTCTCCCCCTCTTCTTGTGGATACGCCGCCATGGGTTGCTCGGTGAAATACATCAGATGCATGAGGACCTCCGCTCTCAAACGTCGAGCATACTCAATAATGAGAGCACCACTCCTGACGTTTGACGTTTGACTCTTTACTTTTTGGGTTCTGAGATGAACTCGTTGATCAGCCTCGCTAACTCGTCCGGTTTTTCCACTTCAGCAAAATGACCACATTGATTCAGCACGACAAACTGTGCGTGTGGTAGCGCTTGCATATACCGCTCGCCACAGTTGACCGGTACGATCTTGTCCTCCTTCCCCCACACGATCAGCGTTGGCGTCTCCACACCGCGCAGCAGGATTGGCAAAGCCTGGTTGAACATATACGGCTTCCAGGCGATGCGGGTGGTCATCTCGCGGTTGATCTCCCACGTCACCAATTGGTCGATCTCCGGTTCGCTGCCATACAACTGCTCCATCTTGCTCGGATCAAAGAACCCAGCCTTGATATAATCCGTCGTGTACATGAGGAACTGGTCAAGGATCTCTCCTCGGGTGGGCTGGATACCCATCGCACCAACCAAAACCAACCGTTTACACTGGGAATGGTTCATGGTGGCCATCTCGGCAGCGACCCATCCACCAAATCCGAGACCGACCACGTACAGTTCCTTGAGGTGCAGATCTTTGAGCAGCCACTCGTAGACGACCGCCAGATCACGCACGTTCCGCATCCAGTCTGGTCGTTCCGATTTATCGAACCCCGGGTGTGAGGGGACATAGACGGTGAACCGCTGCGCAAGTTGCTGGTAAAACGGCAACCAGCCAAGATTCCCGATATCGCGGTGTAAAATGAGGAGTGGTGCGCCCTGCCCTCCTGTGAGGAGGTGGACTTTCCCTCCGGCCACTTCGACAAAACTTTCAGTCCACGGTTGTGTCACGATTCCCTCTCTCGAAGATAGAATGAACAATCATTCAAGTAAAATTGCTCTACCACGTTTCCCGGTGAAGGCTCAAGAGGTCTTATAGTACATGGTCGCTTGCATGGCTCCAGAGGAAAACGGGACCTCAGTGGTCTCAAGGTATCGCACCGTATCTGCTGTGGACATACCACATGGGTTGCCACATGGGGAGAGGACTGAAAGTCTCTCCTGTTCCGCCCGAGAGCAGTTCTCGATTGAATGAGTCCGAGTTGTGGTGCAGGCATCTTGCCTGCATGGTCGGCAACGCGGCCAAGATGGCCGCGCCACCAGGGAACAGGGGCACATCCGCGTGAGAACCGCGGTAGTATAGGAAGCTCGTGCACCGATGGAGAGACTGGCTACGGGAACCAGAAGAGAGAGAGGTGACCGCAGTGGAAGAATGGCCTTGGACGCCTCCCTCTCCTCGGAGCACGGCAGCGAGCGTCGTCTGGGGATCAAAGAGCAGGCATGTTGCTATATACAGGAACCCGGTGTTGCTAGATTTAGGAACCGCTCGGTTGCTACCTGTAGGAATTCCGGGGTTGTGAGATTTAGCAACTCGCTGCTATTGATGGCAACATGTTCATGCTAATAGGAACAGGGAGAGGCAGCCTATCAGTAGTTAGATGACAGAGATAACTGTCTGTCCGAAAGAATGATAGCGAACAGGATGGCAGGCAGAGGGAAGACGCGCCATGACCTTTGATGAAGTGCTGGACCAAGTCCGAGC
>CAZCWX010000702.1:0-6336 GCA_964502465.1 uncultured Enterobacteriaceae bacterium | reverse complement strand
TTGGGGCAAAAATAGAACGACCGTATTTTCTTGCCCTACTGGCCGAGGCGTATGGGAAAGTAGGACAGGCTGAGGAAGGCTTCACTGTTCTGACCGAGGCGCTAGCTACGGTGGACAAAACCGGGGAGCGGTTCTACGAGGCGGAGCTGTATCGGCTACGCGGCGAGCTTACGCTCGCCCAGTCTAGCGTCCAGAGTCTAGAGTCTAGGGTCAAAGACGCGGAAGAGTGTTTCTGGAAAGCGATTGAAATTGCGCGGAAGCAACAGGCGAAGTCGCTAGAACTGCGCGCGACAGTGAGCTTGGCTCGCCTGTGGCAGCAGCAGGGAAAGCCAATAGAAGCTCACCAGCTGTTGGCCGAAATTTATGGCTCGTTCACAGAAGGATTCGACACGAAGGACTTACAAGAGGCAAAAGCGTTGTTAGAAGGTGTGTCACGAACGCTCGACTGAAGGTTGAGCGATGCTGTGGGAAAGATGAGGGAAGGTCCCTCGGAGTCGCCTTTCAGGAGGAGACTTCAAACCGCCCCCGGCTGCTGCGTTTAAGAGGCGTGGTGGTGAACGCAGGGGGAAAAGGCGTGGCGGAGACCACGTCAGGTAGGTTTCAAGGAGATGAGCGCAAGCGAACCGCTGAGGACGTATCGAAAAAGCCAGATGTTGCCGAAACCAGGGGCGCTTCTAATTTCTGGGATCAGCCTGCGGGAAACCTGAGTACTGCGCAGGCGGCAACCGGTATATAGGCGGCATGACCTTGAGACAGGCTTTACCACGGAACGTGAGAACCTGAGTTCGCGATGCGAAGGGAAACTAACAAGTGGCAGACACCACAAGAGGGAATACCGAAGCGCGAGCCAGGGGCGGAGTCGCTCGTAGTAGCGAGGAAGGAGCCGTAATGGCGGTGGAGCGAAGGGGCGACATTATCGAGGGGGATGCGCTCAGCCAACCTCCGCGGAGGGAAGAGCTGGGGACATCGCCCAAGGCCTTTGCGATACCCAAGCGCGCGGTCTTCGCGGCCTGGCAGCGGGTGAAGGCGAACCGGGGGGCGGCGGGAATAGACGGGGAGAGCCTGGCAGCGTTCGAGCAGAAGCTGCGGGGGAATCTCTACCGCGTCTGGAACCGGCTCGTCTCGGGGAGTTATTTTCCGCCGCCGGTCAAGGAGGTCGGGATTCCGAAGGCAGGCGGGGGAATCCGCCCGCTGGGGATGCCGACGGTAGGAGATCGGGTGGCGCAGACAGTCGCGAAGATGGCGCTGGAGCCACAGCTGGAACCGCACTTTGACCCCGACTCGTACGGGTACCGTCCGGGGAAGTCGGCCAAGGGCGCGGTTGCGGTAACGCGGCAACGGTGCTGGCAGTATGACTGGGTGGTCGAGTTTGATATCAAAGGAGCCTTTGACACTCTGGACCACGGTTTGCTGAGGAAGGCGGTGCGCAAGCATACGGACTGTCGCTGGGTAGTGCTCTACGTGGAACGCGGGTTGCAAGCGCCGACCATCACCGAGGCGGGAGAGGTGAAAGCACGGCAGCGAGGCACGCCGCAAGGTGGGGTACTCGGGCCGCTGCTGCTCAATCTCTTCCTGCACTATGCCTTGGATCGCTGGTTGCGACGGGAGCTGCCGACGTGCCCGTTTGCGCGCTATGCCGATGACGGGGTCGTGCATTGCCGAACGGAGCGGCAAGCGCAGGAGGTGAAACAACGACTCGCGGCCCGCTTGCGGGAGTGCGGGTTGGAGCTGCATCCAGACAAGACGCGGATTGTCTACTGCAAGGACAGCAATCGTGGGGGCACCTATCCCACGATTCAGTTTACCTTCCTGGGCTTTCCGTTTCGACCGCGGCGGGCGCAGAACCGCGCAGGCGAACTCTTTACGAGCTTCCTGCCCGGAGCGAGCCGCCCGGCCCAGCAGCGGATGCGTCAGCAGATCGCCCTGTGGCATCTGCCCCGCCAGACGACAGCGAGTCTTCGCACCTTTTCGACTCACTACAACGCCATTTTGGCTGGTTGGTGGCAGTACTACGGGAGTTTCTACCCAACCGAAGTGTGGAAAGTCTTCCGCCATTTTGACTTGACGCTCGCCTGGTGGGCACGGCGGAAGTACAAGACCCTTCGCGGGCATAAGCGCCGGAGTCGCCGCTGGTTGGCGAAAGTGTCGCGCCGGGAGTCGGAGCTGTTTGTTCACTGGCGGCTGTGGTATGGCACGGCGCGATAAGGGGAGCCGTGTGAGTCGAGAGGCTCACGCACGGTTCTGCGAGCGGCTGAGGGGGCAGTTCCCTTGGCCGACTCACCAGCTGACATAACACTGGCCGTTCGCTGACTTCTACTCTATACTCAGGAAAGATCTCACTGCAGACAAACAGAGGAGAGTTCAATGAAAGCTGAGGGCACTCGCCAGAAACCCCCACGACTGAACCAGGAAAAACTCGATCGATTAAAAGCCCTGTTTGGGGTACAGTCAGATACCAAAGCCATAGAACAAGCGATTGATTTGCTGCTCGCTGAAGAGGACATCAAAGCTACGCTCCGCAAGATCAAAGGCAAGGGACGCATCGAGCGAGTCTTTGTGTGATGGAGCGCGTGGTTTTTGATACCGATCTGTATATCGACTGGCTACAGGAAGGCGCACGTGAAGAGTTGATGGTGAATGGACCTTTCCTGCGCTACATGAGTACGGTCGTGTTGATGGAGTTGCGCGCTGGTGCTTTTACCCCCACAGCTACGCGTGCTGTCGAGAACTTGCATCCCACTTTTTCTCGCACCCGTCGGCTGCTGGTTCCGACACCGGACACGTTCTGGCGAGCCGGCGCTGTTTTAGCGACCTTACAGCGCCGCTTCGGCTACGATCTCAAAGGGCGCATCCGCCTCGTTCATGACTGTTTGATTGCTTTGTCCAGCCGTCAGATCGGCGCGACAGTGTTTACACGCAACAGGCGAGACTTTACAGCGATTCGGCGCGTCGTTTCATTCAAGCTTGTCGTCGTACTCTAGCCAGTTCACCGAAGCCTATCATGTGCTGGCCCGGCGTGGTCATGCTGTCCTGAGTCGCATGCTCCAAGAGGTATGCCGAAAATGCACTAGGAGTTATGGATGAACGTGGTACGTAACTAACTCGATCCGCGAAAGCTCTTCCTCTGTAGTCAAGTGTTCCTTCTGGATCGACTTCACCAGCCCAACGCCGGGAGCGTACCAATCGACATAATATAGTCTCACTTCCTGTTGTCGTGGAGATTTCTTCAGCGCTGTTGCTGTGATGAGGGTTTCGGTCTCGACACGGAGGCACTGCTGAAAGCGGCCCGCCGGCACGACGACTAGGGCGTTTTCTTTCACCACGCGGTGTTTGTGGGTACTTCCCTGGCCAAACAGGCCATCACCGGCCTCATAGGCATGGAGGGAGCTTTCCCATTCGACTCCAGCCTGGAGGTGCAGCGGCAAAAATCTATACTCGGCTGAATCTAAGTGGCTGTCTACCAGTCGGCCATCCTCGTAGGATAAGGACATCAGACGATGAACGAATCCCTCACGCACATAGTAGGCGACCGGGAAGGTGTATTCTTCGTGTCTGACAGCAAATTCTTGCGGCAGGATTCGCGGTATCCGATGGCGTTCTTCTACAATCTGGCAATCCAGAGCGATGGCGTCGCAGTAGTGTTCTCCTCTCACGGTCACGACCAGTGGAAATGACACCTGAGCGGTGGGCCGGTGTACGCGGTACGTCCAGGTATCATGCCGATGCAAGGGGAAGAACTCGGTCTGGGCAGTGGTCGCAGTGTGACGGGTATAGCCGGATAAGAAGACGACCATGAGCCCAGTGAGTCCGAGGACCCGTGTCCACCTCCTTACCCTTCTTGGAAGCTGTTTCCTGATAGTCATGGTTGTTCCTCCTTATTCCGCTGCGCGCAAGAAAGAGAGGGTGAAAGGAACATAATCCGAGTCGGAGCAGGCAGTCATAACAAAAGGATGCTATTTCGGTGGTATTTCGGTGTAATTTTGGTAAGAACAGAACATGGACACATGGCTGTCCCTGGTTTTTCCGCTCTTTCGGTGGGAGCTAAGCTACGAGTAGCTCTGGCGCGAGACTCGACTTGTCATCCTGAGGGTACCGAAGCTGAATACAAAAGTCGGCAAGCAAGCATGAAAAATCCGCATCCCACATCTCGCCCCTCACATCTCTCTCTTACTCCTCTTGAGTACGCGTATCGCTTGCTTGCCCGGCGCGCTTACAGTGAGGAAGAGATCTACAATAAGCTGCTCACGAAAGGTTTTACCGAGGGTGGCGTGACACGCACGGTCGCACGCCTCAAGGACCAGGGGTACCTCGATGATACCCGCCTGGCTGCCGATCACGTTGAACAGCTGCGGGCGAGAGGGTATGGCCCTGAGGGGATCAGAGCAAAACTGGCTCAGAAAGGCTTGCCCTCCGATATAGTTGAACCTGCACTAGAAGAAGGGGGCAAAGATCAAGCCTACCAGTCTGCCCAGCGACTCCTGGCTAGCCGTTTCTCTGCAGACGCGCTAAAAAATCCCCAGACTCGCGCCCGGGCGTTCCGTTTGTTGGTGCGCCGTGGGTATTCTCAGGAAATCGCAGAAACCCTGCTGGGCAGCGAGTCAGACGATGTCTAGAATATAGAGAGAGAATTTTTCAATGACAGGAAAAGAGATTCGCGATAGTTTCCTTCGTTTTTTTGCCGAACGCGGTCATCAGGTCGTGCCGAGTGCTTCCTTGATTCCTGCGAGTGATCCAACCTTGCTCTTCACCAATGCCGGGATGGTGCCGTTCAAGAATATCTTCCTCGGTATCGACCAGCCAACCCAACCGCGCGTGGCGAACTCACAGAAGTGCCTACGTGTCTCAGGTAAGCACAACGATCTCGAAGAAGTCGGGCGGGACACGTATCATCACACGTTTTTTGAGATGCTCGGGAATTGGTCATTTGGCGACTACTATAAACAGGAAGCGATCCTGTGGGCCTGGGAGTTGCTCACCAACGTGTGGCGTTTACCGAAGGACAAACTCTGGGTTACTGTCTACACCACCGATGACGAAGCTGAAGAATGGTGGCGGAAGCAACCCGACATTAACAAGGACCAGATCTTACGCTTTGGCGAGAGAGACAATTTTTGGGAAATGGGTGAGACTGGCCCCTGCGGACCGTGCTCGGAGATTCACATTGATCGCGGTCCTGGCTCGTGCGAGCGCGAAAATACCCCAGGCCATATCTGCACGGTGAATGGTGGTTGCCCACGCTATATCGAGCTGTGGAATCTCGTCTTTATCCAGTACAACCGCAGTCCGGATCGTTCGCTCACGGAATTGCCTTCCAAGCATGTCGATACCGGCATGGGGCTGGAGCGAGTGGCCGCGGTATTACAAAACGTCCGTGGCAATTATGACTCAGACTTGCTGCGTGATGTCATTCGTGCAACCGAAGCACTGAGTGGCAAACGCTATGGGGATGATCTCGAACTCGACATCTCCTTTCGCGTGATTGCCGACCATGCCCGCGCTTCGGCCTTTGTCATCGCGGATGGTGTGGTGCCGACGAACGAGGGCAGAGGGTATGTCCTGCGTCGTATCATGCGGCGGGCTCTGCGACACGGTCGGTTGCTCGGTTTCGCTGGTCCCTTCTTCTCTCGTGTGACCGAAAGCGTCGTGCACCTCATGGGCTCAGCCTACCCAGAGTTGATCGAACGGAAAGACTACCTTGCCGAGGTGGTACAGAACGAAGAGGAACGGTTCGCCGAAACGCTCGACAAAGGACTCGCCCTATTAGAACAAGAGATCAAAGATCTGCGTAGGAGCGGTAACACCACCCTGTCCGGGGAAGTCGCTTTCCGGCTGTACGATACCTATGGGTTTCCTCTCGATCTCACAGAAGATTTTCTTTCGTCCGAAGGGTTCAGCCTGGATCGCCCAAGCTTCGAGCAGGCAATGGAAAAACAACGCACCCGGGCACGCGAGGGACAAAAAGGAACAGTATACCTCAGCGCAGATCTCACCGATCTGCACTCGCGTTTCGTTGGCGACCGCGCTACGGAATGGGAATCCGAAATCCTTGCTGCTCTGGTGAATGGAGAATCCCAGGCCGGAGCAGTTCGCGAGGGCGAGGAAGTAGAAATCGTCACAGGAGAAACCCCCTTCTATGGAGAGTCTGGCGGTCAGGTAGGCGATACTGGAACGCTCGAAACCGCACGAGGCGATCTCGTTGAAATCTTCGATACGCAAAAGCCTCAGCCTTCCCTGATCGTCCATCGCGGTCGGGTGGTACGCGGCGCTATCCAGGCGGGTGACAAGGTTCGGCTCATCATTGACTCGAACCGGCGCGAAGCCACGAGACTCAACCAC
>CAZCWX010000701.1:0-8088 GCA_964502465.1 uncultured Enterobacteriaceae bacterium | reverse complement strand
AGCGGGGGCTGACGTGATGGTGGTGTTATACCAGGAATGCGGTTTGTGCGAGTTTGTTGTGACAGATGAAAGGATACAGTAAATGCGGCGGAACCGGCGTTCTGAAAATAGGTTTCACACTCAGTCAGACAATCGCAGGCGGCAGCCGCCTAGTGGACAGCAAAGACGAGATCGATGGGCTGGAGTCAAGGCTCCCTCAGAGGCATTACAGGAATTTCAGTCGCGTATCGCTCTCGCTCCCAATCGGAAGATCCCCCTTGTCGGTCCTGGTACCCCCGTAACGCTGCGCGTGCTTGATCTGCTCTGCCCGGTGGGCTTTGGCCAACGGGCGTTGATTCTCGCTCCCCCGAGGACGGGGAAGACCACGTTGCTGAAAGATTTCTGCCAGGGCGTGACTGCTGGTGCACACGCAGCCATGCTATACTGTCTCTTGGTTGACGAGCGACCCGAGGAAGTCACAGATTTTCGCCGCTCGGTCAAGGCCGAGGTCTTTGCCTCTTCCACTGACCGCTCCCGTGAGGAGCATCTCGCCGTGGCAGCAACCTGTCTTGAACGGGTTGTGGCCGCTGCGCTCTCTGGCCGTGATGTGGTCCTCGTAGTGGATTCGCTCACCCGTCTGGCGCGTGCACATAACCTCAATACCCGGACAGGACACACCATGAGTGGAGGGTTAGACGCCAGTGCGTTAGAGCTGCCCAAGCGTCTCTTCGGCGCAGCTCGCCAGTTGGAAAACGGAGGCTCGCTGACGATTCTTGCCACTGCTCTTATTGACACGGGGAGTCAGATGGACGACATTATCGCTCAAGAGTTCAAAGGCACAGGGAACATGGAGGTCGTGCTCGACCGTCGTCTCGCGGATCGTCGTCTCTTTCCTGCTATTAATATCCCAGCCTCTGGCACACGCAAGGAAGCGCAACTCCTCGATCCCGCAGCACTCAACACCGCACATCTGCTGCGTCGCCGTGTTGCTGAACTCACGACCGTGGAAGCGACGAAAACCGTGCTCGCGTTGTTCGAACGAACATCCACCAACGAGGCATTGGTAGGGGAGCTGGGAAGTTATCCCGGCGGGTTGTAATGGAATGGACCGCCCCCACTCACACAACGGCCTCATGATGGGCCAGAATGAATACACCATTACATGAGTGACATGACGGGGTATCAGGCCCGATCGTACGAAACCCTACGGTAAGGCCGCAAAAAATAGGGTTCACGTTGCCCGCCTTAGGCTTCCCGTAGCAAGGGGGTAAAATCCAACGATCCGGCGTCGCTGGCACAAGCATCGCAAACAGACGAAGAACCTCAGAGAGTGTTTTTTGATTCGCAGTCTCTGTCGCTGCCACCCTGAACGTGCGGCGGAGGGAGGCCAGGTACACCATGGCTTCACTGGAGGAGACGGTATGCTCAAAGTCGCGACAGAGGCGACGGGTAGCCCCAAACGACCGCTCCACGACCCAGCGGCGCACCCCACAGGTGCGCGCCGGCGCTGGCTTTGGTCCAGAGCGTCGAGGGTGGGGTCACCCTCGGCCACTTGGGGTATCGTGGTCCCGAGTGTGCTGCCCGCTTGGCGGCAGACGCGGAGCTGTTGCTGAGTACGCGGGACCGCGCCCCAGCGCAGAAGTTCCTTCTCAGTCAGGGGCGCCAAGGGAGTGAAACGACCTTCAGTCAATTGTGATGGAAATTCCTGGACCGGATCTTCCGTCGCTCGTGGCAGGGCTTGTGGACTACCATCCAACTGAAAGTTTTATTCTATCACTTGCTTCATGCTGGCAAACACCGCCTGGCTGACTCCAGCCCGCCGGCGCATCGCGGCAATCTACCGGGGGGAGAGCTTTTCGACCGGCGTCAGGCACGAAGCGTCAAACTCGCGCATGGTCGTGGTGTCCACCAGCCCAAGACGGCGTAGCCCTTGCACGGTTTCATGCAGGGCGCCAAGCGCCTTACTGCGATACTTTTTCGTCATATTCCTCTACCTCCTGCAATTCACCACCACGGAGTGCTTTTGCAATATCTGCTGCACGCAAAATCAACCGCTTAAAGGGAGTTGGAGATGGATTTTCATCTCCCCAGTTTACTCCCTCTTCCCTCTCCCCAGGATCGCTGACGCTCTCTCAACGGCTCATCTGGGCTCCTTTTGCCGCGCTCGATCAAGCCATTGATGAACTGCTAGGGGATAAAACCGAAGTCATCTCGGAGCGCGAAGCATTTCTTTTGCGGGAACTACAAACCATGCTGTGGGAAGAAAAACTTATTGGCGCTTCCCAGGATACCGTGGCGGTAGCGGCTCGAAACGCCTGGTCAGAGTATCAAATGTACCATGCTTATATTTGTCAGCCGGGGCGTACGTTTCAACCTGTGCAATACATGGCGTTTTACGCCGCTAGTCAAATTTATCCTGCGGTTGCCCGCATCCTTGAGGTCAAAGATAATGTGACGTGTGAATATGGTCGCTACGAAAGGCATCTGGGACAGTTTGTGGAGCAAGTCCTCAGAGAGGACAGGAGAGAAGAAGGGACGGTTTCAAAAATCTTTTTTTGTTCGCCTCCCAATGCTGCGGAAACCATCCACCTAGACGGTCCGATATTGAATGATGTGCGCTCCGCTAGTGGTCGCCAAAGCGCATTCACGCAGGGATAGCGATATGTGAGACTCGCTGACCTTGTCAAAGCCAAGAATACATCAGAGTTAGTCAAAGATTGAGCGCTCTGCACTGCGACAAGAAGACTAGATTTGATGGGTGACATCGTGGAAAAGAAAAATTTCCTTATCAGTTATCTAATCCGCTGGAATGAGTGCCTATTTCCTGAAAGACCCGTAGTGGCATCCGAACTCCGCTTTCCACTCGGCATTGTCAAGTTAAGGGATCACACCCTGACAGCACCTTAATATGTTGTGATCATTCCTTCTTTTAAGCATCTTATGTTGCGCTATTTCACATTTAGTTAGTCTTAACTTGACAATACTCTCATCATAGGCGACAGTCACTCTCCGCCGGGGTTCGAGAGAAATCGCGACGATGACCCGCGTTCCAATATCCGTGCACCGCCATTTCCCGCCGCCGGTAAAAAACTCAAGACCGATATAAAAATCTTCGTGTTTCATGCGTTTGAAACGCTCTTTGTCCCGGCGTCGCTTTCGATCAGATGAAAGGCGACGGACTCGGGAATGATTTTGAAGTCGGGGAAGGCTCCTTTTCTCCCTCTCTCCATCGAATAATGACAGGTCACAATCAGCAGCCGGTCTTCTCCCTCAACCTGAACGCACTGAAGCGGCGCGGTTGAATACAGGGTTTCCCCTTCATGCTCCATGGCGGACATGAAATCCTTGATGGACAGAGGCATGTCGAAATGCTCCGTCAAAACCCGGCAGAGGTCTTCATTCTTTTCCGCGCTCCGTTCCTCATAAGGGGCTAAAAGATCATCGTCGGACACGCATAACAGGCGGTTGTCCCGCCTTGCCTGTTCCACAAGCGCCCGCGCCTCTTCGGCGGTGATGCAGCGATGAGAGAATTTCCCCTCCGGCAGGTTGCGCAGGCAGATGTCTTCAAAAGACAGGAACACCCGTCCTTTTTCTGGATAGTGAACGATACAGCCATGATCGGGCTCGCCCTTGGCGAAGGCGAGCGCACTTTTCGCCCCGGCAATCATCCGTTCCCCGGCTGTCGGTTTTTTCTTCCGCATGGCGATCCTGTCTTTTCAAGTACGATTAAAGGCCGGAGTCTCAGCCTTTGGCCGTTGCGGAATGTGTTTGATAGCTCCCCCTGCTTCCTTGCGCGCCAGATCGAGCTCATAAATCTTTTGCAGGTTCATCCAGAATTCTGCCGCCGTGCCAAAATACTGCCCCAACCGCAGGGCTGTATCCGCCGTGATTGCCCGCTTCCCGGCGATGATTTGTGATACCCGGTTCGCCGGGACTTCGATCAACCTCGCCAACTCGGCGGCGGAAATCCCGATCTCCTCCAGTTCATCGGCGAGGATTTTGCCGGGATGTATCGGTGTTCTCATGGGTCGTGCTCCTAATGATAATCGACAATCTCAACTTTCTCTGGGCCATCGGAAGTGGACGACCATTCAAAACAGATGCGCCATTGTTTGTTGATCCTGATGCTGTACTGCTCTTCTCGGTCTCCGGCGAGCGCTTCCAGCCGGTTGCCGGGAAACTGAGCCAGATCACGCAACGCGGTGGCGGCTTCCAGAATCCGCAGCCGCTTTTCCGCCTGTTGTCTAAATGGTTCAAATTGTTGAACCCTCTCTCCTTCAGCGAAGCGCTGCGTTTTCTTGTCCTTGTAGCTTTGGATCATTTACTAGTTTACCAAAAATATGCTGGACGTACAGCGTAAATATAGGGGTGTTTTTTATCCTTAGTCAAGGACAAGATTTAGGCATTTTCCCCTCAGACGTAAAAATTCTCTTGATACAGCGGGCAGGGGGTATGTCATGAAAACCCATGTCCGATGATTCCTATCGGATCGAACGCTACAGGAAGACGCGTTTTTTCGCCCTGTACGATAGGGACGGACCGGTAGGAGAACACCAAAGAGTCGGGGAGGCAAAGGTCTCTCGTAATCGAAAAATCAAAATATATTAGATGCTTAACCGGTTAAAAAGCGTCCACCTCTCCGACTTCTTGGTGGTCTCCCAACTCTTCTTAAGGCTAAACGCCCGTCCACGAGCCGTTCTGTCTGGAGGGGGCAGGGCGAGAGCCTCGCTTCCTACCGGGATTTCCTATACTCAGACGGTCTAGGAAAGGGGCAAGTACGATGGCAACTCAGACTCCCACGATTGACTCCCAAGTCCATGCCTACGAGCGGGATCGTCCTGAGCGTCCGTGGAGCGGATTCCTGCCGGGGCCGGCTGAGGTCACCGGCGATGACATGGTGGCAGCGATGGACGCGGTCGGCGTCGATGGGGCGTTGCTGGTGTCGCCCTTCACGCTGTATCGCTACGATGCCAGCTATGCCCTCGAGGTCTACGCGAAACATCCGGGCCGGTTCGGCTTGATCAAGCCCTTCGATCCTCGGTCGGAAACGGTCGCTGAGGAGATCGCGGAGTGGGCAAGGACACCGGGGGTGGTCGGAGCCCGTCTCATGCTCACGCCCCGGTCACGCGACGCGGACGATCCGGGTCTCAATCGTATCCTCGCCGCCGGCGCCAAAGCCGGGGTTCCGGTGAATGTGTTGTGCTGGGGCAAGCTGGCTCTCTTACGGGACTTGGCCCGCCGCCATCCCAACACTCAGGTGGTGGTCGATCATGTGGGGCTGATCCAACCTTTCGCTCCCCCCGTACCGCCAGACCCGTTCGCCGAGTTAGCCACTGTGGTTTCGCTTGCAGCCTACGACAACGTGACCATTAAGATTTCCGGTGCCTGTACCCTGTCCCATCAGCCCTTCCCGTACCCGGACATCTGGGAGCCGCTGGGCCAGATCTTCGAGGCGTTCGGCTTCGACCGCTGCCTGTGGGGCACCGACTGGACCCGGGCCGTGGGCTTATTGACCTACGAGCAAGGCGTTGAGGCGTTTCGGGTCACGGACCAGCTCTCGGAGGCAGAGCGTTCTGCACTCATGGGCGGGACCCTCGCGAAGATTTACAACTGGTCGCCTGACATGGGTGGGTAGATTGAGGGAATGTTATACCTCTTTCAGTTAAAAACGACTCTATTTCTCTGGTTCAAAAAATCGTTCAGGACCCGTGTCAACGGGTCCTGACAAGCAGTGGAACGACGGCTTTAGGGAGCAGAGGAAGAGTTATGTAACTGATTACCTAACTGCTCGGATCTGACTCAACACCGATGGTCAGCTTTGTTTTTTTCTCGACAACTTGACAAAACCGCTCAGACAGACCACCTCAAGCGCAAATTCTTCATCGTGCGCAACTGGCCGCTTTCGTATTGCGGTTGGGTGCCCGGCTCTAATTCGAAATCCGGGATCCGCTTTAAGAATTCTTCGATGGCGATCCGGATCTCCAACCGCGCGAGATGTTCGCCGAGGCAGCGGTGAGGGCCGATCCCGAAGGCGGTATGCACCACCTCCTCACGATGGACGTTAAATTTCCGTGGGTTGGCGCACATCTCGGGATCACGAGAGGCCGCCGCAAAGTTGAGCGCCACACGGTCGCCCGCCTTGACCGCGACGCCGCTCACTTCTACGTCGGCGCGTGCCGTGCGCCCCACGGCCACGACGGGCGCATGGAGACGGACCGTTTCCTCTACTGCCGTGGCGAGACATACGGGGTCCCGCAGGATCTCCTGGCGGGCGGCGGGCTTGGTCGCGAGTTCGTATATGGCGCCGGCAATTGCATGGGTGGTTGTGGCCAGGCCGCCAAAAACGACATCGAGGGTGGTGTGGACTTTGTCCTCCCAGGAACAGGGTTCGCCCTCGCGCTCGACGCCGGCGAGCAGCACATCCACCAAGTCATCCCGTGCGGGCTCTTTGCGGCGGGCTTGGAGAAACTGCTCCAGGTACGCATGCACGCGGCCGAATGCCGGGGCCCGCTCGTCGCCTGGCCCAAACGCATACATATCGATGTCGTGAAAGAGCGTGGGCAGGTCGTCGACCGGTACTGGGATGAGGTGGTGGAACAATATCAGACCCGGCAGCTGGGCGGCGAACTCCGCCACGTATTCGCAACACCCCCGCGGCGCAAAGCGATCCACCAGCTCGCCGGCGTACCGGCGCGCGCTCGGCTCGAGGCAACCTACTGCCTTAGGATCAAAAAAGGGATTCAACACGCGGCGCCATGTGGTGTGATAGGGCGGATCTAAGTCCTCTGGCAGAATCGGGAGGTTGCCCTCTGGTGGATTCAGCAGCCAGCCGTCCGCGCTGCTGAAGGTGCGCCAGTCCGCTGCGCAGCGTCGCACGTCTTTATAGCGATTAAAGACGTGGTAGCCGGGCCCGACCTCGCTGTGGGCCACGGGGCATTTGGTGATAAGGTGTTCGAGAACGTCCTCGAACTGTTCTGCGAAAGCCGGATCTTCGATATCGAACGTCTTTTCAAACCGGTCGAAGGAGTTGAACCCGGTCATTGTGCCCTTCCCTTGAACAATGCTGGCATTGAGCAACGCTCGCTGGTCCTGGTGGACGTTGTTTCATACGGAGGAGAAAGGGACAAGGGGTAGAGGAGAGCGGGCAAAAGCGGGCTCTCTCGCACTTTTGATGACGAGAGGGCGGTACCAAGAGACACCAAACCATTGCTTTCTTAAGGCTTTCAGTGCCACCAAAAGTAGGGATTGTCCAAGTTCGCCAATGAAGCGGCATGTAAACCCATTATGTCATGAATTTGCGCGACTTGAGAGGCCGTAATATATAGCCCCCGTTCTGGCCTGGTCTCCGTTGCGTGCGCTCTTTGCAGAAGAGAAGGAGAGAGTCTCGGTTGCTAGGCAAAGGCGAAACTGACGACCACAGGCCTTGCATGGATGCAGCTGTTTGCCATTGTGAAGGTGGCCGTATTTCCGTATACTTGAGGGGCGTGGAACGCGGGCAGACGTCTCGGATGCGCATGGTTGGCGTGGACCTCGAGGGGATGGTCAGGGTTGGGGGATTCACCTCCCATCAAAGGAGCGGGCCAGCCGTCCTTGGACCTCACGCCCCGTTACGGTCGCAGATACCAAACGGCATGGAGAAAACTCATATGCAGAGGCAGGGTCGGTACGCTAAATCAAACCACAGGAGATTGGCATCATGCAGCCATCACGATTACCGGGATTGAACTTGTTCACCAGATTAAGAAAGGGCAATTTGACGTTGCGGCGCTCTGCTCCCCTCAAATACGTACTCCGCAGGTGTGGGATGTGGTACTGGCTGCTTACAGCACTTTTCGTTTGGATGAATAGACTCGTTACCGCTCCTTTTCCCCTCACCCTGTCCCTCTCCCACGAGGGGAGAGGAAACCCAAGAATCACCTCTTCATACAAATGCAAACCGCTGTAAGCAGCACGGCGAGCAGGCATTCCCTTAGGATCAAAAAATTAATAACTCCCCGACTTCATGAGTAGATGGGAGCCCCTGTCATTGCGAGGAGCCGGAGGCGACGAAGCAAGCTCTTTTTCAGCAAAGATTGCTTCGCTCCGCTCGCAATGACACTTGCTTCTTCG
>CAZCWX010000700.1:0-23976 GCA_964502465.1 uncultured Enterobacteriaceae bacterium | reverse complement strand
CCCGCACGCGGCTGTTCTTTTTCTTGCTGAAGCGCTGGAGGAGGAAAGGGTTGCTCATATCTGACTCCTCTGGATATGCAGCGTCGCCTGTTGCAGGATCGCCTCGATCAGGTCCCCATAGTTCAACCCGGCGTACGCTGCTATCCGTGGCAGGTAGCTCAGTGTGGTCAGGCCGGGCAGTGAATTCGCTTCCAACAGAAAGATTTCCCCCTGCAGGTTGACTCGCGTATCCACTCGGCTGTACCCCGTACAGCCGAGTGCTTGAGAGGCTGCCAGGGCGATATCAAGCACGTGTTGATAGACAGTGGAGGGCAGCGGCGCCGGTAACAGAAATTCCTCGCGTCCGGCAGTGTACTTGACCGCATACGAATGAAATTCGCCCTTGGCGATCACCTCCATGGCGGCAAGGGCACGTCCGCCCAGTATACCGACAGTGACTTCTTTGCCTGGAATGTAGGCTTCTACGAGCGCTTGCCCATCGTAGCGGAGCGCCTCGGCAAGCGCCCCGCGTACCCCCTCTTCTGACCGGACAATGCTCACCCCCACGCTTGAGCCTTCAGTACTCGGCTTTATTACCACTGGATACGCGAGATCAGTCAGACACCCAGGGTTGTCCCTTTCTCTGATCTGCCACTGTGGAGTTGGCAACCCATGCCACTGCCAGACCCGTTTCGCCATCGGCTTATTCATCGCCAGTGCACTGGCCAAAACTCCAGAACCGGTGTACGGCACTCCCAACAACTCAAGAACTCCCTGGACATTCCCGTCTTCGCCAAACTTGCCATGCAGCGCAATAAACGCGACATCAGCTTCTCGGGTTTGCTCAATCCACCTCCCATCAGCCATCACCTCAATCTCAACAACCGCATAGCCACGTTCGCGCAGCGCTTGACACACGGCAGCGCCGGTTAGGCAAGAGATCTCCCGCTCGGCGGAAAGCCCGCCAAAGAGTATCCCCACCTTCCTATCGTGCCATTGCGTGGTCACCACTCCCCCACAAGTCGGACTTCGGGTTCAAGCCACATCTGATGCTTTTCCCACACCAGGTGTTGCACTTGTTCCATGAGGCACCGCACCTCAGCAGCATTGGCCCCTCCGGTATTGACAATGAAGTTTGCATGTTTCTCTGAAACCTGGGCACGCCCCTGGCGAAGGCCCTTCAGTCCAACCGCCTCAATCAACTGCCCAGCATAGGCACCAGGTGGATTCTTGAAAATCGACCCGGCATTAGGGTAGCCGTGCGGCTGCGTCTGTTGACGCTTCTGCTGAGCGCGTTCCATCGCCTCGACCAGGTTCGCTTGCCTGTCTCGCCGCAGCCAGAACGCGATCTCGGCAATAATGAAACCAGGGGGAAGGACAGTACTGCGGTAGGCGAACTGCAAGACCTTGCGCGTCAGGCAGGTCACATAACCGTCTTGGGATACACCGGTAATGGTTTCGACTATATGACTGAGCTCACCGCCAAACGCACCAGCATTCATCAGCAGTCCACCCCCGACGCTCCCCGGAATCCCCTCGGCAAATTCTATCCCTCCATACCCCTTCGCTACGACTTCGCGCACGAAGCGGCCCAACGAACGGCCGGCACCGACTGCCACGCTGGCAGTTTCTGCCCCTTCCTGCCAATGCGTATACTTAAACCCTTCTCCCAATTTGATCACCGCGCCACGTACACCTTTATCACTCACAAGGATGTTGGTTCCTCCACCCAGAACGAAAAAAGGGATCGCTTCCTGGTGAAGAAGCGAAATCACTGTTTGTAATTCTTCTAACGTTTCAGGTTCGATGAAAGCATCTGCCGGACCGCCGATCCGAAAAGAGGTGTAGCGAGCCAAGGAGACGGCGAACCGCACTCGCCCGGCTAAAACGCCGACGAGCTTCCCTTTCAGCTCAGCGCGCATCCGGCCTTCCCCTCCTGCAGTCGCGCCAGCACCTCTGGCCCAAGTCGGTAGATATCTCCCGCCCCCAAGGTCAAAAGCAGATCCCCACCCCGGAGCAAGTCACACGCTGCGCTTATCAGATCTTCCTTATGCATCGCAAAGCGCACGTCGGTATGCCCGCGCTTTTTCAAGGCCCGGTAGAGGGCTTCACCGGACACTCCCTCGATGCTTTCCTCACCTGCCGGGTATACTTCTGTCAGCACCACAACATCGGCATCATCAAAGGCAGAAAGGAATTCATCGAACAGGTCACGCGTACGGGTATACCGATGCGGCTGGAAGCACGCCACTAACCGACGGTTCTGTTGTTGACAGAGGCCTTCGCGTGCTGCCCGCAGAGTCGCCCGTATCTCCTCAGGGTGATGGGCATAGTCATCGACCACCATAATCCCTGCGGCCTCTCCTTTCACCTCAAAGCGTCGTTGAATGCCCGAAAAGCTGCCAAGCGCTTCCTGGACCTGGGGAAAAGGAATGCCAAGTTCTGTAGCAACCGCGACAACCGCCAGCGCATTTAACGCGTAGTGACGTCCAGGAAGGTTCAGCTGCAGTTCCCCAAGTGGATGCTCTCCATGCCACACGTCACAGCGGGTTGTTAGTCCTGAAACAAGCAGGTTCCGGGCGGTGAACTCAGCTTCAGGACTGAGTCCATACGTAACAAACCGTTTCCGCACCTGCGGCAACAGCGCACGGACGTTCACACTGTCGAGGCAGAGCACCGCGCGGCCGTAAAACGGCACCCGATTGATGAATTCGAGATAGGCAGCTTTGACCTTGTCCAAGTCACCATAAAAATCAAGGTGCTCAGGATCAATGTTTGTCACCACTACAATCGTGGGACTGAGCAGGAGAAAAGTCCCATCGCTCTCATCCGCTTCCGCCACCAGGAAGCGTCCTTGTCCAAGGCGCGCGTTTGAGCCGAGGACATTCAATCTGCCGCCGATCACCATGGTCGGATCGAGCTGGGCCTGAGCCAGCACAGCCGCAACCAGCGAGGTGGTCGTCGTTTTGCCATGGGTGCCGGCAACCGCAATGCCATATTTGAGCCGCATTAACTCGGCTAACATTTCTGCTCGCGGGATCACAGGGATCGCCAGTTCACGAGCGCGTATCACTTCCGGGTTGGCATATTTGACCGCCGAAGAGATCACCACCACATCGATCTCTGGCGCGATCTGTTCAGAACGGTGGCCATAGATAATACGAGCACCGAGCGCGGCAAGGCGCCGGGTGGTGTCAGACTCGGTAAGGTCTGACCCGCTCACCTGATAGCCGAGGTTTAGCAACACTTCAGCAATGCCGCTCATGCCACTTCCCCCGATGCCAACGAAATGAATACACCGGTTGGTGTCGAACAGCACCGGCACTCCAGCAGTTCCACGATACGCCATTGGTCTCCATTCTCCCCTTCCTCCACCGTTCCGTGCCGGTACCAGGGGCAAGGGCAACATCGCAGTTGGAGCTGTCAACGTTGAAGGGTGATCCATTATCGGCCTCTCTCCCCCTGCCTGGGTTGTCGCACCTGTGGCACACATGCCAGGCATTCACGCACCACGGCGGCCGTGGCATCTGGCCGTCCCAAAGCGGCTGAGGCCTGAGCCATCACCGAGAGTTTGAGGCGGTCCGTCAGAAGCAGCCCCACTTCTTGGCTTAATCGTCCAGGAGTCAGTTCCGCATCAAGGATCATCCGGGCAGCGCCGGCCTGGACTAACACTTCGGCATTTGCGCGTTGATGATCATCGGCAGCATAAGGATAGGGAATCAAAATGGCAGGTTTCCCCAGAGCGGTCAGTTCAGCAATGGTCATCGCGCCAGCTCGACAAACGACCAAATCAGCGGCAACATACATCTCCTGCATGTTTTCAATGAAAGGGACCACGTCGGCCTTGAGGTGCAACTGGGCATAGGTTGTACTGACCTCTGTGTGGTCGGCTTTGCCAGTCTGATGGATGAGGCGACAGGTCTTTCCCCCCTGTTGCAACAGCGCAAGAGCGTGAGGAACAACCTGGTTCAAATGACGCGCCCCGGTACTCCCACCAAAAACCAGCACGGTTAAGTCTTCGGAGCGAGGGGATGGGTGCCCTGGAAAGACCGCGGTATTCCAACGTAAAGGATTCCCCGTGTACACCGCTTTGTGCGGGGGAAAGAATTGCGCGGTACGAGGAAAGCCGAGACAGATTTTGGCGGCCAACCGGCCCAGCAACCGATTCGCCAGGCCAGGAATGGCGTTCGGCTCGAGTAGTACGCAGGGGATGCGTTTGATCCATCCGGCCAGTACGGTTGGTCCAGAGGCGTATCCTCCGATGCTAAAAATGAGATCTGGCGCAAACTCTTGCATCACCCGCCATGCCGCTCTCAGCCCCAACAACGCCGCCCAGAGAGCCCGTACCATGCCCCGCCAATCTCTGCCACGCAATTGCTCAGCGGGAATGAGACGCAAGGGAAAGCCAAGACGGGGCACGATCTCTTTCTCCATACCGTTTGCCGTCCCAACAAACAGGACTTCAGCACCAGCCTCACGTTGGATAGCCTCAGCGACGGCGATACCAGGAAACAAATGCCCACCTGTGCCGCCCGCAGCGAGGACAAGTCGGAGACCTCTAGACATAGACTTTGTTCTCCCTGCGACTCTCGCGTGACAGGCTTAACAGCATGCCCGCATAGATCATTGCCATCACCAGCGACGATCCGCCATAACTCACAAAAGGCAGCGTCAACCCTTTCGTTGGCAGCATCCCCAGGACAACTGCCATGTTCAGTCCTGCCTGGCACACCAGGAGGAACGTCAACCCAAAAGCCAGAAGGCGACCAAAGCAGTGTGGATGACGGATCGCTAGGCGCAACCCACGTATTCCCAAGAGCGTGAACAGCAACAGAACACTGACTGTCCCCCACAGCCCGGTTTCCTCACCGACAACCGCGAAAATAAAGTCAGTATGGGCCTCGGGAAGGTAGAAGAGCTTCTGGCGACTCTCTCCTAAGCCAACCCCTTGAATCCCGCCAGCGCCAAAGGCAAGCAAAGATTGGTTGAGCTGGTAGCCCGTACCCTGTCTATGGGCGACAGGATCAAGAAAGGACCAGAGACGATCGAGGCGGTAATCAGCCATGAGAATACTGCAAACGAGGAAGACTACGCCACAGATCGTCAGCATGGCCAAATGGCGTACCCTCGCGCCAGCAGCAAAAAACACAACGAGGAGTGTCAGGCAAATAAGAACAGCGCCCCCCAGGTCGGGCTCTAAGGCAATGAGCAATACGATAATACCAACAACTAATACAGGCGGAACAAGACCATAGAAAAAGTTGGTGATCCGTTCAGCTTTCTTGGTCAAAGAATGCGCAAGGTACAAGACGACTGCACCCTTCGCCAGTTCTGAGGGTTGAAAATTCAGCGGCCCCAAGGCGATCCACCGGTGGACTTTGCCGTGCGCCACCCCTGGCATAAAAACAATCACCAGACCGCAAACCGCTAACGCTAAAAGCGGATAGGCAAAGCGACGGTAGCTGGTGCTGGGGATCACGGTTGCCAGAATAAAGCCCAGACTCCCAAGAATAACCGCGACTTGATGCTTCCACACGAAGCGATACGAATCATCGAAGTGCTCAAACGCATAGAAGTATGTCGTGTTAAAGACCATCACCTCACCAACCAGCAGTAACAGGCACACGGCAAGTAGCAGCCAGGGGTCAACCGGTCCCCGCTTCACCATAACCGCCTCGTGGACTGGCGGGGGCGTAGAAACATAGATGCAGCTCAGCCCCAGCTCTTCCCAACTGTTCTGGCCTAGCAGACCAGAACCCCGAGTCCTGCTCCTGTGGAAAGGCCAATACGGTTTGCATCCCCAACTGGTCACAACGCCTCGACACAAGCACGAAAGACCTGTCCCCGATGAACATAGTCACGAAACTGATCAAAACTGGCACATGCAGGGGAAAGCAACACGGTATCCCCCGTTTGTACCACTGCCGCAGCCTCCCGCACCGCCTCCGGTAAAGTGTCTACAACGAGCGTATCCACTTCCTGCCCGAGTGCAGTCTGCAGGGTTTCTCTAGCCTGGCCAAACACAATGAGTTTTTTGACTCTCTCGCGTACTAACACCCGCAGCGGTTCGTAGTCTCCGCCTTTATCCACCCCCCCAGCCAGGAGAACGATCCGCCCAGGAAAGCTCGCCAGGGACTGCATGACCGCACCGACGTTCGTTCCTTTCGAGTCGTCGAAGTAACAAACACCGTGCTTTTTCGCGACCAACTCCAGGCGGTGGGGCAAGCCAGAGAATTCTGCCAGAGCACGGTCTATCGCCGGCGGTTCTATGCCCCACACGGTTGCAACACTGACCGCTGCCATCACATTCTCGTCATGATGGCGACCATACAGGCGCACCTGCTCAAGCGCATACCGTGCCGCTTCTCCCCGATGCCTCACAATAAGAGAGCGACCACTGAGCCAGGTTCCGTTCTCGACCTCTGCCCAGCCAAAAGAGAAGAGGTGACTAGACAGCCCCTGAGTGAGATTCCATACGGCCGGATCATCTCGATTGATAACGGCCCAATCTGTGACCTTTTGCTGAGTGAAGAGGGCACGCTTTGCCATACCATAGGCAGCCAAGCTTCCGTGTCGATCCAGGTGGTCTTCTGTTAAATTCAGCCAGACTCCAATGTGAGGACGAAAACGTTCAACCCATTCCAACTGAAAGCTTGAAACCTCGGCAACGGCAACGTCGTAATCCTCTGTGGCTGCATCGATCAACGGCGTCCCAAGGTTACCACCGACAAAGACCCGCTGCCCCCCTTGACGGAGGATCGCACCAAGCAACGCAGTTGTCGTGCTCTTGCCGTTCGTCCCGGTAATGGCAAGCACCGGGCAGCGGAGAACACGATACGCCAACTCGATCTCACTCCAGACTGGTATCCCCTGTTGGACCGCTGCGGTTAACAGCGGGGCATGCCGGGGAACTCCAGGGCTGGGCACCACCAAGTCAACGTCAATCAGCACTGCCGGATCTTCCTGTCCCAAACGGAAGTCAACAGCCACATCGGCGAGACTCGCCACTTCTGGCGCAAGCGCATCCTGTCCTCGGCGATCAACGACGCGCACCTGGCCTCCGACTCGAGCCACGAAGCGTGCCACACTCACGCCGGTGCGTTTCAGTCCGATGATGAGCACAGTCTTGCCGTGAAAGTCCATTCGTTCGCTACCTTAATTTCAGCGTGCTGAGCGCGCCGAGTGCACAGATAATCGACACAATCCAAAAACGGACGATAATGAGCGGTTCAGGCCAGCCCAGCAGTTCAAAATGGTGATGCAGTGGGGCCATGCGAAAAATCCGCTTTCGCCTCAACTTATATGAGCCCACTTGAAAAATGACCGAAGCCGCTTCGGCGACGAATACCCCCCCAGCCATCACCAGCGCAACCTCCTGTTTGCTGATCAGCGCGACGATCCCTAACGCGGCTCCCAACGAGAGCGAGCCGATATCGCCCATAAACATCTGGGCTGGATACGCGTTAAACCATAAGAACCCGAGCCCGGCTGCGGCGAGGGCGCCACAGAACACCGCAAGTTCACCCGCCCCTGCCACGTAACTCACTTGCAGATACTCGGCAATTCCGGCATGGCCACTGACATAGGTAAAGATCACATAGGTGACACCAGTAATCATCACCGGCCCGATAGCCAGGCCATCAAGCCCATCAGTCAGATTCACTGCGTTGGAAGCCCCTACCACCACCAAAGCGGCAAAAGGAATATAAAACCAGCCGAGATCTGGGCGCATGTCCTTGAAGAAAGGAACAGTGACCGTGCTGTCAAAGCCAGGAAGGCCTGACAACAGCAAAGCGGCAAGGGTGGCAATGGTAAACTGCGCAACCAACTTCTGCCTCCCCGTTAGCCCAGCAGAGTTGCGACGGCGAAGTTTTCGATAGTCATCGACAAAGCCGATCAGCCCAAAACCGATTGTCACTCCCAAAGCCAACCATATGTAAAAATTTGTCAGGTCCGCAAGCAACAGGGTAGCAAGCGTTAAAGAAAAGAGGATTAAGCCCCCCCCCATCGTTGGGGTACCAGCCTTACTCTGATGGGTGGCTGGGCCGTCTGGGCGGATCTGCTGACCTACATGCAGGGCCGTGAGGCGGGCAATCAGCCACGGCCCCAGGACAAATGAGATGATCAGTGCTGTGATCGCAGCCACAAGAGTGCGGAACGTGATATAGCGGAACACGTTAAACGCCGAGTAGGTTGTATGCAAAGGATACAGCAGGGCGTAGAGCATCAAATCTCCTCATTCAGGGATGAAAAGCGTGAAAACAGAAAGAATATCATCCGTGTCCCTCACTGGATCAGTGCGTGAAGTACGCACGTACCTCTTCGCGGTCATCAAAATGATGTTTCGTCGAGCCAATAATCTGATAGTCTTCGTGCCCTTTGCCGGCGATCACCACCGTATCCCCAGGTCGCGCCCCGGCAAGAGCGGCATGAATCGCCTCACGCCGATCGACCAGCACCAGATATCCTCGCTGCAGGGTGGCGATGGTTTGCGCATCCACAACCTTTTCCAGCCCTGTCTGGATCAACCCAGATTCTGTGTCAGCAATGATCTGCCAGGGATCTTCAGTACGTGGATTGTCAGAAGTTAACAGCGCAATATCACTCAGCCGGCCAGCGGCTTCTCCCATCAGTGGCCTTTTCCCACGGTCCCGATCCCCACCACAACCGAATACAGTCAGGAGTCTCCCAGGGGTGAACCGGCGTATTGCCCGGAGAGTCTTCTCCAATGCATCAGGTTTGTGTGCATAGTCAACCAGCACCGCGAAAGGTTGACCGACATCAATCGCCTCGAGACGGCCAGGCACAGCGGTACAGCAGGCAATTCCGGCAGCAATGCGTTCTGGCGGCATGCCCAACGCGTAGGCGGCAGTCGCTGCTGCCATGATGTTGTAGAGATGCGGTTCACCGATCAGAGCAGAAGAGAATTCAACCTCTTCTCTATCGAGTCGGAGGAGGCCACGCAAGCCGCGCGCATCTGCTTCCATATGCCGTACCGACACAGAGGCGCCCGGCTGGAGTCCATAGGTGAACACTCGAGCGGGAATCGGCTGAGCGAGGAGGCGTGTCCCCCAGGGGTCGTCAGCATTGATCACCGCGAAACGGTCCGGTTTCTCCGACTCCGCGAGAGCCTGGAGAAACAATCGAGATTTAGCAGCAAAATAGTCATCGAGGTCCTGATGGAAATCCAGATGGTCACGACCGAGGTTGGTAAAAACCGCACCATCCCAGGAACATCCTCGCACGCGTTCTTGTACTAAGGCATGAGAGGAAACTTCCATGACGACATGGGTCACACCAGCCGTCATCATTGTGCTCAGCAACTCCTGCAATTCCACCGCTTCAGGGGTGGTAAATGGTGCGGGTAATACCTGGTCTCGGTACCGATAGCTCACGGTCCCAATAACTCCAGTGGACCACCCCATGGCTTGCCACATCGACTCAAGCAGATAGGTCGTTGTCGTTTTTCCGCTCGTGCCCGTTACGCCGACACAGGCGAGTCGTGCACTTGGCCGTTGAAAGAAGCGATCAGCCACCAGACCAAGCAGCACCCGCGGCGCAGAGGAGGTAATCACCGTTACCTGACTAACCACTGTCGTCTCCGGTGGCACGACAATGGCACATGCGCCCTGGGCAATCGCCTGACTGAGGAAATGCCCTCCGTGCATTTTGCTACCAGGAAGAGCGAAAAACAGCGTTCCTGGTTGGACCGCACGAGAGTCATAGGCAAGGTGAGTGACCTGCAGGTCTACCTTTCCCTGAATCTGCACAGGGACAAAGGTGGGAAGAAGATCGTACAGCATCAAGGTCGCACCTCACCAGTGGGAGCAAGTGTCAGAGCATAGACTAATTCGTCAGTTTCTGGGTTGCGCTGTGTCGTCTGGCGCACAACATAACCACGGCCAGTCGTACTTAGGCGCAGCTTATCGCGTTGTGCCGTCACCATCGCCTCGCGTAGGCTCATCCCTAAGAAATTTGGCCCCTCACTCAGTTCAGCCGAGGCCACAGGAGCCGTCGCCTCGGCGCTGGCAATGGAACGCAGGCGGGGTTGTCCTTGTAACGGAGCAGTTAGTATTGGTGGCACGGCTGTATCCGGCCGCTCGGCAAAGGGCGTGTTCGCCTGGATTCCCAATTGTACCAGCGCCTGTTGCGCGATTGCCTGAAAAACGGGCGCGGCAATCTCGCCACCGTACACGCCGGTCCTGGGCTCGTCGATCGTAATGAGGATCACCAATCGTGGCTGGTCAGCCGGGACAATGCCAACGAAGGAGGCGATGCGGCCTCGAGCCGAATACCCGCCACGGGGATCAATCTTCTGTGAGGTCCCAGTTTTTCCAGCAACCCGCACGCCATCAATTCGCGCGCGCCGGCCAGTACCTCCCTGTTCTACGACTTTTTCTAACATACGCAGGATCTGATGGGCAGTGTCGGTTCGCACCACCTGCCACAACCGTTGTGGACTATTGGCCACGACAACTTTGCCGTCAGCATCGAACACCTCGCGCACGATATACGGCCGCATCAGGACGCCGTCATTCGCTAAGGCAGCGTACGCACAGGCCAGTTGTAAAGGGGTCACGGCAATTCCCTGACCAAAACTGATGGTGGCTAAGTTGATCCGCGCCCACGTACTCGGCGCAGAGAGGAGTCCAGGGATTTCTCCGGGCAAATCGATGGCAGTGACGCGGCCAAAGCCAAACGCCCGCAAGTAGGAGGAATAGGTTTCTCTTCCTAATCGCTCGCCGACTTTCGCCGCACCAATGTTACTCGACTTCTGTAGCACCTCAGCGAACGTTAACCAGCCGTAAGAATGATGGTCGTTGATGGTATGCCTTCCCACCTGATACTTCCCGAGATCACAGAAGATCTGCTCTTCGGGACGCACGACATTTGCATCAAGAGCGGCTGCTGCCAACAGTCCTTTCAAAGTCGAGCCCGGCTCATAACAATCGCTGACCGCTCGGTTGCGTCGGACCTCGACCGGAGACTTTCCTGGGGCGTTGGGATCGAAAGTTGGCACTTGGGCAAGGGCCAATACGGCGAATGTCTGCGGATCGAGGATGATTGCGGTCCCGGCCTGCGCCTTGGTCTGATGCACTGTTCGTTCGAGCTCTCGCTCGGCCAGGTACTGCAGCCCCGCATCAAGCGTCAGCCGCACGCTCAGAGCTTTTGGGGGTGTTTCTCCACCCTGCGCGAGGATAGTACGGCCGAAAGCATCACGTTCTCCGACGATCTCAGCGGGCTCGCCACGCAAGTAACGCTCATACGCCCGCTCTATGCCCTCGAGCCCCTGAGCATCGATATTGGTGAACCCCAACAAAGGCGCCGCCAGGGTGCCCTGCGGGTAAAAACGCCGCTGGGTCTCGATACTCTCGACACCAGGGATACCAAGGGCCCGGACCCGCGCCGCTTCTTGTAACGTGGCTTGGCGCTTCAGCCAGACAAAAGGGACCGGAGAGGATAATGCGTGATCCACGGCTTGGCGAGAGATCTGCAGTGTCGAGGCAAGCGTCGGGGTCTGCGTCTTCACATCGGCTGGGGTTTTCTTCGGCCGGACATACAACGCCTCCGCAGGGATACTGAGGGCGAGGGGTTCGCCGTTGCGATCGACAATCGCCCCTCGGAGTGGGATCAAAGTCGTGCGTTGCCAGTGCTGGCCTTCAGCTTGACGGGCCAATTCCTCACCTTGCACAACAATCAGCTGCAAGAGCCGGAAGAATACGAGAAGCAGCCCTATCCCAACCAGCCCCCCAGCGCCAAGCAGACGCTTTTCCATACACTCTCCTCGTCACGGTATGCGAACAACTTGTTCAGGACGCGGAGCGGCCAACCCGAGTCGTTTAGCAGCTTGTTCGGCTAAACGACTCGGAGCGGTCAGCGCGCGCCATTCCACTTCAAGAGCCTGTTTTTCTCCTTCGAGCGAGTGCACTAACTGCCGGGTGTTTGATAAGGTATAGCCGAGCGCAACCACCTGCAGACGAATCCAGACTTGCGCGAGCGTGAGCCCTAACCCCACCACGGCGAGAGTCACGTACTGGCCCCAGCCACGTGAACGAGGCATTTACCTTTCCTCCTCAGCAGGATACCGCTCTACGACCCGCAGCCGAGCGCTGCGTGACCGGGGGTTCAGGTGCAGCTCTTGTGCAGACGGCGTCAGTGGCTTCGCTGTCAAGATTCGGACCTGCGGGGACCAGCCACACACACACACCTGCAACTGGGGCGGGCAAAGACAAGCCGCTGACCAGCGTCGAAACGCCTCTTTGACTAAACGGTCTTCCAGCGAATGATACGCAATGATCACCATGCGCCCGGCAGGACGTAATAACCGGTACCCTTCACGTAAGAAAGCCGCAAGATGGTCAAGTTCGTGATTGACCGCAATACGCAACGCCTGAAAAGCCCGCGTCGCTGGATGGAGGTGGGTACGAGGGGTGCGTTTAACAATCTGTTCTATGATCTTGACCAAAACCGTCGTCGTCGTCACGGGCGTTTTTGCGCGGACTCGGACAAGGATACGGGCAAGGGCTCCAGCGGCTCGTTCTTCACCAAAGTCACGAAAGATCTGTTTGAGCTCAGCTTCGCTGGTCCGATTCACCAGGTCTGCCGCACAGATCTCTTGCCGCTGGTCCATACGCATGTCCAGCGGTCCCGATCGCAAAAAACTAAACCCGCGTTCACCATCTTCAAGCTGCAAAGACGAGAGCCCAAGATCGAGCAGCACGCCGTCAAACCCCTCCCATCCGAGTTGGGCCATGACGGCAAGCGCCTGGCCAAAATTTTCCTGCACCAGCACATAGTTCCCCTCAAACGCGGTGAGCCGCTCTGCGGTAACCGCGAGAGCATGCACATCTTGATCTAGCCCTAATAATCTCCCTCCAGGCAAACACGCCTCGAGTAACGCCGCCGTGTGCCCACCCCCACCGACTGTACCATCGAGAATACGAGAGCCCGGGCAGGGGCGAAGAAAGGCCAGTACTTCTTCCACCATGACTGGCACGTGTCGTGAAGAAGAGGGCGAATTGGGGGGTATCTGTGCTGCTTCCATCTCGTTTTCGCTAGTAAAGTTCACCCCATTCGTGTACACTATGGCTAAATATTCAGGCTGCTAAACAAGCGCGGGTTTTGTGAGAGGTCTCGTTCGGATTCGGTATTGAGTTTTTTCCAGATCTCCTTGTCCCAGATGCGAAACTTCTTTCTTGCCCCGGTAAACATGACGTCTTTGCTTAACCCCGCATATTCTCGCAGGAGAGGAGGCAGGAGAATGCGTCCTTGCTTATCAATCGTGCAGTCCTCGGCACTAGAAAGGTAGAAATGTTCCAACTTGAGAAAATCTTCATCAAAACGTGGTTTTGCAGCAAGCTCTTCTTCAAAATGATCCCACTCCGATTGCGGATAGGCATCAAGGCAACGACATGAATTGAGGATAAACTTCGTGACCACTAACCGGTCCTCTTGCCTACCAAGCAAAACTTCACGGAATTTCGCGGGAATGTTCACTCTCCCCTTCTCGTCGATCGTATGCTCAAAGCTACCACGAAACATGGGGTTTTTCTTTTCCCCACTTTTCCCCACTTTTCCCCACGACTATATTACCGTGTTTTTTTGCTGTCAAGGGAAAAGTGCAAGAAGAGGATCAAGTTAAAAAGGAAAAAACCGTCATTGACTGAGCTTCCACGCATCGATACACCATTTTTCTACTGAACCAGTCTCAGAAGAGACGCCTGGACCCGATCATGTCCAGGCGTTTTTATGTGCAGATTCTTCTGCGTATCGTATGGAGACCTTCATGTTAAAGCGTTATCTACTGACCCCTGGCCCGACTCCGGTTCCGCCCGAAGTGTTGTTGCGGATGTCCCAACCACTGATTCACCATCGCACCCCAGAATTCGAGCGTCTTTTCGCTGAAGTGCAGGAAGGTTTGCGTTGGCTGTTCCAGACGGAAAACGATGTGTTAATTTTGGCGGCTTCGGGTACTGGGGCAATGGAAGCAGCAGTATCGAATACCTGCTCTCCGGGAGACACGGCTATCGTCGTCAACGGCGGGAAGTTTGGTGAGCGTTGGCTCAAAATTTGCCAGGCGTTTCATGTAAAAACAGTCGAGTTGAAGGTGGCATGGGGTCAAGCTATTGCCCCCGCTCTTGTGGCAAAAACTCTGCAAGACCACCCAGAAACACGGGCAGTGCTGATCCAAGCCAGCGAAACCTCCACGACAGTCCTGCATCCGATAGAAAAAATTGCGGCACTGACCCGCAATACTGACACCTTGCTGATTGTTGATGGCATTACCGCCGTGGGCGCAACGGATACCCCAATGGATCGCTGGGGCCTCGATATCGTGGTGACCGGCTCACAAAAGGCGCTCATGCTGCCACCGGGTCTCGCCTTCATTGCGCTGAGCCCCAAAGCGTGGCGCCGGGTTGAAGACACGCAGGTGCCACGCTTCTATTTTGACCTGACGCGCGAATACAAAGAACAACAAAAACACACCTCCGCATACACACCGGCTATCTCGCTGATCAACGGGTTGCATGAGGTTCTGCGCCTTCTCCAAGAAGAAGGCTTGGAGCACGTCTTTGCTCGCCACGCACACCTCGCAACCGCCACACGTGCAGCAGTCCAAGCGCTTGGGCTGCAATTGCTCGCGCCAGAGGCTCCAAGTCCGGCCGCAACTGGCGTCTGGTTGCCTGCTACCGTCAATGGATCGCAGTTGCTGACGTACATGCGCGATCGCATGGGAGTCGATATTGCTGGTGGCCAGGACCACCTCAAAGGCAAAATCATTCGTATTTCCCATATTGGTTACGCTGGTCCCTTCGATGTCATTACCGCCATTAGCACGTTAGAAATGGCGCTCACCCGCTTTGGCCACCCTCTCGAACTGGGCCGAGGGGTCCGTGCAGCGGAAGAAATCTTGTTAGAAGGCTGGCCAGCGCTGAGATCGTAGTGATGTCACACAAAGTATTAGTGACCGATCACCTTGCCTCGCAGGGACTCGAACGGCTGCAGGCGGCCCCAGACATAGCCGTCGACATACGCCCTGGCCTGACGAGCGAGGAACTCGCGCGCGTCATTTCCTCTTACCATGGATTGATTATCCGGAGTGGGACGCGGATCACGAAGACGGTGATCGAAGCGGCCACCAACCTGCGCGTGATCGGCCGGGCCGGTATCGGTGTCGATAACATCGACGTCGAAGCGGCCACCAAACAGGGAATTGTGGTGATGAACACCCCAGGAGGGAATAATGTCACCACCGCCGAACACGCCCTCTCCCTGCTTTTGGCCCTTGCCCGGAACATTCCCCAAGCCAACGCGGCGTTGAAAGCCGGGCAGTGGGAACGCGAAAAATTCACTGGAAGTGAAATTTCCAATAAAATATTGGGGGTGATCGGCTTAGGCAATATCGGCTCGATTGTCGCCGAGCGCGCCTTGGGTCTGAAAATGCGCGTGATCGCCTACGATCCCTTTGTCACACCCGAATCCGCGGCGAAGCTCCGAGTCGAACTGGTCAGTTTAGATGAGCTCTATGCCCATGCGGATTTCATCACTGTCCATACGCCACTGACCAAAGAGACTCGGGGTTTGATTGGCACAGCGGCCTTTGCCAAGATGAAAAGGGGGGTACGCCTGATCAACTGCGCGCGTGGTGGTATCGTGGATGAAGGAGCGCTTTTTCAGGCGATTACCAACGGTCTCATTGCGGGTGCAGCCCTCGATGTGTTTGTCGAAGAGCCTCCACCGCCTACCCATCCACTGCTGCAACTTGATCAGGTCATTTGCACCCCCCATCTCGGTGCGGCAACGGACGAGGCGCAGATCAACGTTGCCGTGGCTATTGCCGACCAGGTTGCCCACTTCCTTACACACGGGGTTATTCAAAATGCCGTCAACTTCCCTGCTCTCACCGCCAAGATGCTGGCGCTCCTGCAACCCTACCTGGTTCTTGGCGAGAAGCTTGGCAGTTTCCTTGCGCAAGTTATCATCGGAGCGCCGCTAGAGGTGCAGGTCGAGTACAGCGGAGAGATCGTCGAGTACGATGTCACCCCAGCAACTGCTGCCGTGCTCCGTGGGCTCCTGAGTCCAGTGCTGGAATCACCGATCAACTACGTCAATGCACCGCTCATCGCACGCGAACGTGGCATCCGGGTGGTGGAGTCTCGCAGTAGTCGTCCCAGTGACTTTCTGAACTCGGTGACTGTGCGGGTACTGGGTGAAACGAGCGTGAATACGGTGGAAGGGGCAGTCTTCAGCAACAATGCCGTGCGACTCGTACGGGTCAACGACTTTTACTTGGAAGCGGTACTCGATGGCCATATTCTCATGCTTCATAATCGCGATGTTCCTGGTGTCGTCGGCGCGGTAGGTACGTTGTTAGGTCAACGTGGCATCAACATTGCCAGCCTGGAACTTGGCCGCGAACGCATCGGGGGAATGGCAATCTCGTTATTTCATGTCGATGGTCAGGTGCCGTCTGAAGTCCTCGCCGAGTTGCGCACCTTAGAACCGATCGTCTCAGCACAGCAGATCCGGCTCTAACCAGAATGAGTCCAGTATGAGTACTTTAGTGGTCATAGGTGCCCAGTGGGGCGACGAAGGGAAGGGCAAGATTGTTGATTTGCTTGCCCGTGAAGCTGATATCATTGTGCGTTTCCAAGGCGGCAGTAATGCCGGCCACACGCTGGTCGTCGATGGCCACAAGACGATCGTGCGCCTGATTCCCTCCGGCGTGTTGCATGCAGGAAAAGTCTGTGTCATTGGCAACGGCGTCGTAGTTGACCCACAAACCCTGGTAGAAGAGATCGACACACTGCAACGGCAAGGCTGCCTCTCTGATGCCGCGCTCCTGAAGATCAGTGAAACTGCCCACCTCATCATGCCCTATCACAAGGCCATTGACCTTGCTCGCGAACGCTTACGCGGAGAAGGTCGCATCGGCACGACCGGGCGGGGCATCGGGCCAACCTATGAAGACAAAATGGCTCGGGTCGGTATCCGCTTTGTTGATTTACTTGACGAAAAAGTGTTTAGCGAAAAGCTCGCGCACAATCTGCAGGAAAAAAATATTTACCTCGGTGCGATCCTGAAAGAGCAGGCACTTGAGTATGGACACATCTTCGACAGCTATTGCCGCTTGCGCGAACGGCTCGCACCATACGTGACGAACACCTCACGCTATCTCTATCAGGAGATCACCCACGGTCGGAAGGTACTGTTCGAAGGGGCGCAAGGCACGATGCTCGATGTGGATCACGGCACCTACCCGTATGTCACTTCGTCGAATACCGTAGCCGGAGCTGTCTGTGCCGGTGCAGGGATTGCTCCGCAACAGATTCACAGTGTCATCGGTATCTCCAAAGCGTATACGACGCGAGTGGGCAGTGGACCATTTCCTACCGAGTTGTTTGGACCTGAGGGGGAGAAACTCCGCCGAGACGGCGGCGAGTTCGGCACAGTCACCGGCCGGCCACGCCGTTGTGGCTGGTTTGATGCCGTCGTCGTTCGTACTGCGGCTCGCCTCAATGGGCTCACGAGCTTAGCGCTCACCAAGATCGATGTGTTAAGTGGCTTGCAAACGATCCGGATCTGCACCCGATACGACTACCAGGGACAGCAGTACGATGAAGTCCCGGCGAGCATCCAAGTCCTCGAACGGTTAACCCCGATTTATGTAGACCTCCCCGGATGGACCGAGCCTCTGACGGACATTCGCAGCCTCGATGCCCTCCCGCTCAATGCACGTCGCTATGTCGAGCGTATTGAAGAGATCATCGGTATCCCGATCAAAATGATCTCGGTTGGAGCCGGACGCGAAGAGACGATTCTTATCCGTCCATCGTTTTTCTAAGCTCTCCTATTGGCACTGCCGACGACCGGTTAGCCATTATTTCAGCCCGATGGAAAGAGAAGCGTGCTTCAGGCGACAGCAACAAGACCAACCCGCCGAACAATCCAGCGGCAAAGAGTAGCGCAGTCCACAGCAGCCCAAAAGCCAGGGCTTCTTCCTTCCCCACACCCACAAGAGCCAGGAAGGCCACATAGCCTCCTTCGCGCACACCAAGACCATTAAAGCTGACAGGCAGCGTACTCAGAATGGTCATGAGCGGAATAAAAAGGAGCAGGTACCAAATGGGGACGGCAAGCCCCAGCGCATGCGATAAGAGTACCTGCAAACCAAGTTGGAAAAGATGGAAGACAAAAGCCAAGCCACACACCCCAGCAATCAAGACAGGCCTGGTCTGGTAAGGAGAGATAACTTTCTCGACCAACTGGTACAACTTATGCCTGGGTGAAAAGCATAACGGGACGAGACGTGGGAGCGCCCACCAGCCCACGACGGTACACAGTGCCGCGGCAATCGTGCCATAGCACAGTGCTGCCGGGAGCACGGTCGGACCAAACAGTAGGAACCCGACGGCGCTGATCCACAGCAACATCACCACACCACTGACGCGGTCGGCCAGGACCGATTGCAGGGCACGACCAACGCCCCCTGCTCTCTCGCTCAAGAACAGTCCTCGCCCAAGGTCTCCCACGACGGTACTCGGCGCAAAGAGGTTCAGATACATCCCGACGAAATAATAGACCGTGAACACGCGCAACGGTTGGTCAAACCCAAGCGGCTGCGCGAGCAGCCGCCATCTGTAGGCACTTAAGACTTGGCCAATAAGATATCCGATAAAAACCAGCAGAAAAAACTCGGGGCGGACAGTCCAGATCTGTCGCGCAAAGACACTCAGGTCGACAGATTTCAGCAGAAGGGCAAAGAGCCCGACGCTAATACCGACCTTCAGCCAACGCGAAGAAAGAAAACGCACCGTTTTGACCTCTCACACCAGCGACAAAAGAGAAGACAGACACGAGGGAAAGAAAGAGCCGCGCAGACTGTCGCTCGCCTCTCACCACCCGCATTCCACCTTCGCGCCAACCAGCATCACGTATCCACCGCCTCACCAAAGAGGGGGAGCCCATCGAGATGACTCGTATCATTGACCGAATGGATGACCGTTTCTCCGGTAGTCGAAAGGGTAATTTCACTGAGACCGGTGTTGCCGATCTTATCAATCTGGCGAAACTGGCGCACATCTAGTTTACGGCAGTAGAGCAAAAAAGCCCGGACCGCCCCACCGTGGGTCACGATCGCCACCTGTTCACCAGCATGCTTGTGTATCAGGTGTTCGACACAGTGTATGATCCGTCCCTGAAACTGCGCGAAGGTTTCGCCACCGCCTCGTGGCAGATCTTCTCCAGTCCGCAAGCGCTCCCAATCCGTCGCATAGTGCGCAATCACTTCGGCAGTTGTGAGACCACTCCACGTGCCAATATCCATCTCACGCCATGCCGGCTCCGGTGTCGGGGCCATGCCGAGCATCTCACCTAAGATCTCGGCAGTATGCAATGCCCGTTGCAGATCACTCGCATAGATGGCTCGCACCTGTCTCCTCTCAGCAAGTAATCGGTGGGCCAAGCGCCGAGCTTGCTCACGACCCGCTTCACTGAGCGGGACATCTGCATGCCCTTGCCAGCGATTTTCCTGATTCCACACCGTTTCTCCATGTCGAACCAGTAACAAACGCACGCTCACACTCATGTCAGCATTCCGGAAGTTTCACCATACAGGGTCGTGCAGCCACAGGTTGTGTTAGCACGTCCCCCTCAGGATTGCTACCGCGCGTTGGCGTTTCTCTCTGGATGTGCTAGTCGAAAGCCGAAAGGAGATCTGCCATGCAAAAGATTAGTAAAGACCATGTCGTCCGTACCTTTGACGCTCTGCATCCTCCGGTGACCCACGTGCAGCCTGGAGAGGTGTTTGTGATGGAAACCAATGATCGTTTCCGCGACTGGAACGATGGAAAAAGCTGGCCCATGGAACAATTGACGGTGATGACTGGCCCGGTTTACATCGAAGGCGCGGAGGCAGGGCAGGTGCTCGCAGTGGACATCCTCGACGTACACCCAACGCAGGGATTTGGGTACGTGGTGGCAATTCCTGGCTACGGCATGTTCAAGGACAAGGTGGAGTTTCGCAAGAAGATTGTACCGATCGCAGGGAATCGCATTCGCTATAGCGATACGATCTCCTTGCCGTTTTCCCCGATGGTGGGGAAACTTGGCGTAGCCCCAGCGAACGGGTCGTTGCCAAGCAACGCTTCCGGGGTGTTTGGTGGCACCCTGACGAATACGCAGGTTGGCCCTGGCGCAACGGTCTACTTGCCGGTGTTTGTCCCGGGTGGTCTTCTGACCATCGAAGATGTCCATGCCAAAATGGGCGATGGAGAAGCGGCAGGGTCAGCAGTTGAGATCGCAGCAGAAGTGACCCTGCGCTGCCAGGTTGTCAGCGAACTCATCTTGAATCGCCCGCTCATCGTCACGCAGGACGAAGTGCTGACCACCGGCGAGGGAGAGACAGTCGAAGCAGCGGCTCGTGTCGCATTAGACGAATTAGCCGGGCTCCTGATGGCACGAACCGGTGTTGATCAGACCGAGGCGGCGATGCTTATCAGCGTCGCTGCGGACGTCCGCATCTCGTATATTGGCGGCACACCGTATCAGGTTCGTGCAGCAGTAGCGCGAGAGATCGTAGGAATGTGAGACAATGGCCAACCTGCCCCAACAAATGCAAGATGAACAGTTGCGACACACAGGAGGGGCAACTCTCTGTGGTCGCCCTCTCCTCCCAGGGTGGCTATGCAAAGCCGCCCCTCCATTCCTGCTGTTATTGTTTTTCCCCCTTTTCGCCTGCGCTCCTAAACCTGAAGAGAGCAAGGCCCTGGTGAAAATTTCTAACGTCAAGGTCTGGCGTAGTGAGGAGCACACACTGACAGTGACGCTTGATTACGACCTGGAGCCTGGCGTGAAACTCCCCTTGCCCTACAAAGAGGTCCTGGTATTCCCCCTAGAACCTCAGGTCAAACTGGGCGGCACCTTAGAGCCGTTTATGCTCTCTGTTGGTTCAGTGGCAGTCAGCCTTGAGCTTCCGCCTGACTCTGGCATCGCTTGGGAGGATCTGAACGACCAGGATACCTGCTGCATTGTCTCGCTCAAGGGGTTACTCGAAGATCCCAACACACAGGCTTCCGGTTACGAGCGCATTAGTAACGAGGTACGCATATTGCCACCAGCACTTTCTAGTTGACAAATCCACGCCTCCGCGCTTAGTCTCCTATCATGAGAAAAGGAGTACCCTATGTACGAGTGCCGGGTATTGGAAGGCAAAGCGAAACCGGGCCAGGTTGAGGCGGCAATCCAGGTGTTACAAGACCGTCTCGACCACGTCCGGAAAGTGTCTGGATTCCTCTTCGTGCAGATTATGCAAGAGGGAGATGAATTCATTGCCGTCAGTTCGTGGCGGACCAGTAAAGACCTCCGCGCCTATGCAGAGAGTCCCCTTGCTCAGGATCTCTTGGATTCTCTCATTCCCCTTTGTATAGTGCCCCCGCGAGTACGAACCTTTGACCTCCGCCTCATGGCCGAAAGTGAAGAGGGATTTTTTCCTGTGGATGAAGGGGGAGAAGGATAAGCTGAGTCTCTTGGGTCTCTTGAGTCCATTGAGTCTAGCGGACCTGCCACGAAAAAAAGGCGTTCAACCCGGACTCAAGAATCGCCCTAACGCATCCTAATGAACTCAAAAGATTCAAGAGGCATAAACACGAAACTAAGAGCTGATAGCTGAATGCTGAACGCTTGCACATACCAGAGTTCTCACACAAGGAGGGATTGTATGGCAACTATCATCGACGCCGATGGACATATCCTCGAACCTCGCAGCGTGTGGCAAGAGTACACCGAATCGGCTTACCGCGACCGAGTGATCCAGATCGTTCGCGACAACGACGGGATCGATAAACTGAAGATTGACGGTGAGGTACGTGGCGATCGGAACATGGCCATCGCCGCAGCGTGCACCCCAGGTGGCTTATCTGACCCTCAGAAGGCTCGCTCGATGTCGTGGGACGACATTGTTCCCGGCGGATATGACCCCCACGCTCGCGTGAAAGACATGGACCTGGAGGGGATCGAGGTCGCGTTCTTCTACCCCAGCCTCTGGCTCATCTACGGGGACCTCAACGATCCCAAACTGGCGGCGGCTGCCTGCCGTGCCTATAACAACTGGATAGCTGATTTTTGCAAGCCCTATCCTCACCGTTTCTTCGGTGTAGCTCCTCTCCCACTGCAAGACGTAGACGAAGCAGTACAAGAGATGCGGCGGGTGGTGAAAGAATTGGGCATGCGTGCAGTGTTCGTCCGTCCCAATCCGTTTAATGGCCGGCGACTCTGCGATCCGGCTTACGACATCTTCTGGCGAGAAGCTCAGGAACTGAACATTCCGGTTGCCATTCACGGCAGCTTCGGCACCAAGATGCAGACGCTCGGACAAGAGCGCTACAAGGATCCGTTCTTCTTTCATATGGTCTGTCACCCTTGGGAACAACAGGCCGCGTGTATGGATATTGTGTGTGGTGGCGTGTTGAGTAAGTTCCCCACACTGAAGGTCGCCTTCCTGGAGTCCGGAGTTGGCTGGATCGGCCACTGGCTCGACCGCATGGATGGCCATTTTGAGAAGATGGGGCATTACGTACCATGGCTGAAAAGGAAACCTAGCGAACTGTTCAGGGAACAGTGCTTCATCTCCATGGATCCGGATGAACACACACTGAAAGTCATTGTCGAAATGGGCCTTGAGGACTGCATTGTCTGGGGCTCGGATTACCCCCATTTCGACTGTACTTTCCCTGGTGTAGTGGACGAGGTGAAAGAGGCCTGTGCCGCGCTACCGAAACGTGCCCGGCAGAAGATCATCGGCGAGAATACCAAGCGATTGTACAACCTATGAACAGTCAGCCATCAGCTCTCGGCAACGAACTTTGAAGGAATTCTTATGGAGCTTTCTTATTCCAAAGAAGACGAGGCTTTTCGCAAAGAAGTCCGGAACTGGTTGAAACACAATCTGCCCAAGAAAGACAAAACGATCAGCGATCTGCCACCGCACGACCCCGAGCGCATCAAGCGCGGGAAAGAATGGCAACGGAAACTCTATGATGCCGGTTACGTGGCAATGGGCTGGCCCAAGGAATACGGAGGACAGGGTGCGGATGTGATGCGCCAAACCATCGTCAACGAAGAGCTGGTCCTGGCCCGTGCGCCTGGCCTGGTCGGGGCTTCGGGTTTGACCATGCTCGGTCCGACCCTGATTCAGTGCGGCAGCGAAGAACAACGGCGGCGGTACCTGCCCAAAATCCTGACAGCCGAAGAGATCTGGTGTCAGGGCTATTCCGAGCCAGGCTCAGGCTCAGATTTGGCCTCCCTGCGTACCCGCGCCGAATTGGTCGGTGACGAGTTCATCGTCAACGGCCAGAAGGTCTGGACCTCGAATGCTCAGTTCTCAGATTGGATGTTCTGCCTGGTCCGCACCGACCCCGACGCGCCCAAGCATAGGGGAATTTCTTACGTCCTGATCGACATGAAGACGCCCGGGATTACCGTGCGCCCACTGATCCAAATGACCGGCGACGCTGGGTTTAACGAGGTCTTCTTTGAGGACGTACGCGTGCCCCGCACTAATCTTGTCGGCGAGTTGAATCAGGGGTGGATGGTAGCCAATGCGACCCTGTTCCATGAGCGCAACATGCTGGGTTCGACCACTCGCACTCAACTCATGATGCAGAACCTCATCCGTCTGGCCCGCTCGCGTCAGCGCTATGGCAAGCCAGCTGCCGAGGACCCAATGATCCGTCAAAAGTTGGCCGATTTACTGACGCGAGTCGAAGCGATGAAGTATCACTCGTATCGTCAACTCACCGATACGATTAAAGGCCGGTCACCCGGCATCGCGGCCATGGTCAATAAGCTGGTTGGTACTGAACTCAACCATGACATTTGCGCCCTGGCTTTGGAGATCCTCAACTCGTATGCTCCCCTCAACCGCGGCACCGCGCATGTCATCGACAACGGCACCTGGGCATACGAATTCATGTTCACCTTGGGACTGATTATCGGCGG
>CAZCWX010000699.1:0-25281 GCA_964502465.1 uncultured Enterobacteriaceae bacterium | reverse complement strand
ATTGCCGCGTAAGCTGCTGGCCGCACTCCGGGAGCGCGAAGGAGGGGGGCTGTCTAGCGATTGAGGATCTTACAGAGCGAATGAACCGGGCGTTTGGGGAACAGATTCCCTAGCTTGGCGGAAGAGGAGGAACGTGTGATGAGAGTGCTCTTTATCCATCCCAGCTGTCTCATGTATTCAGAGATCTATCTTCGTCTGGAGCCGTTAGGTGTGGAATTGGTCGCATCTGCTGTCCGCCAGGCTGGGCACGCTGTCCGGCTGCTTGATTTGCAGACTGCGCGCCACGAGGACTTCTTCCGTCTGCTCGACGACTGGCGACCTGAAGCCGTAGGATTCTCGCTCAACTACTTAGCAAACATTCCTGAGGTGATTGACCTGGCGATCGAAACCCGTCATCGCCGCCCTGACTGCTTCGTGTTCGCCGGAGGGCACAGCGCTTCTTTTGTCGCGCGCGAGATTATCGCGCATGCCGGAGGGGCTATCGATTGCATCGTCCGTGGTGAGGGGGAGGGGGTCACTCCCCAGTTGTTAGAGCAGGCAGCAGGTCGTGCCGACCTCCGTACTCTTCCCGGCATCGTGACGGCAGAAGGGGAAGGTCCTGCGCCGAAACTCATTGACCACCTTGACCGTATTACGCCTGCCCGCGATTTGCTTCCGCAGCGCCACAAATACTTTATTGGCACACTTGACCCCTGTGCCTCAATCGAATTTACTCGTGGCTGTCCGTGGGACTGTTCCTTTTGCAGTGCCTGGACGTTTTATGGTCGCAGCTATCGCCAAAACAGTCCTGAGCGAACGATAGAAGATCTCCACGCCATTCGTGAGCCCAATGTTTTCATTGTCGATGATGTGGCGTTCATCTATCCAGAGGCGGGCCTCGCTTTGGCACGCGAGATCGAACGCCGGGGAATCCGCAAACAATACTATTTAGAAACGCGTGGTGATGTGCTGCTGCGGAACAAAGAGGTGTTTGCCTACTGGAAGCGGCTGGGACTCGAATACATGTTCCTTGGTCTGGAAGCGATCGATGAGGAAGGTCTCAAGCTGTACCGCAAGCGTGTCACACTGGGGAAGAACTTCGAGGCGTTGGAGTATGCGCGTTCTTTGGGCATCACTGTGGCTGTGAATATTATTGCTGATCCGGATTGGGACGAACGCCGCTTTGCCATGATCCGCGAGTGGGCACTCTCAGTGCCCGAGATCGTACACATTACCGTGAACACTCCGTATCCTGGGACAGAGACGTGGGCGACAGAATCTCGCAAGCTTGCTACCCGTGACTATCGGCTCTTTGACGTTCAGCATGCTGTACTGCCGACCAAACTTCCTCTCGAACGGTTCTATCAAGAACTTGTCCAGACTCAGCAGGTGATCAACAAGAAGCACCTCGGCTTTGCCGCGTTGCGTGACACGTTCTTCATCGCTGCCAGGCTTTTGGCTCAAGGCCAGACCAATTTTGTCCGGATGTTATGGAAGTTTAACCAGGTGTACAACCTGAAACGACAACTTGCTGACCATCAACGGCCGGTGCGTTACGAGATGTCCCTCCCACAGATCCCATCCATAGGACAATTCGATCGGAAATCTCTCTACATCCATCGACCAGAGCAAGCACAGGCTATAGGATAGCACAGGACGAACGTGACGTGCCTGTGCAGAAGGCTACGGATTGAAGGGCGAGGTTTCGCGTCGGCCGCCTTCTCTCTCTATGCTGACTAATCCCTGCCCCCCAGTTCCTAACCCCTTTGCGTACAGCCGCTGATACGTACGGTAGTTGCGCAACACGAGTTTGACGTAGTTCCGCGTCTCCCGATAACTGATGCTCTCGACAAACTCATCAGGTTCTAAGTCAGGGTATCGCACTTTCCATTTGTCTACTGCGTTCTCTCCAGCATTATACGCCGCAACCGCCATAATAAGATTTTCGTCAAACTGATCCAAAAGCTGGCGGAGATAGGCAGTGCCGGTGGCAATGTTGAACGTGGGATCGGTGAGTTTGGCAGGAGACACTGCTGATGTTTGTACAACCCGTGCCGCCGTGCTCGGTAAGAGCTGCATCAGGCCATACGCCTGCGCCGGGGAAACCGCTTCCGGGTCAAACAAACTTTCTTGTCGAATGAGAGCGAGCACCAAGTAGGGGTCGAGTCGCTTCTCTTCGGCATGGATACTGACGATCTCCCAGTACGCATGCGGGTAGAGATAACGCTGCCAATTGCCCTTGCTTTCACGCAGGAGGCTCACTGCCATGCGTAACGCAACGGCATGACCCTGCACGCGACTGTACTCAGCCAGCAGAAAACGGGTAAACGCAGGATCGCGCTGGGCCTGTTCTTTGACGACATCAAGTTCGCGGCGAGCCAGGCTCAACAGCCCTATTGCCACAAGCTCTTGGCTCTTGCGGTAGTGGGCGTCGAGTGCAGGAGAGAGAGAAGGAGAGGGGACAGTGCCATCTGTCCCTGGATTGAGCGGCGGGGGTGTCTTTTGCAGCCACTTTTCAGCCCACAGGGCGTAGTAGCCATCCGGATAGCGGCGCAAGAGATCTTGGTACCCTTGCGCTGCTTTCTCTGTTTGCCCGCGCTGTGCTGCTGACCGAGCCTGCCAGTACAACGCACTCTCCCCTTCAGGCGTTCCTGCAGTAGAGCGGGCAAGGGACGTAAATAGTTCCTCAGCCTGACGGAAGTCGCCACGACGATACGCCATCCAGGCCTGGCGCCAGCGACCTTCACGCGCATGCGCATTGTCTGGGAAGAGGATTGCGAGGCGTTGATAGGCTGCGGCCGCACGATCATCATCTTTTTTCTCCTGAAAGATCCGACCGATAGCATACCATGCCTCAGCGGCCTGACGATGTTGAGGGTAGCGCTGTGTCAGGCGTTCGAACACGACACGCGCCTCGCTATCTCGATCTTTATTCCACAGTAATGAGGCCCATGAATGCAGGGCAGTTGGTGCTACCGCACTATCGGGGTAGCGAGTCACAATCTCCTTCCAGGCTGCTATGGCATCCTCGACCCGCCCCTGTCCTTTGTATACTGCTGCGAGCAGGGTCTGCACGTCCGGCTGCAGCGCGCTGTTGGGGAACTGGGCAGTAAACTGCTGCGTCAGCTCGGTGACCCTACTGGTGTCGGCTTCTTTTGTCAGCAGGCGGATTTCCTCCAGATATTCTCGATCGTTGCGGAGTCCAAAGCGCTCTGGGGCCAGAGTCCGTAACCGCTCGACGTGGGTCTTAGCCATTTTGCCTGTTCCTGATCCTGGGGTTGTGCGTCGCACTTCTTGGTACAAACGATATGCTTCAGGGATGTTTCCTTGCCCCTCCCGAGCTTGCGCCACAATAAGTGCAGCTTTATGTCGAACGGCAGCCGGGGCCATGCGGGCGGTCCGTGCACGTTCAGCGTAGTGGAGCGCCGCTTCCCAGTTGTTTTCCGCCAAAGCGAAGGTGGCGAGTGCCAAAGCCGTACGGTCTACCCAAACGCTGTCAGGATGATTGGTCAGAAGACGCAGGAAGAACGTCTCGGCCTCTTCGGTCTGGCCTTCCTCGCGAGAGAGGATCCCGAGATAGTACAAACTGTAATCCGCGAGGGGATGGTAGACTTCAAGCGTACGCGCGAAAAACAAGCGGGCACCCTCGGAGTTTTTTTCCTGGAAGAAGCGATACCCAAGCTGAAAGATCTCACGTTGTTTCTCCAGAGAGTCTCCTGCGAGCACCGGACGATACGCAGCCCAGGGATCAGATGGAGGCGCTAAGATGGGTGGTGCAACGGGTGCTGGGAGCATCGACTGAGCCGGCTGTGCACGCAGTGGCTCTTTGTGACAAGACAGAGTTAACAATACAATCACGAGCAGCGCGAACACCTGAGTCCACTCGAGGCAGGGTGCGATCCCTACTCTCTTACACTGCTGCTGACCGCTGAAGGCTGAGAGCTGAGAACGTTTCATCTTTCAAAGCTAAACAACATTTTTTGAAATCGTTCAACCTGAGTTGAAGTGACCTGGTTGCCGATGCGGGCCATCAACACATTCGCTGAGGACATAGTAATCTCTGGATTCGTGGTCAGATACACGCGAAAACCGTATGGTTGAAACAGTCGCACCAGCATGTTGCGGTAAGCGTAAGCCGATAACCCTGTCTGGTCTAGATCCCAATGCCAACAGTAGCCAGTGAGAAAAAATATTTTTGTCTCAATGAACGGGTCAGTAAGAATCAAGACGGTCATCGCACGCGCGAGACCCAGGCAGCGCCAGTTCCGGCTGACCTCGATTGCGCCTAACTCATAACAGAGACCATCCGCATTGTCGCGCCAGCCTTCGACTGGGTCTGGGTAACTGCACTCGATATAGCCAATAATCTGTCTGGTCGGAGAAAGTGCGATCGTCACGTTGGCATCGGGCAAGGCGGCAACTGTCTCGAGCGTGGTGATACCAGAAATAATCGACCGGTAACGGGCAAAACGCCCAATGCCTTCTTCTAGGGTCAGGGTACGCAGGAAAGCAGGCAAACAGGTACTCAGGAGCCGTATCGTCCCTTGGGGGGAGGAAAGGGTACTTTCCTGGAGGGTGGGATGGTTGTTGTGAGAAGCGAGCGCGTTCACGGGGTTAAAAATCGGTCCACGTCGGCGCCAGGTTTTTGACCATGATAACGAGATCACATTCCTGTCCGGTTGGGTCTTTATGGAGTTCAGGGATGACACCTTCGCGGACAAAATCGAGCCGGCGGAACGCTCTGAGCGCGGCTGTTTCACTACTGACGATCTCGGCCAGAAGTTTTTCCAATCCAAGACCTGTCGCTAACTGGACGAGATCGAGCATCATCCAGGTGCCGAGCCGTTTCGAGCGATACGCTGGATCAATAACAATCCGCACCTTGCCGACATGTCGGCTACTGCCATAACAGCGGCGGTGGAGCGTTGCGTCTCCGACGATTTGCCCCTGGCAAAGGGCAATGATAGGGATGACCCGTTCATAGTCGACCTCAAGCGCCCAACGACGAACGGTTTCAGTGTCACCGACGTCATGCCGCAGATACCAGCGGTCGTCTTCAGGGATGTGTTGAAAGAAAGCGACAAGCTGCTCAGCATCTCCGCGCTCAAGTGGGCGCAGGGTCACCCGTGCGCCGTCTTTGAGAACAAGCTCCTTTGGATACTCTTCTAACATACCGCTCCCCTCGGCGTTTTGAGTAAGGAATACACTTCCCCATTGTTACGCTGAACTTCCATAGCAAAAAAGGGGGTAAACGGCTATAAAAGCTGCGGACTGTCAAACACAATCTTCTCTGCCTAGCGCAGCAGAGAAGACCTTGGCTATACAGCGCTCGAAGGCTGGATAATTCAGCTTTTAGGGCTATAATGTCTAACTATCTGGATTGAAAGGAGTTTATCGAGTCATATTCTCGATCTCGCTCGGCATTTTCCTGCCGTGCTGCTGACCGGCGCCCGGCAAGTTGGAAAAACCTCTCTGCTCACACACCTCTTCCCTAAAGCATCTTTTGTTTCTCTTAACCTTCACTCCTGTCAACCTGCAGAAGTATCCCTCCTTGTGCCCTCCTGTAGCGTGGCCCTGGGGTAAGGCTTGCTCCTCTAGGTTTGATCTGCTACGGGAAGTAACGGAAAGACTATCCGTGGTCTTAGAACCTCTAACAGAATGCAAACGTTACGATAGAGAAAAATCCCCCCGCGCTTCCCCCTTTGTGAAAGGGGGGAAGTGCAAAGCACGGGGGGATTTATCCGACAGGGGCAGCGGGGTTCGGTATTTTGCTAGACGCTCTTAAAAGGCGAACGACATTGGAGAACACCGCAGGAGGTTGTCCTATGTACGAGCAAACTCAGCATTCTATGTTGCCGCAGGCTACCCATGACGAACAGGCCCGGCAAAACTTTGTACAAAGCCTCAAAGTACACCTTGCAATCAAGGTATCGCCTGGCAATAAGATCGTGTACGAGAAACGTGCCAAGCCGCGCTTTGAGCGGGAATACAAATATACTCCTCAGACTCGTCACGAGGTGCGCCGCGTCATGAAAGACGAGCCGTACTACCAAACGTGGAGTGCATTGCAACGTACCAGCCAGGAGATGATGTGGGACGCGGTTGCCGCGAGTGTTGAACGTCAGTTGCCTGAACTCAGCGTTCGGGCAGGAACAAATGGGAGCACTCTAGGATCGCTCTCACTCAATCCAGATCTCGAAATTCCCGCGTATCACACCGCCGTTGATATTCACTGTATGCCAGGTGGGTACCATAGCGAAAACGGGTTAGATGACCTCGCCGCTGGCGCGATCTATGACCGGGCGGTGCACATCTATGCCATGGGCCGTATGGGTCCTTTCAATGACGACCTCGGTCAGTCGCTTGCCGCTTATCTGAAAGTGACGTATCCGGCCCTCTGTCCTCGCAAAATGCTCGATATGGGCTGCTCGGTCGGCCACAGTACGCTCCCATATGTCGATGCCTACCCTGAGGCTGTGGTGCATGCTATCGATGTCGGAGCCCCGATGCTGCGCTATGCGCATGCGCGTGCTGAGGCGCTTGGTAAGCGTGCGCATTTTTCACAGCAGAATGCTGAGCGTACCAATTTTGCCGATGGTTCCTTCGACCTTATTGTTTCGCATATTCTTTTACACGAAACTTCGAGTGTAGCCATCCGCGGTATCATGCGTGAGTGTTATCGTCTGCTCGTTCCAGGCGGGATGATGTTCCATGTTGAGGTGCCACAGTATCAAGGCATGGATCCCTATAATGCATTCATGCTCGACTGGGACACCTATAACAACAACGAACCTTTCTGGGGCACTCTGCACGATATGGATTTAGTCGCACTTGCGGCTGAGGAGGGATTTGCTGCAGATAAAGTGATTCAAACGGCTATCCCGAGCGCCTTCAAAGCGGCGCGATCGCGTACTGGTCTCTTTCAGGGCGGAGATTTTGGTGGTGGAGGTCAGTGGTTTGTGTTTGGGGCCGTGAAGTAGGGCGAGGGAGCGAAGATGCCAAAGAAGGCCAAGGGACGACGACCAACGTTTTTTGCCGATCCGCAGGTGGACAAGGTCTTGGCGATTACGATGGCACTGGCTGGCGAAGTGGCGGTCTTACGCGAACGGCTCGATACGGTCGAGCGGCTGCTCGAAGCCAAAGGAATATTCGCCTGTCAAGACATTGAGACGTACAGGCCTACTCCGCAAGTTGCTGAGGAGCGAGAGCAATGGCGCAAGGAGTACCTCGCCCGCGTGTTGCGCGTCGTCAACGATGAACTGGAAGCGCTTGAGAAAGGAGAAGTTCCTGAGTCCTACGAATCGGTCGTTCGTGCGGTCTCTTCGTGACGGATAATGGAGCCTGTTCTCTAGATGATGGAGGGGCAGCCAGGGAAAGCTGCTCCTTTCTCTGTGTGGTCTCATTATCGAGGGAGAAAAAAGGAGGAATATTGTTATGGGGCGACTCCAAGGAAAAGTCGCGTTTATTACTGGTGCAGGATCAGGCATTGCCCGAGAGGCGGCTCGTCTTTTTACCCGGGAAGGTGCAAAGGTTGTCATTGCTGAACTCAAACCAGACCTTGGTCGTGCAAGCGAGCAGATGGTGCGCGAAGCTGGTGGCGATGCGACGTTTATCGAGACAGACGTCACCAAAGAGGAGAGCGTCAAAAACGCCATACAGCAAACTGTCGCGCGCTATGGGAAGCTTGATGTGCTGTACAACTGTGCGGGTGGGTCGATTGTCGAGGACACTCGTGTGACAGACGTAGATCTGGCGCTGGTATGGAACCATACTCAATCGCTGGATCTACTGGGGACCTTCCTGTGCTGTCGCCATGGTATCCCTGAACTGACCAAAGCCGGTGGCGGTGCGATCATCAATATGTCGTCGGTGGTTGCGCTGCGCGGTGCGTTTCCCATCCATGTCTATACCGCAGCGAAGGGTGGCATTATTGCGTTGACCAAGTCTCTTGCTGGTACTTATGCGCAAGATGGCATTCGGGCGAATGCCATCTGCCCAGGTGTGGTGCTGACCGAGCGAGTCAAACAGCGCTTCGGCGAGAACATAGAACAGCCGGGGACGATTCCCCAAACCCGAGCAATTAAAGTAGACTGGAAACAGTACCCTTTCGCTACCGGTCAACCTGAAGATATTGCGAACGTTGCGCTCTTCTTAGCCTCGGATGAGTCACGGATGATTACTGGCGCTATCATTCCTGCAGATGGTGGGTTATCAGCATACTAACACACGTGAAGAAAGGAGCCGTTGCCGCAGTGATTGTACAAACTCCTTGTGTCAGAGTGTGGGTCATCCTCCTGTGTTGGGGGTATCTCGTCAGCCTGAGCAGTTGTAGCACGGTGAAATCTGTCGTCCCAGGATTGGGAGGTGACTCGGCGGCTGGTGATCGACAGCACTTCCCAGTCCCTCCTGAGGAAGCGGTGGAGATCCTGCGCGAGGTCGCTCCGCAGAAGGGATGGGAGGTGGTGAGTAGTGGAGATGAATTTGACATCAATGGCCCACGAGGAAAATACTTTCGTTTAGAGGCCGAGCGAACGATTGGGAGCAAGAGAGTTGTGAGTGGGGTCTTTTTTAGCGAACCGAACGGCTCCTACGTCACGATCAGTAATAAAGTGGGCTTACCTGAGGACTTGGTCGAGCCGTTGAGCACAGCCATAAAGGGGTGGAGGGGGATGGCAAGCGAAGAACCGTAAAGTTGATCCGCCCTACATCGGCTGCGATTTTTCTTCACTCACCTGGTAGCCGGCGACGCGTAACGCTGAGATCACTGTGGTGATGTGTGCTGGCCCGTGTGTCTCTAGTGTTAAGGTAATGGCCGACTCGCCAATCTCCGCGCGACTAAATCCTCGCGTGTGCGCAATCTCCTGAATGTTGGCGCCTTGATCCGCTACTAACGTACAGACTCGCGCGAGCGCACCGGGTCGATCCGGAACAATGAGACTCAGGCGCACCAGTCGCCCTTCCTGGACTAACCCTTTTTCGATGACACGGGCAATTACATTGACATCGATATTGCCACCGGACAGCACGAGCACAACGGTTTGCCCAGTCAGTTGGAGAGGGCGGTTTAGCAGCGCGGCGAGCGTCGTTGCTGCTGCCCCTTCGACGACGGTCTTCTCGTTCTCTAATAACAATAGGATCGCGTGAGCAAGTTCTGTCTCACTGACCGTGACAATCTCGTCCACATAGCGTTGCACGAGTGAGAATGTCAGGTTTCCCACTCGCCGCACGGCAATCCCGTCAGCGAGCGTCGATGCTGGGGCGATAACAACAGGCATACCTGATTGAAGCGCCGTCTTCATGCCTGGGATGCGTTCTGCCTGCACGCCGATGATCCGACCACGAAACCCACTTTCCTTCAGAGCCACAGCAATACCACCAATCAATCCGCCCCCACCAACCGGCACGAGCACCGCCTCCATGTCCCCTGCCTGTTCGAGCAATTCCAGGCCGAGCGTACCCTGACCAGCGATGACCTCATAGTCATCGAACGCAGGGATGAAGACGCTGCCACGCTCGTTTTGTAATCGCCGCGCTTCAGCCAGAGCCTCGTCGAAGTCCATACCTGTGAGGATGACCTCGGCACCATAGCGCTGTGCCCAGGATGCTTTCACTAGGGGAGCAAAGCGCGGCATCACAATAGTTGCCTGCATGCCTAACCGCTGCGCGTGGAACGCGACTGCCAGACCGTGATTCCCTGCACTTGCGGCAATCACTCCTTTGGCCCGCTCCTCTGGACTCAACGACAAGAGTTTGTTGAGTGCGCCGCGTTCTTTGAAGGAGCCAGTCATTTGCAAGTTGTCAAGCTTAAAGAGCACGCGGGCTCCCGCCATGCGGCTGACTGTCTCCGAATAGGCACAAGGGGAATAGTACAGCGCTGCCCCAATCCGGGTACGTGCGGCTTGTATATCGGCGAGAGTGATCATAGCCTCGTATCTGTTTTTGCCCCGGTCTTTCGTGCCAGCTAGGAAAATCGCGAACGAAACACCCGTTGACGTCGGGTACCACTCGCGAGCGCACGGAAGAGGAATCCACGAAACACCATCAAGACGAACAGGAGGAACGCACTGATCACTGCCGATACCAGGCTCCCTGGTGAGGCCCAGAACGCGCCCCCTACACCCAGTGCGGGAAACGCGAGTCGCCCGATCTGCAGCGGCATCATCAAGATTGGCAGCGGAAAGAAGAAAAACGAAAACACTGCCAGGGCAACAAACGGCAGGAACCACTCGACTCCACTATCGCGCAGGAACTCAATACTTTCCTGTAACATGTTTAGGCCTTCACTGCGGCCCTGATAGATAATTTCAGGAATGGGGTTGAGGATGATGAGCAGTATAAGGTTGATAAGGGCTATAAGGGCTTGAGCGCCAGCGGTCGGCGTGAGTAGTAAAGCCAGCGCATACTGCACAATGGTGAGGAAGAACAGGATAGTGATCACAGAAAAAAAATATGGCCGCCAACTTTCGAGCAGGTCCTGAGGGCGTACCCGGTTGCCATTGACCACTCCTGCAAGGAAATACAGGTACGAACTGGTACACAACGCGAGAACCAGACCAAGAATAAAACCGCCAATCATCCCCAGGGGAGCAACAAACCCGGCCGTCAACAGAAACAGCGGTGCGTAGAGGAGCGGAAGCAGCCCAACCCACCAGCTACGTTGCACCTTCTGCCAGGTCTCTTTTCCCGCTTGTTGATACAAGCGGAGTGTTGCTGCTACGAGTGCACCCCAATCCATTACATTTACATCTCCATGAAAGCAGTTAGCTGTGAGCCATGCGCAGTCAGCCAGACAAGGCTCAAGGCCTATAACCTTTCTCTTTTTCGCTGAAAGCTGATTGCTGACAGCCTAAAGATATGGATTCCCCCAACGATCCTGAAATGTCACCTGTTCTACTGGTGAGCGCGAGACCGGACCAAAATTCCCCATTGGATAGCCAATAGGGATGATCGCAAAGGTTTCCGCTTTTTCAGGCAAACCGAGGACAACATTGACCTCTTTTTCAAAGAACAGGTGTCGGGTTGTGAGGGTGGCGCCGAGACCGAGGCCCCGGGCAGCCAGCAGCATATTTTGTGCTGCCGGATAAATCGAGGCTCCCGACATCTTTGGCAGGCCCATCGTTGCGGCGAAATCCCCTATCAAGCAGCAAACAATCAGTACGGGTGCCTCATGAAAGTGTTCGGTCAGGTATACCACGGCGTCGAGCATACGGTTTTTCTGTGCCTCAGTCTTGCCCAGTGGGGGTGGTGCAGCTCGATAGCGGGGTAGGAGCTGATCGAGGGCTTTTTTGTAACGCAACTGAAGTTGTTTCTTGACTTCGGCATCCTTGACGACGATGAACCGCCAGTGTTGTGCGTCTCCTCCGCTCGGCGCACATAAACCTGCCGCAATGATCTTCCGAATCAATTCATCTGGCACCGGGTCAGGTTTGAGCCGGCGCATCGCCCGCAGCGTGTGTATCGCCTCGAACAGGCCTATCTCGTCAGACATCGCACAGCCCTCCTTTTCGCAGGTCTCTTACCATGCGAGGCACATGAAAGGAATTGCCCGCTCACCAGAAAAAACAAAGGGCGGAGACCTGCTCCGCCCTTACTCTACGGTGCCACCTGGAGTCCGTTCCAGCGGTATCCAGTGTTACTTTTTCAATTGCTGCAGCACTGAGTTGGCATCCCAGTAGTCGTGCTGCGAGGCGATCTTGCCATTCTTGAAAGTGAGAACCGATACACCCTTCGCGGTTGTTTCTTTGCCTGCGGCTGGGACGCCGAGAAAATCACTCACGTGTTTTGCCTGCCACGTCCACTCGACTGCACCGCCATCCGCGTTGCCCGCGTAGGCCGTTGCGGTGAAGACGTTTTCTCCGGCCCCAGGAGTGGTAAAGCCACCGAAGAATTTCCTCAATTCGGCAATGCCATTGCACTTGTGGGCGAAGGGAATATCTTCAAACTGGACATTGTCGGCATACATGCCTAGCGCCTTTTCCATTCCTGCCGCATTAAAACTACCCATCCACTCTTTGGCCCATGCGAGATTCATAACATACCTCCTTTGGTGAAAAAAATTAGGGGACAGGGGATAGGGAACAGAGCGCGGCAGCAAGAGGCCATTCTGGTTTCCCTATCACCTCTGACCTGTCCTCTATATCCTTATTATTCTGCCGGTGCGTATTTGATCAAGACGCGTGAACCGTCGGCTAAGCCATCACGGAAACTCTTTTCGTATGAGGACCAACTGTCCGCATATTTTTTCGCGAAGGTATCGAGGACCACCTTGTTGATCTCCGGATCCTTGACAATTGACCCTTGTGCGTCGAATGATGGGCCATCTGATTTGCCAATCCATACTTTGGCTTTGGTCTTGCCAGCTTGGATCCGTTTGGCGCGGTGTGTCGTGGCCGGCGAAACAACCCACACGGCATCTTGATACGGCATGAACCAGATCTCCGCCGCTTTGCTGAATGAGCCATCTCTGCGCTCAGTTTGGATGTAGACGTATTTGCTGGAATCGAGCGTTTGCTGCAGTTCAGGCGAGAGAGTTGCACTCTGCGCTGGCACGATCGAGAATAACGAGCAGATCAATGTCACAACTAAGATGCGGAGCGTCCATTTCCGTCGCATGTTTCGTTCCTCCTCTGCTAGGGGTATCGTTTTGGCTGTCTTATGATCCAGCAGGCGCAGCCTCAGGGGCTGCTGGGGTGACCAGCGTCACAGACGTGATGACCACGGATTCTACAGGCACATCGGAATGCATGCCTTTTCGACCAGTTGACATCTTCTCAATCTTGCGAACGATATCCATGCCTTCGATCACCTTGCCGAAGACAGCATAGCCAACACCGTCTTGAGACTTCTCGCGATTGAGAAAGTCGTTATCTTTCACGTTAATGAAGAATTGAGATGTCGCGCTATCAGGAACATTCGTCCGTGCCATTGCCAGCGTGCCGGTATTATTCTTCAGCCCATTGCCAGCTTCGTTTTTGATTGGCGGTTTGGTGGATTTTTGTTGCATCGCCTCGGTGAAGCCACCGCCTTGAATCATAAAGCCAGGGATAACGCGATGGAAGATTGTGCCATCGTAAAATTTATCGTTGACATAAGCGAGAAAGTTCTGCACCGTCTCTGGTGCCTCTTTTTCGTACAACTCAATCTTAATATCGCCCATTGATGTAGACATCAAAACCACGGGGCCCCCTCCTTTCGCTTGACTATCTGCCTCGGCACAGCCTGGCAGGGTGATGAGTAGTGCAACAAGAAACGTGAGCAATTGTGATGCGCTCGGCATCTCTTTCCCTCTCTTTTTGCGATAATTTTGAGATCTCTTCTTACCTCGAATTGTTTTAACCCAGGGCGCAGGTGAAAGGAAGACCCTGTAACAGTAGTCAGCTATCACCAATCAACGCTCAACAGAGCACAGGCTACAGGCTTTAAGGAGAAACCTTTTGGCCTTATGCCTACAACCGTAAGCCTTTTCTTGCTAGAAGCTCATAGCAAAAAGCTGAGAGCCTACAGCTTTTCCAGATACTCCAACACCTCGCTGATTGGTACGACATCGCCATATTTAGAGCCAATGTCAAAGAGGTTTGCCTCATGCGGTTCCTGAGCACGATCCCCTACTGCTTCCAGCGGGACGATAGGACGAAAACCATGAGCAAGGGCATCCATAACTGTCGCTCGCACACACCCGCTGGTCGTACAGCCAGTGACAATCAATGTATCGACCCCTTTCATGGTCAACGTGGATGCCAGGTACGTGCCAAAGAAGCCAGACGCATACTTTTTGACAATCACCAGATCCGCGGGTTTATGGTCAAGGCGTGGGTCCAACTCTACCAGTTCACTTCCCAGGGTGAGGAGGCGGAGGGACGGTGCCTTTTCTGGCCACAGGCCTGCGTCGTCTTGGCGATGCGGATCATAGCCGACGACGGTGAAAATCACCGGTATGTTTTTCTGCCGCGCGGCAGCAATGATCTTGTTCGTTGCGGTGACCTCCGCATCGAGGCTCCCGGCCAGCGGCGAGCGTTCTGGTGCGGTGAAGCCAATTTGCAGGTCGATGACTGCGACCGCCGGTCGCTTACCGTAGCCAAGGGTATGACCGAGTTGGGCACGTTGATAAATCGCGCGTTTGTCTTCCTGTTGTGGCATAGGACCTCCTTCAAGTATGGATTGTTCTGCTAGGCTAAACCAGACCGATAGGTAGGATACGCAGGCCACCAGCCCAACTCGGCCTTTAGCCGGTCGTTACGACACCCAAATGAGGGTAACAACACAGGCCCGCCGGGAGATGGTAAAGGTCCACCGACCCGAGCTGCAACATACTGGTAGAGTGCTGCGTAGGAGACAGGCTGATCATCCACAACGTTGTAGATGCTGCGAGGTGGCGCTTTTTCTGTCGCGAGTACTACTGCACGTGCCATATCGACCACATGGATGAGCGAGAGTCGGTCTTTCCCATCGCCAGGGAGTTGCAGTGAACCCTGTCGCGCAGTTTCTCGCCAGGCATCTTCACAAGTTCCCGGACCGTAGAAGAACCCACCGCGCAGGATGCACCAGTCCAGTAGCGAAGCCTGCACGAGGTTTTCCATGTCGGAGGTTGACTGCAGGAAGGGGTGAGCGCGAAGAGGCGTGGTTTCGTCCGCAAGTTCTGCACCCTGGAAGTTATAGAGAAAGGCTGTACTTTGCTGCATATAGCGACGGACACCGGCTTGCTGGCACGCGATAAGCAGATTTTGGGTCCCTTCCCGCCGAATGCGATCGTTGGGACCCCAGTCTTGCGGCCCACCAGGCTTAGGAATGGCCGTGGCCAGGTGCAGTGCAGCTTCACAGCCTGTCACCGCCACATGCAGGCTGGCAGCATCCAAGATATCACCAAGGACAGCCTCCGCCCCTTGCCGTTGGCACATCACAGCTTGCTGTGGGGTGCGGACGACTGCCCGCACGTGGTGTCCGCGCTCAAGCAAGCGAGGGACGACATGTCGGCCTAAGACTCCGGTTGCTCCGATCACAATCGTTTGCATCGCTCATGCTCCATTTCTCCTTCCCGTGCCTATGCAGTCAGGAGAACCCTATATACTCAAAGTTGACAGGATGACCAACTGTGATTCTCTCTAAAGGCCGTTTTTCGCGGTCTAGACGACCAACAGAGAGTCGAAAAGGGCAGGTTTCATATCGAGCCGATCTCCCTTGTAAGTCTTTGAAAACAAAGGAAAAATATGCCATCAATCGTCCCAACCTGTAAAGTTTGAGTATATAGGGTAGGTTTTTCTCACAGTTTTATCTTTCCTGCTCCTCTGGATTTCCGCCCTTCAACGATGTTCTCTCTTCTACTGTGATGCGTCCTCGTTGTTGCGGTAGGGAATGATGAGCCACAGCAACAGATAGACCACAATGCCAGGAAACGCGGCTGAAGCGATTGAGATGATAACGTACAACACTCGCAGGAGCGTCGGGTCGCGGTTGAAGTATTCGGCGAACCCGCCGATCACACCCGCAATGATGCGGTGCTCGCGGGAGCGACGGAGCAGTTGATTCCCACTAGCCATCGGTTGTGCTTATCATTTTCGTTGGCAAAATTTCAAGCCGAAGGTTTGCGATGTTTTCCCGCGGATCTGGGTTGCAGTATGGAAGAGAGCCGACAATAATACCACCATGTCAAAACTCGACGGCAGTGAACTGTGCGTGAAATCGCCGTGCATCAATCCATCATCTGATTGAGGTGAGAAAGGAAGAACAGCCGTGCATCAGCAACCTGTGAGTTTTACTATCGGACTGCTGATTTTCCCCAATGTAACGCAGTTGGACTTTACTGGCCCTTTCGAGGTGTTTGCAAGAATTCCCGGAGCGAAGGTGCATGTGCTCTGGAAGCGGATCGAACCGGTCACGAGTGACACCGGCCTGACTTTCCTGCCTACAACGACGCTCGACGATTGCCCCGAGCTGGACGTCATTTGCATTCCCGGTGGCCCGGGACAAATTGCTCTCATGGATGATGAGCAGATCCTTGTCTTCGTCCGCGAGAAGGGCAAACATGCGAAGTTCGTCACTTCGGTTTGCACTGGTTCGCTCGTTCTGGGTGCAGCCGGGTTGCTCAAGGGCTACAAGGCGGCCACGCACTGGATGTCACGTGACCAACTCACCTATCTGGGTGCCATTCCGGTGGGAAGTCGGATCGTGATCGATCGGAATCGCATCACCGGTGGTGGTGTCACTGCTGGTATTGATCTCGGCCTGTATATGGCCAGCCTGCTGACGAATGAACAGATAGCGCGGACTATCCAGCTTGGTATCGAATATCATCCTGCACCGCCTTTTAACAGCGGCTCGCCGGAAGATGCCGGACCGGAAACCGTTGCGGCCATACGGCAACGGGCCGCGACGATGCTGAGCGAGCGTCTGGCGGCAACGAAACGTGCTGCAGAAAGGTTGGGCCTACAACGATTGAACACGTGAGAACAAGCCACCAAACCAAAGGGAAGTTGACCGACACAAACAATTCTCCGAGAGAAAGGGATGCTTATGCGTATTGGGACCATTCACAGTCTGTGGCGATATCCAGTAAAATCCATGTTTGGCGAATGCCTCACAACAGCCCACATCGGTCTTCTCGGCGTGCCTGGTGACCGTGGCTATGCGATCCGGGATGAACACGATGGCGAAATCCGTGGCGCCAAAAAAATTCCTGGTCTCCTCCGATTTTCTGCACGGTATCTCGAGGAGCCGACGGATGCGTCGATCCCGCCAGTCGAAATTACCTTGCCAGACGGCACCATTGTCTGTACCGATGATTCAGCCGTTCATGCGCGAATTTCTCATATCCTTGGACAGGAGGTGACGATCTGGTCCCGCCAACCAGCGGACAACCTGGACCACTATCGCCGACATCCCCGAGCGATGGAGGACGTCCGCCAGGTCCTTGGGTTAGAAGAGGGAGAACCCTTTCCCTCCTTTGAAGGATTGCCAGCGGATATTTTTCAATATGTCTCCCCTCTCGGCACCTACTTCGATGCGTACCCGCTACATCTGCTCACGACTACGAGTTTACGTACGCTTTCTGCTGATTATCCGGAAGGGCAATTTGTGCCAGAGCGGTTTCGACCTAATATGGTGATTGCCACCGACGGGGAGAATGGGGAAACTGAGGAGGCCGCATGGAAAGGGAAAGTCATGCGCTTGGGAGAAGTTGAACTGTTGATCGGGGTCCCAACAATCCGCTGTGTGATGACCACGTTGCCCCAAGGAGACTTGCCGAAAGACCCACGTATTCTGCGGACGGTCGTACAACAGCATGGTCATTGTGTTGGGGTATACGCTACCGTGCAACGAGTGGGCGAGGTCAAGGTTGGGGATGTAGTTGAATTGCTGTCTTAAAGCAGGTTCCGATGTCTTTCTCAAGACTCATCGGCTTTGCATACACGCAGGGCGTGTGCCTCATAGAAACCCCTCAACTGGTCTGTCCAGCTACCCCGGCAGATACATCCCGCCGTTGACATGAAGAGTTTGTCCGGTGATATAGGCCGCCTCGTTAGAAAGCAGGAAAGACACGGTGGCGGCGATTTCCTCAGGCTTTCCAGGACGACCGACCGGGATGCCCTGCGCCAGCCGTGCAAGCTCTTTGTCGCTAAACACGACTTTCAACCCGTCGTGCAAGATCAACCCAGGAGCGATTGCGTTGACGGTCACGCCATACCGCGCCAGATCAAGTGCCACGGCCCGTGTGTACCCGGTAATCGCAGCTTTGGCTGCTGCATAGGGCTCCTGCTCACCAGTCGGATGATACGCGGACAGCGACGCGATATTCACAATGCGCCCAAAGGTGCGTTCCTTCATTGCTTGGCTGAACGCGCGGGTCAGATAAAAAGTCCCATGCAGATTCACTCGTAGGGTTCGCTCCCAGACACGTGACTCGGTAGTCGCGGCTCCCCCAGCGCCGTGGATGCCCGCGTTGTTAACCAGGTAGGCGACATGTATCCCTTTGCCGTGGAGTGTGTCGGCGAGAGCGTTTACCTGCTCTTCTTTCGTGACGTCGAGCGGGTAGAAGGATACTCGCTCTTGCTGGTCTCGTGGCAACTGCTGTATCCAATCTCCAGCGAGGTCCTCCCGTCGATCACAAGCAATCAGCGTATACCCTTCACCAAGCAGCCGGTGGACCATTGCCGTCCCCAATCCGCCGACCGCCCCCGTCACGAGCACCTGACCGTGTGGTTGGTTCATCTTCATATTTTCACCGTTTCTTTTGTGTTCCTTTAACGCCCCTTGAACTGTGGAGTGCGTTTTTCTTCAAACGCGGCGAGGCCCTCTCGCATGTCTTCGGATGCCGCATGCAGGTCGAAGGCCAACACCTCCAGTCTGAGGGCGGTATCTTCGGGCTGGTTGAGCCCATCGTCAACCAGTTGTTTCATGCGGGCGAGACCGACTGGACTTTTGGTGGCCAGTTTGGCCACGAGCCGGTCCACTGCACTGGCTAACTCTGCATCTGGGACGACCTCATTCACCAATCCCGTAGCCAGCAGCTCCCGTGCCGGGAGGAACTCGCCGGTGTACATCAGGTACTTGGCACGGGTCGGACCGATCTTCCGTGGCAACCGCACCGAGCTGCCACCACCAGGGATCAAGCCAAAATTCGCGTGCGCATCGCCGAGTTTAGCACTTTCCGCGGCGACCACCAGATCGCAACAGAGCGTCAGTTCCAAACCTCCTGCCAGGGCGAGACCGTTGACCGCGGCAATAGTCGGCCGGGGAAACCGCTCTACCCTGTTAAGCACGGTATACACCAACTGCAGAAAATTCTGCAGCGCCCGCGGATCACCGCCACTGGAGTCACGGATAAATTTTAGGTCCGCCCCCGCGCAAAACGCTCTCCCGCTGCCTGTAAACACCACAGCACGGACTTCTGGATGTTGTTCGATTTCATTCAACGCGGTATCGATGCCAGTCAACACCGCCGGTGTGAGCGCATTCATAGCTAGCGGGCGGTTCACGGTGATCCAGGCTGCTGGTTCACGGATTGCAAGAAGCACTGGTTGTTCTGCCATAATCCCTTCCTTCGGTTCTGTTCTTTCGCGTAATGTGGAGGCCTCTTATTTCCTGCCCCCGGCGAGGAGCTTGGCCACGTCGTGCTCGACGACAGTCCCTTTGAAGAAATCTGGGTTGACGTCGGTCTTCAGCTTGACTGGGTTAACAAACACAAAGTCTCGAAAATCCTCCTCGCTGATCACCCCATCCTCTACGAGTTCGTACGCTTCCGCTGCCGCCTCGCGCATATCAGGGAGATCCCAGTGACCAAGATCGGAACTATAGATGGCATTGAGACGGGAGCCAAGCGGGTTCTTTTTCGCGTCAAAAGCCCAGGCGGTCACCCGGTCGTCCCCTTCGCAGCCAAAGTAAAAACGTGGCACGAACAGATCGCGGATATCCTCTTTCCGTGCAATTTGGCAATGTGCCCACTCATCGAGGTCCGCTGGATCTTCACGAGCCCCCCACAGCAGGTCAGAGCGCTCATCTGTGTTGCTCAGTTTCTTCGCCAGCGCTTCTCCACCATATTGGGCAAAGATCTCGTACATTAATGGCTCATCGAGATTGGCCGGGTCGAAGTGCGGCAAAAACTTAACGTTGTGCTTCTCCCAGTGTCCGACCAGATCCCCGAACAAGCTGCATGCCCACCCCACGCCTCCTTCCAAAAAGGCGAACCTGAGTTGTGGGAAGCGCCGGGTGACGCCGCCAAAAAAGAGCGACTTGCACGACGCCTCGGCCGATGCGGCAAAGTGGCCAATGTGGTTGTACATGAAGTTGGAAATCGAGGTGCGGCTCCCCCACCCGACACCGAACGAATGAAACGTTGGGGCGACCTTGAGTGCCACGCACTTTGCCCATACTGGGTCGTAGTCATACTCGCTGTCGATGCCAAACGTATCCAGCCAGAAGGCATAGCGACTGAGGTCAGGGGCTGTGTGCGCCACCGATTTGATTGGCCGCCGGACATACGCCGCCATCAAGGGGACCTTCATGCCTAACTCCTTCACTGCGTAGTCGAGTTCTTCCATTGCTTCTTGTGGCGTGTACATGGGAATGATCGCAACCGGCGTCATACGGTCGGCACACTCGCGAAAGATGTCAGCATGATATTTGTTGAACGCCCGACACGCAGTGCGACGCAGTTCCTCGTCCCCCATATGAAGGGTTGCCATTCCAAGGCTTGGATAAATGATAGTGAAGTCGAGTCCTATTTCGTCTAAGCGCTGATGCAGCAGCTTCGGGAGTGAACTGGTGGCCCGATCCAGCGTATTCTTGGTGGGATGCACCCACCAATGGGGGCGCGGTATCCGACGCTCGCGCCGTTCTCCCCATGAGAGGCGATACCAGAGAAAAGAAAAAGGGATGTCCGGTGCGGCTTTGAACCGTTCGACGGTTTTACTGCCGCCGATTTCCCTGAAGTAGTCAAATAATGCCGGTTCAAATTCAGCAGTGTGTCCATCCGAATCGATGATCGGGTGGTTCAATCGGGCACGCACGGCTGCCGACTTCGACCTCTGTGTCGCTGCCATAAGAAAGTCCTCCTTTGCTGCTTCAGTCGTCACCGGGTTCCTTTCTTGCTCTCTGTAGCCGGCAGGAAGCCGGCGAGCAAGCCTTTCTCTTGAGGATCAGGAGCTTGGTGCATACACCTCCCACCCACCACCGAGCGCTTTGTACAACGCAATCAGATTGACCACGACGGCAGTCTCACTCTGTGCCAGGGCATCCTGGTCGATATACAGTGCGCGTTGTGCCAGAATAACATTGAGAAAATCGGTGAGGCCACTGGTATAGCGCTGATTGGCCAAATCCAGCGCCTCACGGTCGGCTGCAACCGCTTCAGTCAACAGGCGGTGTCGCTCCTGTTCTCGGGCATAGGCCACTAACGCATTTTCTACCTCCTCGAGGGAGGTGAGGATTGTCCGCTCATAGCGGACTAACGCTTGCTCTTGGCGGGCATCCTGCACGCGGATATTGGCGCGAATACGATCGGCGTCGAAAACCGGCCAGCTAATGGTTGCGCCGGTTGTCCAGAAGCGACTCGGCCAATCTGTGAGATCCGAGAACTCCAGACCCTGCATCCCAAGGATACCCGTCAAGGAAAAGCGCGGAAACAGATCCGCGGCGGCGACACCAATGCGTGCGGTTGCTGCAGCGACTTCACGCTCTGCCCGGCGGATATCTGGCCTGCGACGCAACAGGTCCGATGGTAACCCGATCGTTCCCTGTATGACTGCATTGGGAAGCGGTGCCGGTGGGGACAACTCTTCGAGTAGCGCGCCAGGCGGTTGCCCAAGAAGGACACTCAGCCGATGAATGGATTGCCTTCCCCCTTGCTCCAGCGTCGGTACCTGAGCGCGGGTGTTTGCCAACAACACCTGGGCTTCGGCAACATCAAGAGCACTCGTCAGCCCTGCCTGGAAACGGGCTTGCGTGATCTCCACACTCTCTTGCTGGGCTGCGATATTCTCCTGAGCGATGACGAGTCGGTACTGGAACCCACGGAGTTCGACATAATTACGGGCAACCTCGGCTAACAAGGTGACGAAGACATCGCGACGGTTCTCCTCGGCCGCGGCGATGTCGGCCTCAGCCGCTTCGACGGACCAACGGACACGGCCGAATACATCCAACTCCCAGCTGGCATCGAAACTGGTTTGAAAGAATTCTTGTTCGCCGCTGAAGCCAAAAAAACTGCCTGTGCTTCCTTCGCCTCCCCCCCCCGATCCTCCTGATGGAACCGATATCACGCTCTCGCTGCGACGGCTTCGCACGTAGGACCCCGAGATATCGATCAACGGCCAGCCATCGGCCGCGGTCACACCCCGTGCTGCCCGCGCTTCGCGAATACGAGCTGCGGCTTCACGGGTGTCGAGATTCCCAACTACGGCTCTGTCAATCAACGAGTGCAGAATTGGATCATTGACGGTCGTCCACCAACGAGTCAATTCTGCGACCTGCAGGCTGGCAGACTGCGGCCCCACTTTTTTTGTTTCCTCTTCCTGTGCTGCACTCCAGGTGGGTGGGACAGATAAGTCAGAGGTGCGAGCGCGAGGCTGAATCATGCATCCCGGAAGGCTGGCTAGTAGCAGCCAGACACAAATACGGTGTTTCCTCATCGGTGTTCTTAGCGCTTCTCTTTGAGGGAGGGGCAACGCACTCATTCTCTTCACTCCTCCCTCATGGAATTGACAGTTACATCGCTGCAGTTTTCTTTTCTGCTCTTTCCTCGGTGCGCGACTCTTCGTCGCTGCCGAGTTCTTCCTCAGCAAGCTCAATAGCGGGCGGGATCATGCGAAAGCCCAGACGTTCAACTGCACTCACGATCAACAGGTACACGACAGGAATAATGAGTAAAGTGAATGCCGTTGAAAAGGTCAAACCGCCGACGACAGCTGCCCCGATAGGCTGGCGGCTCTCGGCACCGGCGCCGGTCGCGAGCAGGAGGGGAACTGCACCGAGGATCGACGTCGTACTGGTCATCAGAATGGGCCGAAACCGATTTTTCCCTGCTTCGCGCACGGCCTCGATAAGTCCCATTCCTCGCGCGCGAGCCTGATTGGCGTACTCGACCAAGAGGATCGAATTTTTTGTGACCAACCCGATAAGCAAAATGATACCAATTTGACTGTAAAGGTTTATCGTGTTGCCCGTGAGTTGCAAGGAAGCCAACGCGCCAAAAAGTGCAAGGGGCACGCTGATGAGGATGATGAGGGGGTGGAAAAAGTTTTCAAACTGTGCGGCCAGGACGAGATAAATGAACACCAAGGCAAGCACAAAAGTGAAGTAAATCTCGGTGGATGATTCGACAAACTCGCGTGCGCTTCCCCCAAGTGCTGTGGTAAATCCTGCCGGCAGCTCTTCTTGAGCGATTTCTTGCACTTTCGTCAGGGTTTCCCCCAAAGTTGCTCCTGGGGCAAGGCTCGCCGTAATTGTCGCTGAGCGCTGCAGGTCGTAACGGTTCAGCCGAGCTGGGGCGATGGTTGGGACGACCCGAATCAACCCCGAGAGTGGTACCATCGAGCCATCGCGGCTGCGTACGTAGACATCATTGATCTGCTCGGGCACGCTGCGATAGGGGGCCGCCAGTGCCGTGATCACATCGTACTGCTTGCTGCGTAAGATAAACTCGTTGGTCTTCGCCTGCGCGAGGAGAATTTGCAGGCTCTGGGCGATCGAAGCAATCGGCACGCCGAGATCTGCGGCGCGTTCACGGTCAAAGACGATGTTCAATTGCGGATTATCCAGCCGCAGATCGCTGTCGAGGTTGATCAGTCCCGGAATTTGTCGGACCTGTGTCAACATCGCTTCGGTTTCCTGGGCAAACTCATCGAGACTAGCTGTTTCACTTTTCATAACAAACTCGATGTCGTTGACACTGCGTTGCCCTAATGACGGGAGGTTAATCGGGAAAGCAAAGGCGCCTGGCAGAGCAAAAAATTGGGGGAAAAGTTTACCTACGATCTGTTGCTGCTTCACCTCTCGGTCGTTCCAGGGGCGCAGACGGGTGAACACCACCCCATCGCTGGTACTTGGTGGTCCGCCAATCGAGAGGCCAATGGCGGCAAAAAATCCTTCCACCTCTGGGATTTGCTGTACCCGTTCTTCTACTTGTTTGAGGGTCTCGAATGTATAGGCCAGGGTGGAGCCCTGCGGTGCACGGATGACGGTAAGAAATTGCCCACGATCTTCTATGGGGACGAGTGTTGAAGGAATAAGGTTGAATAACCCTACAGTCAGGAGGACATTAACGAGAAGAAGTAAGAGGAGGGACTTGCGATGTCGCAACGACCAGGCGAGGGCACGCTCGTACCCATGGTTCAGCGCGACGAAGAAACGCTCGATAGCGAGATAGATGCGCCCATGTGTCTGCGTGACATTCAGGAACTGGGAACAGAGCATGGGAATGAGCGTCAGCGCGACGAACGTTGAGATGATGACGGCGCCGGCCATTGTTAGCGAAAACTCCCGAAACAATCGCCCTGTCGTCCCGGTCAGCAAAGAAAGCGGGATGAGCACAGCCACGAGTGAGATGGTTGTGGCGATGACCGCGAAACCGACTTCCTTTGCGCCACGTCGTGCACTCAACAGCCGCGGTTCTCCCAGCTCTTGACGACGGTACACGTTTTCCATCACCACAATGGCATCATCGACCAGAAGCCCCGTCGCCAACACCAGCGCCAGGAGCGTGAGAATGTTGACCGAGAATCCCAGTGCCTGCATGATGGCCATAATCCCGATGAGAGAGACGGGAATGGCAATGGAGGCGATAATGGTCGTCGCGACTGAGCGGAGGAAGATGAGGTTCACTAAGACCACCAGAGCAAAGGCGATGCCCAGGGTAAGCCGCACTTCTGTGAGCGATTCTTCGACAAAAATCGTGCTGTCCACGGAAACGGTAAGTGTGACGCCTCTGGGCAGGGCAGCCTGGATGGCAGGAATAGTCTGCCGCACAGCGTTAGAGACCTCGAGCTGATTCGAGCGCGACTGACGAACCACTCCGACACCAATGATCGGCTTCCCGCTGAAGCGGGTGATGGTGTTGTAGCTGGCGGAGCCTAACTCAACCCAACCAATATCTTTGATGCGCACTTGGGTGACGCCGTCATCGCGGATGATCAGGTTGTTGAAAATTGTGGGATCATCGATCTGCGCGTCGGCAAGAACCGTGAATTTGCGGGTGTCTGCTTCGATCTCGCCAGCGGGAAGCTGGAGATTGCTCTCAAGGATCGTCTGGCGGATGTCAGACGGATCGACTTTCCGTTCGGCCATTTTCTTCGGATCAAGCCAGATGCGCATGGCATACTTACGCTGCCCACCGATGAGAATTTCGGCAACGCCCGGCAGCACTTGCAGGGGCGGCTTAGCGATGCGGTCAGCGATATCGGTCAGATCGACGGCAGAATACGCTTCCCCTTGGAGCCCCAACCACATAATCGGGAAACTGTTCGCGCCTGCCTTCGACACCACTGGGCGCTCTGCCAGGTCGGGCAGATTACCGAGCGCACGCTGGATGGCATTGCTCACATCGGTTGCTGCCAGGTCGATGTCCCGACCGGCAATGAATTCCACGTTGATGGAACTCTGACCAAAAGAACTGATCGAGGTAATGCTCCGAATCCCTTCGATGCCGTTGAGGGATTGCTCCAGCGGTTCAGTGATCGTGCTTTCCACAGTCTCCGGGCTTGCGCCAATATACACCGTACTGACGGAAACGACTGGATTATCGACATCTGGATATTCGCGTACAGGCAGCGCCAGGTAGCAGGCGATTCCTGCCAGCACGATCAGCAGATTGATGAC
>CAZCWX010000698.1:0-5681 GCA_964502465.1 uncultured Enterobacteriaceae bacterium | reverse complement strand
CCGACACCGCCCTTGCCCATGACCATCACCAATCCGTGGCGCATCAATGCGAGTTCGTCGACGAGGTCTGCCAATGGGGGGATAGGAAGAGGAGCCACGGGCGAGCCGGTTCGGATGGTAAGGGCTGCACGCCGACGCTCCGCGAACAACTCTCGCAACGCTAGGATCCCGACGATATTATGGCCGCGCAGGAGCACGGTGGTGTTGGGCAACGCCCGGAGCGACTCTGGCATGGCCTCCAGCGCCTGCTGGCTCCGTCGTTCGAGGGCAACGGCCACAGGGTCTTCGCGCCGGATCGCACGGAAAACCCCGTTGATAACGAGGAATTGATTGTGTAGCCCAAGGGATCTCAGTTCGGTGCTTGTCCGTGCGGCTTCCTTCAGGGCACTCTGCTGTGGCCGCGTCACCAACACGAGTGTCGTGCGCTGTGCGTCGGCCAAGGCTGCCACGGCAGCGGTATAGCGGGCCTGGTGCGCTCTGAGTCCGAGCCGTGGGCCGGTATATAGAGCATCAGCTGCGTAGCGTTCCAGAAATGCTGTCCAGGCGGCAGGCAACTGCAGCAGGCGCAGCGTATGTCCGGTTGGCGCGGTGTCGAAGACGATATGGTCGAAACCTGCGGCAGTCTCTTCATCACTGAGGAAGCGCGAGAACTCATCAAAGGCTGCGATCTGCATCGTGCAAGCACCGGCGAGCTGTTCTTCGATCTTGGCCACCTCCGCATCAGGCACTGCGCCCCGGTAGAGACTGAGCAAGCGCTCACGGTACGCCGCCGCTGCTGCTTGCGGGTCAATGTTGAGGGCGAAGAGTCCGGGGACGGCGGCAAGGGCGGTCGGCTGTGGCGCGAGCGAGACGCCGAGTACGGCATCGAGGTTTGATGCCGGGTCTGTGCTCACTAGCAGGACACGTTTGCCACGGTCAGCCAGGGTAACCGCAGTCGCGCAGGCGATGGAAGTCTTGCCCACGCCACCTTTGCCTGCGAAGAACAGGTAGCGGGTAGCCGTGTCAATCAATGGCAACGCTCCCATTCACTCCTCCTATGTCCGCGGAAGCCGAGCAACGAGGACTGGGCAGGACGCATGTCGTACCACGCGTTCAGCCACACTACCAAGCAATACGTGTGCGATCCCCGTGCGACCGTGCGAACCCATGACAATCAGATCAGCATGCTCACGCTCAGCCGCCTGGCAAATTCCCCACACTGGATGATCCATGGTTGCGCGGACTGCTACTGTGACCGTGCTCACCTCATGTTTGACAACCAGCTCGTGCAGATACTTCTCTGCTTCTGCAATGCGCTCCGCTTGCAGCCCAGGACTGGCTAACACAAGCATCTCCTCTTGGTAAGACACCCCAGTCAACATCGGAATGGCATGAAAGAGAAAGAGCGCCGCACTCTCGAAAGACGGATCTCTCGGAGACGCCCCTGTTCTGCTCGCTTAGCAACATGAGCCTTTTGCCGCTTGCACAGGTTGGGCACTCGGCTGCACGCTCACGGCTGGACCACAGCACCCGCTCGTCGCTTGAGGCTGTGGAGTACTCTTCGGTGTGACACTCGGACCGCAGCACGCCTCAGCCTGAACCGGTGCAGCCGTGGAGAGTACTTTCGCGGCATCATCGACCTTCTCCATCGCCTTCCCCCGGATCAGCTTGGCCAACCCGGCGACGAGCTGGATCTCGTCGTCTCGCACCCCGACCGCACGTCCGGCTTCCACGTGCTTATGCAGATTCGTCGGACAGTTGACCGCCACGGCGGCGGCAATCGACACCAGTTCTTTCATACGGTTCGTCGGCCCGGCGCAACACGATGGCTGTTCTTCTTTCGCGAGGCCCAATGCCTTGTAGGCGACTTGTTCCATGATGCCTCTCGTGCTGCCTTTGACACACAATGCGGCATCGAGAGCAGCGGTAATTTCCTCGGTCGTCGCACCGGCGGCTTTGACCTCTTGCAGGTGATATTCGGTACACGGGGTACAGCCGGCGGCGACTGAGGCGCCAACCGCGACCAATTCTTTCTCTTTCTGTGAGAGACGTGCTTCCATGCAGAAAGCCTCCTCATGCTGAAGATACGCCGCTATAGGCGTTCAAGAGGTACAGACGATTACGAGGAGAAAGAGGTTACAGGACTGCCGTGTTTGGCATCACATCCCGCCATCCGGCAACATCCTCTGCGTACACATAGGGCCATCATCACCGCCATCAGCAGGAGCCCGAACAGAGGGAACAGCCACCAATAGCCAGTAAAGCACATGATTGTCTCCCTACTTCCGTGGACTGCAGCAGCCCGCCATCATCGCGCGCATCTTCTGCTCCATCCCTTCGGGGATTTTTTCCGTCCCACAACACGACCTCATCATCGCAAAGCACGCTTCGGTCTCTGTGAGTTCCTGCTGGCAGCGGGTGCAACTCGCCAGATGGGCACGGCGTAGCGCCATCTCGTTGGGGCCGAGTTCCCCGCGACAAAATTCAAACATGGATTCGATGAAGCCTCGGCAGTTCATGATGTCGCCTCCTTGATCGGTTCCTTGGGTAAACAGCTCACGTCACCGCCACGCTCTGCAGACACATCACAGCGTTCGGCAGCCAAAGATTTGAACAGATGACGCGCTCGATGCAGCCGTACCTTCACCGCTTCCTTGCTGCATCCCAAAATAGCGGCACTGTCTTCTACGCTCTTGCCTTCGACCGCGTACAGCAAAAGAGCGGCCCGGTAGGGAGCCGGCAGTGCGGCAATACAGTCCCGCACACACTGCGTCACTGCTTGGCGTTCCAGGATCTGCGGTAAAGGTGGTGCTGGATCAGGAAGCTGGGCAAAAGAATCTTCGTCATCGTCCTCACTGTCCCATGCGAGCTGCATCGTGCCTTTCTTGTGTGTACGCAGGTAGTCACGAAACAGGTTCGTTGCGATGCGATAGAGCCAGTTTGAGACCTCTCCCTCGCCACGAAAGGTGTGCAAATGTTCTCCGGCGCGCAAGAAAGTTTCCTGGGTCAGTTCCTGCGCAACCTCGGCGTCTTGGGTGAGGCGACGAAGGTAGCTGTAAATCCGGCTGCCACATTCAGCGTATAGAGCCGCAAGGTCTGGTGCCGTTTGCATAATCACCCTCCAGAGGTACAGACGAAAAATGCCTGGGTGAGGTTACCCTCACATCAAAGAGGATCTGAGTCCCACCTCGAGGAGCGTCTCCTCAGCTTTTCATCATTGCTGGGGGACGAGCGGCAAAATCTTTCGCTGTTGATCGATCTGTTAGGGCGGGGCGCCAGGCGATTTCATCATCGTGAGCATGTAGTGCGAGATACACTCGCCTTCGCGGCCGCGGACGATCCGCTTGCCGGTGAGCGGTCCCCGCTGACTGGTGATCACTGTGCACTGCTGCTCTCCTCGCCCGCCGTCATAGTAGAGCACCACCCAGTCGTGAGTTTTGCCCAGTTGGTGCGCTCGTGCCGTGTTGGAAAACAACACCGTATAGTGTCGCGCACCGCGTTGAGTGTGCAGCACCGGCAGCCAGGCCTCGCCGCTGGGGTTGAAACGCCGCGGAGCAATGCTGCGCAGTTGTCCTGCCGCCGCTTTCTCACGATATTCGCGATCCACGTCGAGAAGTTCTGCCACTGGAGGTTCAGCCGCTGCTGGCAACCGAACCGGTACCCGCATGCGCCCAAGCCGCGTCGCCAGCGAATCCATGATCCCGGCGAGCCTCTTCTCCCCAATCCCGGCGATGTTTGTCAGGCGACCATCGTGAGCTGCCGTCTCTAACTCTTCGAGCGTGTCAATGCCCAGGTCATGGTGCAGCCGTTCTGCCAGTACCGTACCGATCCCGGGGACCGATGCGAGCAGGGACACAGGGTCAACCTCGCCCCGCAGTCGATCGAGGATCGGCAACCTGCCGGTAAGCACAAGCTCGCGGATCGAGCGGGCCAAGCTCTCGCCAATGCCTGGAAGGCGGCGAAGGCCTTCTGTCCCTTCGTGCTGCAGAAGCTCCGTTACTGGCCGATCCAGCCGACGCACCGTCTCTGCGACGTGACGGTACGCCTGAACCCGGTAGGGGTTGGCCCCTTGTTCATTCAGTAGCCACGCCACCTCTTCGAGGCGGCGGGCGATCTCCGTGTTTTGCATCTACAAGTAGGACATTAACCATTGCAACGGCATGGGAGCTTCTTCCTCCCCGGCAGGCTCGGGTTGACGGAACAACGCGCCGGAGACACCTTGACCGATATCTGCCATCTCCTGCCCTAGGAGAATGAGCAGATCATCCAGCGTCGCTATCCCCATGACTTTGTCTCCCCCATCTACGATGGGTACACGCCGTACATGGTGGGAGTGCATGAGTGAGGTCAGGTCATGGAGGCTCTTCTGCACGGCAATACGGGTCGGATTGGCGGTCATCACCTCCCGCACCTTGGTCTGCTGCGGGTCTTTTTTCTCACCAGTAACCTTTAGCATAATGTCGCGGTCGGTGAGAATCCCGCAGAGCTTCTCACCTTCCACAGCGACCAGACAGCCGACCTGCTGGTCTCGCATGAGCTGACAGGCCTCGACGGTATTCTGCTCCGGCGAGATGGTTACCACCGGGCGCTTACAAAACTGCTGCAGTGACATAGGACACCTCCTTCACAGAAAGTTTGAGTTGGTGGCTTTCCTACGCAATTCTCTTGCCGGATGTTTGTGGAATAAACTGAATGACTTCCGTGGGGTCTTTTGCAAGAGTGGGGACAAATCGCCACCAGCACTTGCAAAAATGAGAATACCCGAGAGCGTGTCTAAGAAGTCGGTCTTCGTGCTTCGACAGGCTCAGCACGAACGGAAAATCTTTAACAAATTCAATCTCTAACCCGTTCGCCCTGAGCTTGTCGAAGGGTGAACACAAGGTTTTTCAACACCCTCTAAAAGACCCTCATTGAAGAGAATCAACTCGAAGAGTGACTGTAGGAATACTGACTGGCAATATATCTGTTCATTCCTCTTCGGGAGTGGGACTGATCGGCGGCACGTAATCGATCCCTTCCTCTAGACTTTCCACAATGTCCTCGGTGCTCGAGGGTTCCCCCCCCGGCAGGCGCTCTGCCGGGAGGACTGCTTTGGTCCGCTCCTCTCGCTCCCACAAGAGTTCTTCCACTTGTACGTGATCGACGATCTCCTCCAGCCCTAAGATATCCGTGATTATTTGTCGGAGGATGCTATGCTCTGCCTCACTTGGCAGCGCTCCTTCCAGGTGCACCACCCCATGCCGGCAGACGATGCGTAACTCCTCCATGTCCACTCGTCCATCTGCCTGCACGTGCTCGCGAATGGTGTTCTCCAGTTCTCGATCGGAGAGTAAACTGAGATCTGGAGGGACGGGACCGGGATGCTGGACGGCCTCTTCGGCTGCCAAGAGAGGGGCTTGCTCCTGCTCGCGGGCGCAGTCCACGCAGAAGCGAGTGGCGGGAAGCGCCCATAGACGTGCTTCGGCAATTGCCTCCTTGCACTCTTCACAGATCCCATAAGTGCCCTCGGCAATCCGACGCAGGGCGGCGTCGATTTCAACGATCTCATGTCTCCCTCGATCGTCGAGCTGCGCCAGGAGGCGAGCGGCGCGGCTTTCCTGAGCGTGTTCCTCCAATTCGGGTTCACGATCCTCTTGGATAAACTTGAGATCCGCTTCGGTATCGGCGACTTCCCCGACCAACACGGCCCGTTGCCGGAACAA
>CAZCWX010000697.1:0-2734 GCA_964502465.1 uncultured Enterobacteriaceae bacterium | reverse complement strand
GATGGAGGATATTCTCCAGACTGGGGTTAAGACGAAGGTCGTGTTGCTTTCAGCCACGCCGGTGAACAATGACCTGAAGGATCTGCGCAATCAACTCTACTTTCTCACCGAAGGGAAAGACGACTCTTTCAAAGACACCGTCGGCATTCCCAGCTTGAAGGACACGCTTGCCACTGCACAGCGAACCTTCACCGAATGGTCTAAAGCTCCGGGGGAGCGCAAGACCAGCGTGCTGCTCGAAAAGCTCAGTTCTGCCTTTTTTACCTTATTGGATGAGTTGACGATTGCCCGTTCGCGTAAACATATCCTCAAGTATTACAAAGATTCTCTTGATGAAGTCGGGCACTTCCCCAAGCGCATGAAGCCAGTAGCGATCTTTTCCGCTATCGACCTTCTCGGCAAGTTCATGTCGTATGACACATTGAACGAGGAGATTTCCGCGTATCAGCTTTGGCTGTTCCGGCCATCTGAGTACGTCCTCCCTGAGTTTCACGCTCTCTACGAGCGACGGCTGCTGAACTTCACTCAAACCCAGCGTGAGTTTTTCTTGATCGGTATGATGAAGGTGAACTTCCTCAAACGGCTGGAGAGCTCGGTGAATTCGTTTGCTATTACCATGGGCCGCACCGTTGACAAAATCAAAGTGCTAGAGGCTCGTATCCTCCGTTTTCAGCAGCATCAGGCAGAAAACCCAGAGGTCGATCTTGGCGCGGTCGATCTCGCTGATATCGAAGACGAAGAGTTGCGCGAAGCCCTCGAAGTAGGAAAAGGGCTTGTCTACAAAATGGCGCATCTGGACCTGGATCGCTGGATGCGTGATCTCGAGCGTGACCGTATTCAGTTGGAATGGCTGAGTAAGGAGGCGCAAAAGGTGACAGCGGAGCGCGACGCGAAGCTAGCCGAACTAAAAAAACTGCTCGCCCGCAAGGTCAACAATCCGACCACCAATACCCTCGGCACCCCGAACCGCAAGGTGCTGGTGTTTACCGCTTTTGCCGATACTGCTCACTACCTCTACAACACCCTCCGCGACTGGGTACGGCAAGAACTTGGTATCCACATGGCACTCGTCTCTGGTGGGGCGATTGAATGCAAGACCACGTTTGGCAAAGCCGATTTCAACCACATTCTGACGCACTTCTCGCCGGTCTCGAAAAACCGCGACAAGATGAAATCGATGCCACAGGAGGAGGAAATTGATCTGCTGATTGCGACCGATTGTATCTCAGAAGGGCAGAATTTGCAGGACTGTGATTACCTCATTAACTACGATATTCACTGGAACCCAGTACGGATCATCCAACGCTTTGGCCGGATTGACCGCATTGGCAGCATCAACGCATCGGTGCAATTGGTCAATTTCTGGCCCACCCAGGATCTCAACAAATACATCAACCTGAAGAACCGGGTGGAAGCGCGCATGGCGCTGGTCGATATCGCCGCTACCCAGGAGGATAACATCCTCAACGTGGATGAGTTGCAAGACTTAATTACGGACGATTTGAAGTATCGCGACAGACAACTCTTACGGCTCAAAGATGAGATCCTCGATTTGGAAGATTTCCACGAGACTGTCGCCCTCAGTGAGTTCACCTTGGATGACTTCCGCGTTGAACTGACCAAGTATATCGAAGCAAACCGCACGAGATTGGAGCAAGCGCCGTTTGGGCTCTATGCGGTCGTACCGCCGCATGTGGACTACCAGCAAATTGCCTCTGGAGTTCTCTTTTGTCTCAAGCAAGTTGGTGATACCGCGGGCAATGAGCAAGTTAATCCACTACAGCCGTATTTTCTGGTGTATGTGCGCGATGATGGTGTGGTACGCTACACCTTCGCGCAGCCAAAACAAATTCTTGAGATGTATCGGTTGCTGTGCGTGGAGAAGTCCACTCCGTATGAGACGCTCTGCAATCTGTTCGACCAGGAGACGAAGAACGGCGCGGACATGAGCCGCTATAGCGAACTGTTGCACCAGGCAGTCGAGTCGATCGAACATACCTTTAAGAAGCGAGTGCTGACTGGCTTGCAGTCCGGGCGTGGGGGCGTACTAGTGGAGGCAAACAAACAGGTGACATCAACCTCGGACTTCCAGCTCATTACCTGGCTGGTGATTAAGGAGTCTGAGAAATCCCCCCGCCCTTGATAGAGAATGGTATCTGTCATTGCGAGGAGCGCCAGCGACGAAGCAATCTCACGAAAGCCAAGGATTGCTTCGCTCCGCTCGCAATGACATCTCGGCTTAACTCAACGGTATTGGACTAAAATGGGGGAACGATGAATACCCCGGCCTCCAGAGAACAGATTCAAGACGCCCTCCAGGCATTCGCCAGTGGGAACCTCAGGGACAACGCACGGCGATTGTTCAACGTTCTCGGCTACCGTAGCGAAAAGCGCATCGATCTATCGCCGAATACCGCCGAGGCATTTCTTGATGCCTTTGACCCGCAAAAAAAGCTGAATACGAAAACCGCGCTGCTTGACCACTGGCATTCGATTGATCTGCTCTTTCAGCTCACCAGCGATGAAATCAATCAAATCATGCAGGGACAGCTCGCTTTCAGTGGTGGGCGAGTGGATAACACGATCATTGAGTCCTACCTGTTTTTTGCTGTTGATTTAACGAACGATCAGTACACACGCACGCAATTCGCCGATATCACGCGAGAGATCAATAAGCTCTTTGCTATGCCTGTCATGGTGCTGTTCCGGCATGACGATTGTTTGACGCTGGCCA
>CAZCWX010000696.1:0-6653 GCA_964502465.1 uncultured Enterobacteriaceae bacterium | reverse complement strand
ATTTCGAATACAGTGACGTGATCGCCGCACAGCTGCGTCACCATAGCCGCTTTCGCGGTAAGGGGATCGGCTGGGACCTCCGGCGGGTCGCAGCCAAAGTGTTATTATTTCCTTTTCAATTGCTCATCCCGCGTTTTTCTCCACCCTACGGGGCAGGGCTTACCACTTCTGTTGGCACTGACCTGACAGCAGATCCCGTAGCCTCGCGGAAGAGTTATACGGATTGCTCAGGCTGGCTGGGAGGAACGGGGGACTGCTGGGCGAACAAAGGGTTTCTGCGCGTGCGCATCCGGACTCCAGAAGGGGCCGAAGTCGATGTCTATAACACCCACATGGAGGCCGGAGCAAGCGAGCAGTCGATCGCCATTCGTCACAAACAGTTCAACCATCTCGCCGACGCTATCGACGCATGGTCGCCCGGACAAGCGCTCATTGTCGCCGGAGATTTCAATTCTGACCTGAGACGACCAGGAGACCAGACAAACTTGATGCACTTCCGCAATCGACTGGGGCTCCGCGACTCTGGAGCAGGGCCGGAATTGCCCTACTGGCGCGAACGCAACTACATTTTCTACCGCGACAGTTCTACTGTCACGCTGACAGTCGCCGAAGCCGGTGAGGCGCTGGAATTTACTCGCGGACACCATGCGCTCAGCGACCATCCGGCCCTGTTTGCACGCTTCCACATAGTACAGACTCCGCACCTTGTGAGCGCGGGTCAATGAGAAGCGGCCACTTTTTCCACCTGACCTGCTTCTGTCTTCTGATTGCGACCGATGCAGCTTGCGCTGCCAGACCCATAGGAATCCGTATGCGGACGCGGACGCGCTTCGAAATTGAGTGGCGGGACTACCAGAAACATCCACCAGAGAAAGCCTTCGCTGTCGCCGGAGATCTCAATAGTCTGTATGTCTCAGGAGTCGCTTTTGGGCATCCTTCCATAGAGAGTGCAGCAACAGAAGCCCTACAATACTGTGAACAACGCAGAGCGGACCGACGCATCACATCTGGCTGCCGGATTTACGCCACTGGCGATGTCGTTGTCCACAAGCAGTAAAAGCACTGTGAGGCGCGCTTAGAGCCTATCCGAATAACTCTTAATCTTCTTGCTCCGTTGTGCGGTACAAATCCCCTGCTCGGCTGCGCCTTCGCCGCCCCCTTTGCTAAAGGGGGCCGCCAGACGCGGAGCGGCTAGCGGGGGGATTTTTGCCCTCGGACACATCTTCTAGAGGATTTTTCGGACAGCCACTTATAGGGCGGTCTCCCCATGCCGCTCTTCTTCCGCCGCTTCCCGCAAGAGATGCACCTTCAGCGCGAACCACGCAGCGCCAGCAAGACACAACACACCAGTACCGGCAACAGTCAGGGGGGCACCAATATGAGGGGCAAGAAATCCCGCGAGCAAGCTTCCCAACGGTGGGGTTCCCATGAAGACGATGAAGAAGATGCTCATCACTCGACCCCGCAGGTGATCCGGGGTCAGGATCTGCAGGAGGGTATTGGCTGCAGACATCGGCAGCATAAAGCCAGAGCCCACCAGGGGTAAGAGGAGCATAGAGAGCCAAAAATTGCGGGAAAAGCCAAACAAAATAAGCCCAATGCCGAACCTGATCAAAGCAAAAACGATAGTCCCAGCAATTTTCTCAGTCGTGTGATGCCGGGCCAGGAACATCACGCCGACCACAGCACCAAAACCAGCCGCCCCCATTAACATCCCCATGCCACTCGGCCCACCGTGGAGGATATCGCCGGCAAAGATCGGCATCAGAACCGTATAGGGGGTACTGAGAAAACTGGCCAATCCAATCAGCACCAGTAGCAGGCGAATTACCGGCGTACGGATAGCGTAGACCACCCCTTCACGCATGAACGCGGCTATTGAGATATTGTCAGCAACAGTCGCCGACCGTGCGGGGAGACGCATCGCCAGGAATCCACCAATGATCGCTAGATAGGAAATCGCGTTGATCAGAAAACATGCCCCTTCTCCTACTTGCGCCACAACAGCACCAGCTAACGCGGGACCGATAATCCGGGCTCCATTGACAAGAGCAGAGTTGAGGGCCACAGCGCTCGTTAAGTCCTCTTTCCCGACGATATCGGTCAAGAAACTCTGCCGTGCCGGCATTTCGAACGTTTGCACGGCTCCGGCAAAAATCGCCAGGAAAAACACGTGCCAGGCGGTGACCCACTGCTCCAAGGTCAAGACTCCTAACACGGCCGCCTGGAGCATGGCCAGCACGAGCATCAACAGAATCACCCGATAGCGATCGAAGCGGTCTGCTACCACTCCAGCGAGCAGGCCGAGCAGTAACGTAGGAAATTGTCCAGCAAACCCCACCAATCCCAGCATGAGAGATGACTGAGATAACCGATACACCAACCAGCTCTGCGCCATGTTCTGCATCCAGTAGCCGGTACGAGAGACAAACTGGCCGATAAAAAAGAGGCAAAAGTTGCGGTGGCGGAGAGCCCGCAGGGCATAGGGTGGTTGCCAAGTCGAGGAAGCGTGAATGGTGGAATCTTCTTCTGCAGACTTATTGAGCGTGCTCAAGAGATGACACTCCCCAGTGTAGAGGGGAGAACCAGTAGAACACAGCACCCAGCCCCCCAACGTTCTTCGTGCAGTACGCGGTGTATGATCATCGCGGCAAGAGTATCTGGGTGGAAGCGTAGTTGTCAATGAAAACACACCCGCGACCTTCGCTTGTGCGCGTAATGACAACGGTCACCTTGCTGGGGCGGCCTTTCCTCTCTCAACCGGAGGGAAGAACGCCGTAAAATCTCCGCTTACTGTCAGGGCTCGTTTCTAAAGATCCGTTCCGGGCCTTTGGGTACGATACCGGTCGGATTGACTCTGGGAATGCTGTAATAGGTCCGTTTGATGTGATGAAAATCTACCGTGTCCGCGACTCCCGGCACCGCATACAGGCGCTTCAGGTAGGCTGAGAGGCGGGGATAATCAATGATACGGCGCAGGTTGCATTTGAATAACAGGTAATAGACTGTGTCAAAGCGAATTAAAGTGACAAACGCGCGCCAATCGGTTTCGGTGATACGGTCTCCCAATAAATAGCTACAGCCTTCGAGCCGGTGTTCCAACTCGTCAAGACACGCAAAGACCTCGCTGACCGCCTCCTGGTAAGCGTCCTGAGAGGTGGCAAAACCAGCGCGGTACACGCCATTATTCAGCCCCTCGTAAATCCGTGCGTTCCACGCATCGATGTCGGCGCGCAGCTCTTGAGGGGAGAAATCCACCGATGCATCACCAAAGGCGTCGAAGGCGCTATTGAGCATGCGGATAATATCGGCCGATTCGTTATTGACCATCGTATGCTGCACCTTGTCCCACAGCACCGGCACGGTGGCGCGCCCGGTATAGTGAGGATCGGCGCGCGTATACACCTCGTGAATGTAGCGAATGTGGTAGAGTGGATCAGGGATCGACCCAGGATAGTCACCAAAACTATACCCCTGCTCGGTGAACGTCGGAATGGCGATCGACACCGAAATCACGTCCTCAAGCTTTTTGAGCTTGCGATAGATCAGCGTGCGACAGGCCCACGGACAATTCAGCGCGACATACAGATGGTAGCGATGCGGTTCGGCGCGAAAGCCACCCCTGCCGGTCGGTCCCGGAGTGCCATCGCGGGTCACCCAGTGGCGAAAGGTTGAGACCTGGCGCAGGAAGCGCCCCTGGGAGTCGGTCGCTTGCAACCGCTGCGCCTCGTTGACCCATTGTCCGTTCACTAGCATAATAGCTCCTTTCTGTCTTCGCGCAGGGAGGTCTGCGGAAGCACTCACATGAAGTGAACCTCAGGCTGAGGCTGCCGGCCCTGTTCCGTTAGGGGTCGGGGGCAGCGGCACGATACGCCATTTCCCGCCACGCGCGATCACACCGGACCGCTCCGCAGAATTCCCCTGCGCTCCAGCTCTCGCACCTCATCCATCGTATAGCCGAGCCACTGCGTCAGGATCTCTGCGTTATGCTCGCCCAGCAGCGGCGCCTGCAGCTCCAGGGGCTGGGGAAAGGCCGAAAATCGCAGTGCAAATCCCGGGACATCCAGCTCGCCCAGGATCCGATCCTGAATCGTCCGCACCGTGCCGCGTTGGCGCAAATGGGGATGCTGCAACGCCTCAGGCACCGACAGGATCGGCGCCACCGGCACGTGATACTCTTTCAACGTCGCTATCGCTACGTCATCACTCGTCTGAGCGCGGATCCAGCCTTCGATAATCGCCACCAGCTCGTCCAGATTGCGCAGACGCGAGGCGTTGTCGGTAAAACGCGGGTCCCGCGCCAGTCCCGGCTGCCCTATCGCTTCGCATAGCTTCGTCCAATGCTGCTCTAAGGGCGCGATGAGGATCAGGTAACGCTCGCGCCCCTTGAACACACCCGCCGGACAGGCGTACCACGAATGTGCTCCAGAGCGCGTCGGGTGTATCGTCCCCTTGCTGAGGCTGTACATCTGAAAGCTGGCTTCATGGTAATGCGCGTAGGTATCGAGCAACGAGAGATCGAGGTGCTGCCCGCGCCCGGTGCGCTCGCGGTATAACAGCGCTGCACAGATCGCGCCCATCGCGTGCGCGCCGGTGGAGACGTCGCCCATCGCCACCATGGGAAAGATGGGGGACCCGCCCGGCTCGCCGCCCATCGACGTGATCCCGGAGTATGCCGCACCCACCCAGTCAAACCCCGGTTCGTGCGCCAGCGGTCCTTTCTGTCCGAAAGCAGAAATCGAGCACATCACCAAGCGTGGGTTAATCTTACTCACCGCCTCATAGCCGAGGCCGAGGCGCCCGATCACGCCCGGAGCGTAGTTCTCCACCAGCACATCGACTTTGGCAACGAGGTCCTTGAGAATCGTGAGCCCCTCGGGCGTCTTGGCATCCAGGCACAAGTCCTTCTTGCCGCGATTGTGTTGGACGAAATAGCCGCTGCGGCCGTCGATCACGACTGGGCCGACGCGCGCACCATCGCCCGCCGGCGTCAGTTCCACCTTGATCACCTCGGCCCCCATCTCCGCTAGCATCAAGGTGCACGTTGGTCCAGCTACGATCTGGGTGAAGTCCAACACCTTATAGCCATCGAGTACGTGCTTCGGCTGATTCATTGCGCCCCCCGAAATGTGATTCCCCGTTCAACCAGGTTGCGAAAGTGTTCGATGGCAGGTAGCCTGCCATGCTTATGGGTCTCTGTCCATACTGCCACTCAATCGAACCACACGACATTGGGGCCGTGCCTCACTTGTTTATGAAACAGCGCATTCAGTGTAAGACAAAGACACCATACCAGCAGAAGGAGGGAAACTCATGAACATCGGCATTCTGCTCACAGCCACCGCGCAGAGTGGCAATCTGGCTGAAATCGCCCAGCACGTTGAAGCCCTGGGATACGACTCGCTCTGGCTGCCTGAACATCCAGTGATTCCGATTGAGCGCAAAACGCCATTCCCTATCGGTGATGGACAGCTTCCCGAGCACTACAACCGCTGGGTTGATCCTTTCATTGGCCTGACCGTTGTCGCGACAGTGACCAAGAAGATTAAGCTGGGCACCGGGATTTGTCTCTTACCTGAACGCGATCCTCTTATGACGGCAAAAGTCATTGCGAGTTTGGACCTGTACTCGAACGGGCGCGTCATTCTCGGCATCGGAGCAGGATGGCTCAAGGAAGAAACGGAAGTCATGGGCACGCGCTTTAGCCAGCGTTGGAAACGGTTGCGTGAGACCGTAGAGGCGATGCGTGTGTTGTGGACCCAGACCGAAGCGCGGTACGAGGGAGAGCTGGTCCAGTTTCCCGCCGTACGGTGTGAACCGAAACCAGTACAGCAGCCTGGCCCACCCGTACTGCTCGGGGCGCATGGTCATAAAGCATTAGAGCGCGTCGCCCGCTCGTACGATGGCTGGTTTCCGCTGGTACAGAGTGCAGAAGCGTTCAAACAAGATGTCGCCACGCTACGAAAGCTAACTGTAGAAGCTGGACGCAACCCGGAGACGGTTCAAGTCACCGCGATCGTCGAGCCCCGAAACGGCGGACCGTCGGTAGACGAATTGAAGCGTTACCAGGAGGCGGGTGCCAGTCGAGTGGTGGTTTTTTCACAACAGATGGGCACAGAGGCAGCCGACGGAAAGGGGCTCGAACTGGTGAAACAGCTGGCATCGGTGGTGGAACGAGCGCAGAAGGTGTAGGTCCTCACCCCGAACCCTCTCACAAGGGTAGGTTTTTTACCACGCTGTACCAAGAGTTGTTATTCCTCCGAAAAAGGGACAGCAGGTCGGAGAATGTCATTGCGAGGAGCCCTTCGACTATGCTCAGGGTAAACTCCGCGACGAAGCAATCTCTGCCCGAAAACGAGATTGCTTCGCTGCGCTCGCAATGACAAGACAGCGGCACAGCAAATATTTTCATGCTTAAGGGTGCGCCGCAGGCGCATGAATATTCCCGCGAAAGCGGGAATCCAGTCCCGTAGGGCGGGATGTGTCCCTCATCAGCAGAGCGCCACAGGTTATGTAATAGCCCCGAGCACTGCCTCAACATCCGCACACGGCAAGCCGAACGCCGTTGCTACTCCAAGATGGGTAACGTGACCCTGGATCGTGTTCAGCCCACGCTGTAAGGCTGGATTATCACGCAATGCGTGTACCCCTTT
>CAZCWX010000695.1:0-2760 GCA_964502465.1 uncultured Enterobacteriaceae bacterium | reverse complement strand
CAAGGCGCCGCCGGCGCTTTTGTTGACCTGGACTATCCTGGGTATGGTAAACTGACGACCATCAACAGTCCCATTTTTACCACGGCGGGCGACAAGCGACCGCCGACGGCTGCGCCGCAGCTTGGCGCTCATACCAAAGAGGTGTTACGCGATCTTGGGTATGACAACGAGACGATTGCCGCGCTCGTCCATGCCGGAGTGGCAGCGACGGGCGATTAGTATGAAAGATGTGATCATGGAACCGATAGAAGGGCAACTCGCGGATCGGCTCTCTGAGCAGTTCTGTAAAACGGCGGTACGCCGCCGTAGAGTTCGTACGCGGCGCACCGTTATTGCTCGCTCTTCCCCAACAAGCGTGTGATTTGAAAGCCAAAGATCGGCTCGTCCAAAGAGTAGCGTCCAGGGAAGAAGGGATTCTGTGCCACGCTCACAGTGCGAGACTCGGTATGCGTGACCCCACCGACCAGATGTATCTCCCACAAACCGCGTTCGATCGTGATTCCAAACGGAAACAGAAAATCGGTATTGTCCGAGAGGGTGGGTGCAAGAGACGAGGCAGCGATCGCCCAACGCTCCCAGGAAAAGCCAAACTGAAAGGTTACACCAGGAAAGAGGATATACTGCACTCCTCCGCCCAAGCGGAAGCGATCTTTTGCGTCCTGAACCGCTGTGCGATTCAAGAACGTACGCTGATCGAACTCTAACCGCGTATCCTCAAAGACCGAAAATTGTGTCCAACGTGCTTGCGCCATAACCGTGAGTCGCTCAGTGAAGCGATATGCGAAACCAAACTCAACGCTTTGCGGTAGTTGAAAGGTGACGGTTGCATCATCCCCCCCTCCTGCCACTCTCGCATTGCCAAACATCCAAATCGCTCCCGGTGTTTTATAGCCAACGCCGAGGCTCAGTTTCTGGGTTGGTGTATACAACAATCCGACCGTACCAAACACGCCAGGCCCGCGAGTGTCGACATCAATCCGCCCCACTGGTGAGGGAGTTTTGAACCGCAGCCGTCCATAAGAAGGATTAAGTTCGACCCCAATATGCAGGTTTGGTGTCAAAGAGTACGCTACTGTTGGTGTCAAAGACACGATCGCGAGATCGGTAAAAAAATTGCTCGGCACTCCATGTTCTGGGTCAGCAGCATAATTGAAATTGAACCCAAGGGTACCAAACATTCCTATGCCAACGTGCAACGGTGCCCAACGGTCGGTTACATATCCAAAGCTCGGGACGATGGGCAGCTCACGGCTCGTTTGATCATAGCCCAGGGGACTCTCGTATCGTGGGTGGAAACGAATAGCAAAGAGGCCAAACGAAACAGCATTGGGCAACAAGGGAAGCTGTGCTGGATTGTGAAAGAATGCACTACTCGGATTCAATGGCAAGGCCACTACATTGCCCCCTAGTGAGGCCGCCTGCGGTACTGCCGTCGGCGGGGTCAACTGACTCCCCCATCCAGGGAAAGGCCAGCCGCATACCCCGCTCAGGAGCAGCACGACACAGAGTGTTCTTCCCCCACCTGACATACCCTCCTCCTCTGCCAGTTAAAATAGCGGGCATATTACCGGATGTTCCAAACTATATGCAACGGGACTTATACACCCCCTCACAAGCGCCGACAAAAGTGAGGACCTTCTCTCCCGTGATCATTCTGAGAACTGTACTACGCCGTCGTACAGTAGTGAAATCCTGGCCCATACTGACGGATTTTGTGGTCACGGGCGCAAACCGTCTATGAGTGCAGAAGTCGGTTCTCTAAAACCATATGGTATCCCATAAAAGCAACCCAACAATCGCTCGACGGTCATGCTGTCGCGTATATGTCTCAGCCGCGGCAATGGCGTCAGCTTCTCTAAAATGATACGAAATGACGTCTCCTTGTCGGGTGTCAGATTGTGAAGGCTCCTTGAAGACAACCAGCACCTGACTCGGCTGAATGCGGTGCCCCAGTTTGACGGATGGATCGTTGTGATCAGAGAATGCATTCCCGCGCCCTCGGTTTCCCGAAGGGCGGCGACTTCGCGGTTTGTAAGTGCTGTAGCGCTTTTCGAGCAACCAAAACTGAGAAAGGCCGCCGGGAATGCGTTGGCGGGCTTCCTCATAAACACCATTGATGCGCGTCTCATCGAGTAACACGCTCCACCGCCTCCACTTATTCGTCATGTAGATGAATACATGTCCCGCGTCATGCCGCCCTGGGCGAGTGAAAGGGGTCCTGACCGGCACGACATTCAAGGGAAAATCGCGATAGTACGGATCGTAGTTCTCCTTTTCCATAGTGTGCTACTTACCATATTCAAGCATGGATTGAGATCTCCTTGAGTTGAGAAATGAACCCCCAGACCGAGAACTGCACTACGTCGCCGTACATGGTGAAGTCTGAGGTCTGTAGCCGGCGACTTTCCCTACAATGCTCGTGCGAGCCGAAAGAGCGACTCATATCTTTGCGGCAAACTTTCGGGCGGAATCGTCGGGTCAAAATAGGTGTGACGGAACGTCAGCACGTCTACACAGTCGGCCCAGGACTTGACCCTGTTCCGACATGCTTCTTCCGTCCCGGCCAGCATGAAGGTATCGATCATCTCGTCGCTCACTGCCTGTGTCGCTGCCACTCGATCACCACGAGCAAACGCTGCACGGATTGCCTGCGCTTCTTTGTGAAACCCATGCAGGTTCAAGACAATATCGTAGTATGTCACGTTGGTGTAGAAAGCGAGGTGTGAGCGCGCCCACGCACGTGCTTGCGCACGATCCGGG
>CAZCWX010000694.1:0-21840 GCA_964502465.1 uncultured Enterobacteriaceae bacterium | reverse complement strand
GCCAGACTTTCTGCAATAACGTGGGGCTCGCGGCCAGCCCAGAAAGCTGGCAGGGCCGTGAGTGCGACTAGATCACGGATACAGCGGCGGAGGCGCTGACTCTCGTCGGCGAGAGCATTCATGGCTTGTCCTTTCTCAAGAGACATCATCTCAAGCATGCACGCTCACTCCTCACGCGGACGAAGCCCGTCCCACGCGCTCGCGCCGTTCGCGCAGCAGTTCGTCGGGGGATACGAAGAAAGGATTCTCCTGCAGAATGCCACCGATGATGGCCGCCGGATGGGTGCGGAGCACATCCATGATGGCGCCGACATCGAACTTGGCATAGTCATACGTGCACAGAATCGTGGCCTCATACTTCGGCGTCACGTAATTCAACCGCGTGCAGTACTCCACCAAGTCGCCCACGCCAGGCAAGTCACTCAAAGCCCACCCCATGTTGGCTACCCAGCGGGTGAACGAAAAACCCCGCTGTTTGCTCTCGGTCAGCACTTCCTCGACCAAGGCGAGCATCGCGTGCTGGTCGAAGTAACCGGGCCGCAGATGCGCGTTTTCCCATCCGCGCACTTCGAGTTGCCCGATGGCCTGGACGGCCGTGACGTCGATGCCGAGTTCTGCCAAGCGACGCAGGTGCTCAGGGCGGTTCCGCTCGTCGATGATGTGGAACGCCTTATCCCCTTTGTGGAAGCCGTCACGAATGAACGAGCGCAAGATGCTATATTCTTCCTCTTTGCTGCTATAGAACAGGCAAACGTGGCTATAGCGCTCGAGGGGTACCTTGGCCAGCCGCAGCGCTTCTGGATTCTCACTCATACATTCCTCCCATTCGTAGGATACTGTTCTCTTTTTGTTTTACACCCTCTCCTCACGATCGGCGCGGATGAGGCGTGACGCCGGCGCAACGCACGCATTCTTATGACGCCTGACTCCCATTCGCGAACGCCGAAACCTCGAGCAAGGGCATCAACTCCGTGCGGTCGCCTCTCTCGCGGTCTTCGGAGATGATGCGGCGATTACGCCGCTGTTCAGTCACCATCCACACATAGGCCTTAAGCGCATCGCGCACGACCGACGTGAGGGTTGATTGGCCCGTCCAGGAGGCAACCTGACAGAGGGCTTCAATATCGCTGGAGGGCATTTCGATCTCCAGCCGTTTAGTCGCGCCCCGCGCGGGCACGGTCTTTTGACGCGGGCGCACCGAAGATGTTCGTGACATACGGCCTCCTGTTCTTCTCCAGCTCCCTCCGCAGCGGCGGCGCAACGAGAGCGAGAAAGTTCCGGGTATTTCGCGCACGTCTATCGTGACAGGAGTTATGCGCTATGCAAGAGTCCCCAGAAGGGGGTCACCGTAGGTTCGCATCCCCATATCGCCTCGTCGCCGTCGTTTCTCGGAAGACCACTTGTAGGATTGCTGTTTTGGCTTTGCCGTTTACTAAGGTAAAGAACCGCGCCCCATCACCAAGCTGCGGGGGGATGCCGACTGTCGGTTCCTGTATCCTGGCCCCCATCCGCAAAACTGCCGGTTTGCTTCTTCACGTTCGATCAGACGCTAAACTGTCGAGATGCGCCACCCCCTGTGTAGGCAAGAGGCGTTGAGGCAGCGCAAGCGCCGCTAGCTTTTGCCGCTACGTTTCCGTAGCGTCTCCGCGGATGGAGCTTTGCAACTGAAGCTCGCTTGTAGCGGAGGAAAAGTTTCAATTTTTTGTGCGCCTGGTGTCTCGTTTTTCGGAAAGCCGCTTATCGCCCTATTCTAATTCCGTGCAGTTCAGTCGCTGGGCTATTGGTACGCTTCTTGCGGATATATTTTTTCAGAAGACATTAGCTTCAAAAGGAACTAAGCCTATGGCCCAAAGACCAACCGCATTGCAGCTGGACGAAGGTAGAGTCGAGTTTCAGACACAAGCGCCGAACACGACAACAAAAGCGACCAGGGTAACGTCCCCCAGGAAAACGGCGCTGGCAGACGGCGACACCAGCATCAAGAAAGTCAACTCCCAATATTCACCGCGGGGGAAATATGGGCAGAAGTATCTTGTCTCTGGAGTTTCTCTCTCGATGCGCCTCTGGGAGAACGAACAACCTGGACGAGCGAAAGCAAAAACACAACGCCCCTATGAAACAGTCGGCTATGTTATTGCCGGCCGCGCCGAGCTCCACATTGCAAAACAGAAAGTGCTGCTTGAACCCGGCGACTCTTGGATAGTGCCAAAGGATGTGCTCCACCACTACCGCATTCTCGAACTGTTTACAGCGATCGAAGCCACCTACCCTCCGGCGCACGTACACGGGCGTGATGAGTGAGTCTTACAATGACTAGGAGAAGTCTCATGAAAGCGCTACAGCACTATGAAGGAAAAATGGCCGATCCCAATCCACCACAACCTCCTCCTGGCCCACCTGATCCTATTCCGACACCACCACCCGCCCCACCTTCGCCACCCGTTCCTCCTCAACCACCCGATCCAACGCCTCCGCAGAAGCTGTGAGGCCAGCGTCGGTGTTCTCCAGATTAACGAACGATAAGGCGCTGAAGGTGAATTCGCACAAGCGTCTCGGACCGGCGGCGAAAAATGGATCGGACAATTCATTGTTGACCTTGCCAAGCTGATGACCCATCCGGCTCCGTTTCATAAGGAGGATCAAAAGCAGGCCTGACCTTGGCACCATCGTTGCCAGAAGCCTAGGAGGGATGATATGTCAACCGCACCCCGATCCGGTGAGATCGATTTCGACCTCGCAGTACTCGACCCTAGCGTTGTCTTTGCCGCCCCAGAAGAGATCCTGACCTGCGACTCGCTGTCGCAGCAACAGAAAATCACACTCCTTCAGCAATGGCAGTATGATGCAAGCTCGATCGCGGTCGCAGAGGAGGAAGGAATGATCAGCGACAGAGAATTGTTACTGCAACGGATTCTGCAGGTGTTGCACCAGCTAACCGGCGGCGTAGATGTGGAACACACCGGCCCGACGAAGCAAAGTGGTCTCTCCTCAGACGCGGCGGAAGGAGCTACGGTATGCAAGTCTTAATGACAGGAGCGACGGGTTTTCTCGGATCGCATTTAGTTTCCTTTCTCAGTGAACGTGGAGACACGATCCAGCGGGTCACCCGCAGCCCGTCACAGGCTGAAGATGTCGCCTGGAATCCCGCGCGAGGCGAGATTAACGCCGCGGCGATCCATTCGCCAGAGGCGGTTGTGCACCTGGCGGGCGAAAATATTGCTGATGGCCGTTGGACCAACGCCAAGAAGCAGCGCATTCGCGAGAGTCGCATTAAGGGCACGGAGTTGCTGAGCGGCACGTTAGCCAGACTGCCCCATCGCCCGCGCGTCTTCGTGAGCGCTTCAGCGGTAGGCTACTATGGAGACCGCGGAGACGAGGTCTTGACGGAAGAGAGCGGCGGTGGCGAGGGTTTTCTTGCCGATGTTTGTCGTCAATGGGAGACGGCGACACAGACAGCCATACAGGCTGGCATACGCACAGTACACCTCCGCAATGGGTTGGTGCTTGCGGCTGACGGCGGAGCGCTGAGCAAGCTGCTCCTGGCGTTCCGACTCGGCCTTGGCGGCCCGGTCGGAAGCGGGCAACAGTATTGGAGCTGGATTTCCATCACAGACTGGCTGCACATCGTCCGTCATTGTGTCGCGACGGAGCTGCTCTCTGGACCAGTCAACGCCACGGCGTCCCATCCGGTACGAAACACGGAATTTACCCAAGCGCTGGGGCGGGCGCTCAAGCGTCCAACTCTGATTCCTGTCCCAGAATTTGCTCTTCGTTTCGTTCTTGGTGAGATGGCCGACGAGATGTTGCTCGCCAGCGCTCGCGTTATGCCTGCCCGTCTGCAAGTCAGTGGGTATGAGTTCACCCATGCAACCCTCGAGGAGACGTTGCGAGACTTGCGGTAGTACTTTGCTCTGCTCGTTTAGGCGCGTCGCACGTTCAAACAATGCAGATCGTCGAAATGCCGCAGAAATCGGGCGCAAAATTCATCGCGCAAAATATGTTCAATGTTTTCAGAGAATCATTTCTTTTACCGCTGTCACAATACTGGAGGCACTAATACCATAGCGATCTAGGAGCGTTTGCGGGTCGCCAGAACGCGGCATCCCATTGACCGCAAGTTTACGAAATTTCAGCTGACGGCCAGCTACGACCTCCAGTACAGCGTCTCCTAGTCCCCCCCTGCGGATAATGGTCTTCCACGATCAGCAGCGCTCCTGTCTCCTCGGCCGCATGGCGAATGGTTGCTGCATCGATTGGCTTAATGGAATAGGCGTCAACAACGCGCACGGCGAGACCTTCCCTTTCTAGTTGTTCCGCCGCTTTGAGAGTTTCATGCACGGTGACCCCGGCCGCGATAATCGTCGCGCGATCACGCACGCCGGCCTTAAGCGTATGGCTGCCGCCAATGTGGAAGTCATCAGCAACTGTGTAGAGTATCAGTGTTTTCGGCCTCGTTAAGCGCAGGTATACAATTCCTTGGCGACGAGCGGCCAGACCAACTATGCGTTCTGTGGAGACGGCGTCGTCAAGGGAAGAATCGTTGCTTGTTTCATGGGTGCTCTCCTTACGTTTTCCGGGTTAAAAACGATGTGACGAACCTGGGGGCTCCATTACTCCCGCTTTTATCCTGGTGTTTTTGCGATAATCCACACGGCGTGGACAATACCAGGAATGTATCCCAGAAGGGTGAGAAGAATATTAATCCAAAAGTGCTTTCCGATCCCCACTTGTAAAAACACACCAAGGGGTGGAAGGAGAATAGAAAATAAGATGCGGATTAGATCCATCACGACCTCCTAATCTATCGCAGCTCAATGCAAGGTGATTTCAGAAAAGAGACAATGTGTGTTTACTCAAGGAATCACCCTAGATCCTTGAGAGATTGTAGACCTGACCATTTTCCTACAGTTTGAGACTCGTTACAACAGAACGTCAGTCGGCTTTACTTCCTGCGTTATCTTATGATGACCCTGTATAGCCACAGCATGAGAAAGAGCGAAATCACCAGCAGCAGTGTAAGGAAGATCCCCGCACCAACAGCGAACAATAGAGCGACTTGCTGAGAGGAACGTTCAGAATGGAACGCTAACCTTGATTCCGCCCGTAGCAATTCAACGTTGCGCATGTTGGCACGCCACGCAATGTCGAAGATGTCGCCAACAATGGGGATAACCCCAATAACGGTCTCCACCATGACATTGCCAACCATTTTTAACAGCGTGCGTTTCGGTGCACCTAGGCAGGCCGCTGCGTAGATAATGTAGGTGGACAGGGCGGCGCCGACTGTGTCCCCCACACCCGGAATGAGGCCGAGAAGAGCATCGACACCGATGCGCCAGCGCGTTCCGGGAATGGCGAATGCGGCGTCAAGTATCCAGCTCAGCTTGTCTAGTGGACTGAGAGGAGCACGAGCGCAGGACTCAGACGACGTTGTTTGTGCAGAATTCATATAAAGTTTTTCTAAAGAAAAAAGGGGCGCAGGAAGACCAACGTATAGTAGGCGCGTCAGGCCGCGCGTTCCCAACACTGATCGTCAGTTGTTTCTTACGCGCTGCACAAGCACTTGTCCCGGGAGGCCGTCACAATCCCACACCTTGCAATGCTAAATGTTTTTGTCCATCCTCTGCACTGTAGATGCAAAATGAAGACCATAGTAGTGCAATCCGCTGCTCTTAGCGCTCAACTTACGGTACATAAGAGGGCGCGATGACTCATCCAACAGCGTATACGTGCTCACCGTCACCTGATGCCGCGCTTTCTTGTTCATGTCATGAGGAGAATGTCGCGAAAACGGAGCGATACAATGAGACAGAGTCCTAAACTTAAGACATGTCTCGACGATGGTTTTAACTTGCTTTCTTCTTTTGCTTGAGATTTTTGCTGTCTCCCCCTTGGGGGAAAGTGCTGTCATTGGAAGAGTTGCAAGAGCGTTTCATGCGAACACTACTCGCTCGAGATCTTTATCGCGCTCTTCGTACATATTGCATACGCCCAGGAGCGCACCTAGTATACAAAGAAAAGGCGTTATAGTGTAAGCTCGGGTTTTAGGGGGAGATAGCAGGTGAAAAAACGAGCACCGTTGCTCACGCGACCTGTCTCTATTTCTGCTGCGCAAGCCGCCAACCGTCGCTTTAGCGTGGGACTGGCGCGCGCCTTTGGCGGCGCGATCCTCTTTGCCTTTCCGCTCCTAATGACCATGGAGATGTGGTGGTTGGGTTTTTACATGGATCGCTTCCGCTTGATGCTCCTTCTGCTCATCCTCGTTCCGCTGCTCATCGGGCTCTCGTACTACGCAGGATTCGAGGAAAATACGCGCTGGAAAGGAGTGCTACTGGATGCATTTGTGGCCTATGCCGTCGGGTGTATCGCGGCTGCCGTTCTTCTCCTACTCTTTGCGGTCATTGCGCCACGCATGTCCGCCCAGGAAATTATTGGGAAGGTGGTGTTGCAGGCGGTCCCTGGAAGCATCGGGGCGATCTTAGCCCGAAGCCAATTGGGAGGCCCTAAGGCCGAGGAGAAAGAACGGCAACTCGGCGCCAGCTATGGAGGAGAACTTTTTCTTATGGCCGCCGGAGCATTGTTTCTGTCTTTCAATGTCGCGCCAACCGAAGAAATGGTGCTGATCTCCTACCAGATGGCAGCGTGGCATACGATTGCGCTCGCCCTGGGCTCGCTCTTGCTGTTGCACGCCTTTGTCTACACCATGGAATTTTCCGGTCAGGCTGTTCTTCCACCCACCACGCCGCTGTGGAGCACCTTTCTGCGCTTTACGGTAGTTGGCTACTCCCTTGCACTCCTTATCAGCTTCTATATCCTCTGGACCTTTGGGCGAACCGACGGCATGGCCGGGACGGAAGTGATGCGCATGACTGTAGTGCTGGGGTTTCCCGCGGCGGTGGGAGCCGCGGCGGCCCGCCTCATCTTGTAAACCTAAAAAAAATGAAAACTCCGTGACGACCGCGCAGCGGACAATGCCTGACACCATGGAATACGAACGGCGCACGACCCAGGTAAGCTCTCCCTCGGCGGATTGCCCCGACAGACAGGAAGATGTCGTTTCGTTGTGGGAATGGATAGTTGCGGGCGTCGGAGTCGCCCTTGTAGTAGGATCTTTTGGGTTTCTAGGCTATGAAGCGTTCAGAGGACAGATTTCGCATCCAGATATTGTGGTGCAGGTGGACGCGATCCTCCCTGTCCGCACTGGATATTTGGTGCAAATCAACGTGCTGAATCAGGGCGACGCGACTGCCGCGACCCTCAAGATCGAAGGTCTACTTCTGCAGGGAACAAAGCAGGTCGAGATGAGCGAAACGACAATCGACTACGTCCCCGCGCATTCAAAACGCAAGGGCGGGCTGTTCTTCGCCTCGGATCCGCGGCGGGTTACCTTGCAACTCCGGGCGAAGGGATACGAAGAGCCGTAAACTCGTGTTCGGGGCTGCCAAGTCCATAATGGCCATTTTTGCCCAACTTTCGGAAAGACGCGTTATCGAATGTCTCACTATTGGTTTGTTTTTTCTTTCACTGGTCAGCAACACCTTCCGGCTCCGGCACGTCACGCTGTCTCAGGTTTGGCGACCTGACCTCAACTTTCCTTTTTCTCTTGTATCATTGCTGGAGGGCTGGCGGCTCACACCACGGCTCTAAGAGCAGAGGCCCTTGCTGGTTCAGCGTCCGCATGCGCTTCCAGTAGAGTGGGACGGCGGGAAGGTTCTGCAGATTTAGGCACTGGCCCACAAACGCCTCTTCTTGTTAGGTCGATCAAGAAAGGGGAGACACCTCTGCTCCACCATAACCCTTTACGGTCGTTCCTTTTCACCGGCACCCGACACTGTGTCTCGAACGCAGGCAAGCAGAAAAAAAGAGTCTTACTCTTGGGACAAGTTTGGTCTGCCATGCAGTTGAATTTGTCCCTCGGATGCAAGAAGCTCTAGCGCTTTTACGACCATGCGGAGCCGTAGTAATAATGGCACGAAGGTTGCGAGTCTAAAGATCTACATTTATCGCCTAATACGCACACTCTCTGTTTCATACTTAGCCGGCGCACCCGTGGATGGGGCGCAAAGTGAACAATAGGTCGGCTGGGCAAGAAGAGTGTGCTGAAGACCATAAAGAGGAGAATAGTTACTTTCATGCAACTTTCGAAAAAACACACTATTAGTTATCTACCCAACGCAGCCAACAGCTCGTTACGGCAAATCGTCTATCAAGGAGCGCTCTCCAGTCCCAGGTTACGGCTCCATTACGGCTTTGACGGCTGGCAGGGACCGATCCACAATGTCAAACTACAACAAATCACCTCTGGATTGGCTATGACCGAGCCCCTCGAGTTGGGGGGACACTTTTCACTCGATTGTGTGGTGACCAACGGTCAATGCTGGGATAATAACCACGGAGCTGATTATCGTCTATGGATTGATTTCGCTCCCCTTGACTCTCACCTCCATGTCAGCGGCGAGGGCTCTGGCGAACTTGGCTTGAGAAGTTTGGAGACAGCGATGGCATCGGTTGGGATCAGCCAGGGCATTGTGTCATGGATTGATAATGCTGCGTTGGATCGCATACAGTGGAGGACAGCAGGTTTGTCTCCTTTAATATGGGTGAGACCGGGTGAAACTTCGGTAGACGAAGTCCGCACGCGGTTGGCTGCCGGCTTTGTGGGGCTCAAGCTTCATCCTGTAGTCGATGAGTACCGCGCTGATGATCTGTTGCTTAATCCTTATCTCGAGGTTGCCACGGAATATGGCTGCCCGGTGGCCTGTCACAGTGCGCCGGGGAAGGCTGACCCAGATCACATTCGCCGACTGGCCGAACGATTCCCCATGATCCCGGTCATTTTGTACCATACCTATCTTGGCCCACAGGAGGGACGGCGCCGAGCCGCTGAGCATGCGCGTGAGCAGTCGAACCTCTACCTTGAAACTTCATGGTGCCGGTGGCAGGAAGTAACGGAGCTTATTGAGAGCGTAGGCGCGGAGCGAGTGCTTTTTGGCTCCGATGCTGCAGTAGATGGCGCACACCATTATTGCCGCCATCCGCCTAACGTTAAGGGCCAGGAAACCTATAAGGAAGGACTGGTTGCGCTCATGCAGGCGCTCGGTTCACAAGCCACCCGTCAAGTAATGGGAGACAACGCCAAGCGTCTTTTCCATCTCAATTAGTTTCCCCGGCGGCTTCTACTCTTTCTGAGAAAGATCTCACAAAGAGGGAACCGCTGTTGAGTGTCCTTCGTTCAAGACATGCAGGTGTTGTGGTTGTCTTCATCGTAGGACACGAGCAGACGGAGGATCATTACTTTGTAGGGCAAGCTCGCGTCGTCGGTCGCGTTCACCCTCCGCATTAAACTGAATGGTCTTAGAAAAGTGAGCACGACTTTCCCCCTGGCATGTCATTTGCGCCCTTGTATAGAGATATGAATGAAGCTTCTTCGACTTCTACCTTAGCGCTCCGTAACATCGATGCGGTGCTCTTCGACCTCGACGGTGTCATTACACAGACGGCGACGCTTCACACCGCGGCCTGGAAAGCATTGTTGGACGGCTACCTGAAAGCACGGGCGGCGCGGGACAATACGCCCTTTCATCCGTTCGATGCCGAGGCGGATTACCGACAGTATGTCGACACAGCTGTGGACGATTACATCGTCCAGTGTACGACTGTTCTATGGTCTGATTGAGGTTTCAGCAATAAGTTTTTCTCTTTCCGTTCCAGCCACCTGTTTGGCGCACAGTTTGATTTTGCGCGGAAGATATCGACTATGAGAATAAGAACGCCTTTTTTATGGGCGTGGAGTATTGGAGCTATCTATAGCGGCGCCTGCGTCGATGGTGATGTCGTGACGGTGGGAGGCAAGATCCATAAAGGAGAAGGGGTCAGTGTTGGTGGTAAGGTGGTGGTGATTGCCAGCGAATTCAGTGTGATGGTCAGGACTAGTACAGCCGGCGACAGTGATTGCTGTTGACAGAAAGTGAAATGGCGTCGCTTTTGCATTATTTTTTCCATCATGAATCATGACGTCGACCAGTCTCTAAACGAGGAGAAACAGAAGCCGACACGAGCGCCCTGGAAACGGCGACTGTCGCATGCGTATCAACACTCGACCCGTTGGGGCCAACGCCACATACCTCCGGGACTGCGCTCTGTCCTCGGAGTCCTATTCGTGGTTGGGGGTGTCTTTGGCTTTCTTCCGATCCTGGGGTTTTGGATGGTCCCTCTTGGGATTAGTCTCCTCGCGCTAGATTTCCCACCGCTGCAGCGGCGGCTGGAACTTTGGCTTGGGCACGCAGGGGGGGTCAGAAGAGACGACGACCGCCACAATTGAGACATGAGAAGCACGTAATCACGCCTCAAAACGCAGCTAACAAAAGAGCGACCTCTTGATGTAATGCAACGCTGCTCAGCATCGCGATAGACAATAGTAGCTTGGAGGATATAGCGAAAATCAACCTTCAGCCATGGAGTGAAGCAGAGAAAACCTTAATGAGATTGTCGGCTCTCTACTAAGTACTCAAACTTTACAGGATGGGTGGTACGGCTAGACTCCGGTCATGAAGAACGGCAAAAATTGGTAGGGGCTTGATTTATCAAGCCCTCATGTGGGTCCACTGAATCGGCCCCCTACAGAAGGGAAGACAAAGACGTATAAGGCGTTGACAAGACGAGAGAAATACTTCGCTTGCCCTTTCAAGCTGTAGACTGTGAGTAAGTAAGATACGAGCGTCTCGAGCCTCCTGTCATCCTGAATAAACGGTATAATGAGTTTTCCCTCATGTTAATGCTCATTGAAGAGAGGGCGTCACTAGCGACCAAGTCGCCGATGGCGCCCTCTTGCTCTCGGTTACCGGCTTTCGTCGTCACATTGCATCAGCATCAGCCCGCAGCTTGAGAAATTTTTTCCAGCGCCTCGCTTGCCGCCCGTTTACTGCCGCGGTGCGTCGCCAGGTCGCCGAGCGACACTATCCCCACCAGCTGTTTGTCGCGGTTCAAGATGATTAACCGGCGGATTTGCTGCTCTTCCATTACCTTGGCGGCGTCGTCGATCGTTTGATCCTCATAGCAATAGACTACTTCCGGCGTCATGACGGCATTGACGGGCGTTTTGCTGGGGTCACGTCCCTCCGCCACGGCGCGAATCGTGATGTCACGGTCAGTGATCATTCCCACAAGGCGGTCGTCGTTATACACGGGAATCAGGCCGACATCGAGCGTTTTCATCTTTTGTGCCACTTCCTGGACAGTGAGATCTTTTTGCATGCGCTCCACTTCAGGCGTCATAATCTCTTTCAGTTGCATAGCGGTTCTCCTTTCTCAGACAAGTTTCTCGACGGCCGTCTTGTTTTCTTTCCATTGTTCGCGCAAAGAACATGCCACGGAATTCTGTACGGAAGGGATGAGAGCGGTCCTTTTGTTGTTGTGGTTTCGTCTGTTTATTGTCTCAATCATGCACAAGAATCACAAATTTCACTCTCGTTTTCGAAACATGTATCACCGCTGAAGAAGGCGCACGCACGCAAGAGGAGGAGGAGGGACGTCACATGCATGTTTGGCGCTGTCCGGGATTTAGGACTCACGTTGCGCTCTCTACATTAGTATCGACCATGAAACACAAGACACGATCGCGCCGGCGGCGCGACTACTCTTCAAGCGGCGGAAGAGAGGCGACAGGCAGAAGATCATGCGCCCACGTTACCCGATAATTCAACGCTCGCTGAAAGACCTCACAATACTCCCGCTCAACTTGGAACCCGCGAAACTTCAGATTGGTCTCTTCCCGCTCGATCAGATGCTCGATACTGTCCAGATGCGCCACTCCCTGCTTCTCCGAAAGCCGTTTGTGCAGCTTGAGCGCCTCGATCTTTTGCCGCCACGTCTCCTCGACATCGACATAAATAGCCCCTAGCGAATTAATGCCGCTGGTCGTGTCGGTATAGAACAGGTTGCCGACCTTGTGCGGCGCATACCGTGATTTGACTTCGCCTACACGTGCTAGCAAACAAGCGCCGAGCACGCCGCGGGATAAGGCGCGATGATCGGGATGGTAGTCGGTTGGTTGATGGGTCAATACCACGTCCGGCTTATACTCCCGAATCGCTTCCATAATGCGATGGACATGCGAAGGTTCATCGAAGATCGCGCCCTCTTCAAAGTCGAGAAACCGATGCTCACTGCCCAAGTGTTTGGCAATCGCGGTGATTTCCGCCGCCCATTCTTCTTCATGGGCGGCGGAGACCATCACCACGCGATGTCCGCGTTTGGCGTATTTCGCCAGCGTCCCGCCCGCCTGATACGGCATGTCAAAAGGATCCGGGTGAGCCCCAAAGGAGGCGATAGTTAACTGTTTTTTCTTACTGAGATCTTCCATTCTGTCTCTCCTTGCTGCCATGAGTCGTTTTTCTCAGAGCGACGCGGAGGAAGCGCGACCATGATAGACCTGCGTTCACACACTATGCCAAAACTCAACAGGCGCAGCGCCCAAAACGGCACGTCCCACTGACGCAAGAAGAGGACGTGCTCTCCTTGGCTAAGGTACGCAGCTCGCTGTATAGAGGCGGGGGAGCTTAAAGTGTCGCTTGGCCTGCGCCATCGCGGTAAGCAACGCCTCCTGATCTACACCTGCAATCTCGCGCAACCACGGTGTATCATTGAAGTCCCATGCGAACCCCAGCTTCCAGCTCTTGAGGCCCAAATCAAATGCGAGCAGTAAAGGATGTTCCTGGATCGGCCTTCCTCGTCGTTGCCGTGTTGCGGTTGCCATCGTGTCGGTCCTCCCTTCAGGTAGTCCAGAGGACTGTAGCAAGAACAACTCGCCGTAGGCGATATACCTCATAGCATCTGACAGTCACTCCCCGCTCGGCAGCAACTCTTCGACACTCCGCAGGCTCAAGCAGAAGCGATAGGAGCGCCACACGGCGTATGCAATGGTTGCAGGTGGAAAGCAGCAGCCACGGAAGTTTAGGGGGTAGATGCCCATGAACCACGCTGGCAGACAACTCGCAGAGTGAACATCTCATCTTCTTCGAGATTGATGTCTGCACCTGGACTACTCATCACAACAAGCTGGGGCAATTTCTGACAAAACCCCCCGCAACTTCACGAACTCCTTCGGGACGACGGCCTTACACATTCGCCTCTTCGGTGTAGGAGATATCCTCCGCACCCGCCTGCTCAAAAATGTCCTTCGCCCGCGCCCGCTCGGCCCGGTTCTCGGCATGCACGGAAATGAGGATATTGCCGTCTTTGACCCGGCCCTCGTACCGTTTGGCTTCATACTCCGGAATGCCCATGCCGATCAGCGCCCCGGCCAGGCCGCCCAGCGCCGCTCCAGCCGCAGCACCGCTCAGCGCCGCCATAATGGGGCCTGCCGCGATGAAAGGCCCTAAGCCGGGAATGGCTAAAGTACCAATGCCGACCAGCCAGCCCAGCGTGCCGCCCAGCACTCCCCCGGTGCCAGCACCGGTCGCCGCCCCTTCGGGGGCTTTGGTATGCTGCTCGTGGGCAAAATCCCGCGTGCCGGTCTTATCCGGCAACAGGACCGAGATGTCGTTATGGGAAAAGCCCGCAGCTTTGAGCTGGTCTACGATCGCAATCGCCTGGGCTTCAGTTTGTGCAATTCCAAATACTGCTTTGGCCATAGGGTCCTCCTTCCGACGGGTCAGTGTTAGTCACCGGTAATCTCGAGTTGGTTCTCTACGTTGTCGGCACCGGCGATCTGTTGCGCCTTGGCCGCAATCGCCGCCTTCTCCTGCTCACTCTTCACCGGGCCACGCAGTGTAACCCGGCCGTTGACAGTGATAATTTTAACATTCTTGGCGTTGGTCGACAGCGCATCGTCCGCCACCACGGCTTGGCGGATGCGCTGGGTTAGGCTGCGGTCGACTTCACTCTCGGATTGGTCAAACGGCGTGAGGGTCTGGTCATCGCGGTCACGGACATTCGTGCCTGTGTTATCGGGGGCCGTCTGGGCCGCGGGCGAACGGGCCTCCTCCGGCTGCGCGACCCCGGGATATCCTGCAAGTCCCAACAGCAGTAGCGGGAGCAGGAGCGGCGTTTTGGTCATAGAGTTCTCCTTTCCCTTTGAGATTCTGTACCCAAATCGGCGGGTAAGGGGGTGGAAAACGCGGTTTCAACCAAGAAGCATGAGCTTTCGCGCGATTGTGTATTTTCACCCGTTGGGTGAAAGCTCCAACTCAGCAAAATTCACACGAAACCCCACGAATACTGAGCGAAATTGCTCTCCCTCGTTTCTTACCCGCCGATTCGGCTGCATTACAGTAGAGCAAATCCTATGCCACGGAGCGGCTGCTCTGGGGCATAGTCGCGCGTTCGTCATTCATAATGAGCCTCTCTCTACAGAGCTCCTCTTCCTTTTGCTGTATGGCAGTGGCACCATACAATTTCACGAATTCCCCCACACGCGTTTGACCTTTCCCTTATGGGACTCCAATTCCCTTTCTCATCTTGGTTCGTGCTTTAATGAGATCCTGTCACTTTCACAATTTTATTGTAGAGATCCAACAGTAAAAAACTCGGTGCCCACTGTCCAATAAAGTGACTCGTTTTCTGTCGGCCCAGCAGCTGCAGCCCACAGGAGACCGCCATCGAGCCGAGTGCCGCCCATAGAAAGGTATCCGAAGACAGTTTGGCGGTCCGCTGTTCAATCGTCCGTGCAACAGGCCCTTCGGCATGCTCCGGCTTAGGAGCAGACTCCATCTGGCGATTCTCTCCCCGGGGAGAAGCAGGTGAGGGTTGATAGCCCAATAGCGGGTAGTTCGTTGCGGCGTCGCTGCTGTTCGCTGTCTCCATCGATTCACCTCCACAAAAATCTTTCGGGAAGAGCAACAACCCCCGTGCCCCCAATCGTGAGGGCTTCGTTGGATAGTGGAGCGGATTTCTTGCGCCTCTGTCGGACAAAGAATATGCCCATGTAGAGAATATCTCACGCTGCTGAGGAGAAATTCACTACAGGCTATAGAGGATTGGAAAAGTGTCAGCTTAAGCGAGGCAGAGACGAAGAGTCCCCTAACAAAACACGTGAACTATGAACTTCCAGTAGGTGAGCACACAGCCTCAGTAGAGGAACGCCAAGTGGATGTCAGCGGCACTCGTAGCGGACCTTGAGCTGTCAAAGGCGATTGGGGGAGTGAGGGCTTTTTCTGACATTTATTTTAACCCTAAGCCCAGAATTGAGGCAGAACCTCTCATAAACGCGCTTATCTGTGGTAGGATCGGCTGCCGGGAAGGAGGAAAGGCGGATGCATGATGTAGAGGTAGTAAGAGGGCAGGGCAGGGCGCTGACGGCGGCAGAGTTCATTAAACTGGCCGATGTCCCGCCCGAAATCGAGTGGTTCGCCAATTTGCGTAATCCCCATACCCGTAAAGCTTATGAGAATGATCTGCGGGAGTTTCAGCGGTTTATCGGGATTACCCGGCCAGAAGAGTTTCGCACCATCACCCGCGCCCATGTGATTGCCTGGCGCAAGGACTTGGAACGGCGCGTGTGCGCCCCTACGACCATTCAACGCAAACTGGCGGCGCTGTCCTCCTTGTTTGCCTATCTCTGTGAGCAGAACGCCGTGCTGCACAATCCGGTCGATGGGGTGAAACGGCCCAAATCTAACCGCCAGGAAGGCACCACGCCGGCGCTCAGCGATGAACAGGCGCGGGCGTTACTGAATGCACCACAGGGAGCCTCGCTGAAGGCGAAGCGAGATCGGGCGATCTTGGCGACCCTGGCCTACCACGGGATCCGCCGGGAGGAGTTATGCAGGTTGAAAGTGCAGGATTTGCAGCGGCGCGATGGCGTACTGCAGTTTCGCATTGAAGGGAAGGGGGAGAAGATTCGCTACGTGCCGGTGGGGATGAAAGCATTGCGCTTGATTACGGAATATCTGGAGGCGGCTGGCCATAAGGAGGATTTGGCCGGGCCCTTGTTTCGCCCTGTGCGTAATTATGTGACTGGGGAGTTGAACAAAGCACTGCATCCCGTCTCTGTGTATCAAGATATTGTGAAACGCTATGGGAAGGAGGTGGGGATTACAGTGGATGTGCGGGGGTTCTGCGTGCATTCGCTCCGAGCGACGGCAGCGACCAATGCCTTAGCCCATGGCGCAGATATCGCCAAGGTGCAGGAGTGGCTGGGTCACGCGGATATTTCTACCACCCGCATGTATGACCGTCGCCGCTGGCGGCCGGAGGAAAGCCCGACCTTCAAAGTTGAGTACTGAACCACGACTCCTGTGTGATGCCAAGGGAGGCTAGCACCATAAGAAGAGGGGAACGCAGAGATAAGGACTATGAGACAAAACCTCTTCTTTGCTTTATCCTAACGGGGTCAAGAGCGAGGGGGAGGAGTGGTGTATGCGGCTGACAGATTTTGCTCGGAAAGTACCCGATGACGTCTGGGCGCTCTTTGCGCCGATTCTCCCGCCGGTGATCTGGTGTGGCAATGGGTGTCCGCCCTATAACAACCGGGAGTGTCTGCACGCTGTGCTCTATGTGTTGGTTACGGGGATCGAGTGGCGCATGTTGCCCGCGGGCTTTCCGTCCTACAAGACCGTGCAACGCCGGCTCACGAGCTGGTTGGAACTAGATGCCTCTCAGACCGCTTGGCGACAACTGGCCCAACGCTATGAAGCTAGGAGAAACCATGGCGACTCGCCCACCTCTGCCGTCATTTACGCGCGAGACTGCGATTCAGAAGGTTCGCCTGGCTGAAGACAATTGGCATTCCCGTGATCGTGAGACGGTTGGTCGTGATATCAGGCGTCTCGCCCGTTGAGGAGGAATAAGCGTATGCCGGTCGAGAGCCCCATCCTTGTCTCAGGCGCCGCTGGCCGCGTCGGCGCGGTGGGCCGCACGGTGGTGGCATTGCTTCGTCAACGCGCCCTCCCAGTCCGTGCACTGGTCCGTCGCGAAGATGAGCGGGCCAATGCCCTGCGCGCCCTCGGGGCCGAGGTCATGGTCGGTGACCTTACCCGTGCCGAGGATGTCATGCGTGCCCTGGCGGGGTGCCGATGCGTGTACTTCGGTATGAGCGTGTCGGCGCCCTATTTGGAGGCGACCGTCACCGCCGCCGCCGTGGCGCGCGAACAGGGAGATCTGGAAGTGTTCGTCAACATCCCCCAGATGACCGTGTCGCAAATGAGCCTGACCGCGATGACCGACTCTTCCCAGCAGCGGCAACACTGGCTGGCCGAGCAGGTGTTGAACTGGTCAGGATTGCCGGTCGTGCATGTCCGCCCCACGGTCTTCCTCCAGAACTTCTTCTTCTCGGCTTGGGCCGCGGAATCGATCGCCAAGGACGCGACGATTCGGCTGCCGTTCGGCGCCGGGCGCACCTCGCCGGTCGACGTGCGGGATGTGGCCGAGGTCATCGCTACCATCCTGGCAAATCCCATCGCGCACATCGGCAAGATCTACGAACTGACCGGGCCGCGGTCTCAAGATATGCATGCCCTGGTGGCGGAATATTCGGACGCCCTCGGTCGCACCATCACCTATATCGATGTGCCGTTGGAGCAATGGCGGGACCAGGAACTGCGCGGCCGCAATTTGCCTGAGCATGTCTTCGAGCACCTACTGACCATGGCCCGCCTCCATGCCGCCAACCGGTATGATCGTCTCACCCACGATGTTGAGGCGATCACCGCAAGGCCCGCGACGGCCGTGCGTGACTTTGTGGCCCAGCACGCCGAGCTGTTCGGGTCCAAAAGCCAGCCTACGAAGGATGCAAAGTGAGTCTCGCAACCCACCCGCTTGAGCAGCTGTGGGCGGCTTTGGGGAGACATGGTGAAGAGCTTCAGGAGACGGGCACGGCTCAGAAAGACTGTGATGAGGGGTGTCGTCTCGCTCGGTGTACCCAGAACTCGATGGCAATTCATTATATCCCCTCGGCTCCGCGCAAGATGTCGGTTACAATCGGTCCCTACCGAGAGCAAATCACCAGCGACCGGCTCATCTGCTTGTGGCCTGAACAACAGTGGCTTCCTCGCTCGACCACAAGCTGGAGGACCTGGCCGCGACGGCGCTGCGCTGAGGGTTCGTCGCAGGCACGGGGACGCACGACCGTCTGCGGCGGCTGACGAAATGGAAAGGCGATAAGACAGGAGTGGCTCAGTATGGCGAACCTGAATGAACCCGAGAGCAAAGAACTCCTCTACCTCGACGATCTACGCGTCGGACAACGATTTATCAGCGGCACGCATCTGATCGACGAAGCGCAGATCAAGGCGTTCGCGCGGCAGTTCGACCCCCAACCGTTTCATCTCGATGCCCAGGCCGCGAAGGAGACGCTGTTCGAGGGGTTGGTGGCGAGCGGGTGGCACACGGCGGCCATCTCCATGCGGCTGGTGGTGGAAAGCTTGCCGATTATCGGCGGGATTGTCGGAGCCGGCGGAGAACTCGCCTGGCCCGCGCCGACACGGCCCGGCGCGACCCTGCATGTCGAGAGCGAAATCCTTAAACTGAGCCCGTCCCGATCGCATCCGGACCGCGGCGTGGCAACCATCCGCAGCGAAACCGTCAATGAGCTCGGCGAGATCGTGCAGGTGCTGATCGCAAAGCTCGTTGTGCCGCGCAGGCCTTCATGAGGGTATCGTGGATATGAAGGATCTGTCAGGTCTCGGGCAGTGCGATCCTGGTAATGCTCTGCGTGAGGTAGTGCGATCCAAGTAATGCTCTGCCTAAAACGTGCCGCAAAAATAGCTGATTATCCAGGTATGTTGCAGATGAGCATTTGCTCACCAGCACTACTTGGAACCACTACCCAGACGGGCACCCTCTAGAGATTCTGCAATTTCCTCAGGGTTCGCGACAGCAGCCCTGGTGCGCGACCCGGACGGCCACGTCATGCAGCTCACAGAAAAATAAGCTTTTCAAGGAGAAGGACAATGCCGACATCTCGGCCGCTGTTTATTCCCGTCATCCTTGGCACCCCCCGACAAGGTCGCATGAGCGAACATGTTGCTGACTTCGTGATGGAGGAGTTGAGCAAGCGGCAGGGAGTCGAGACTGTATTGGTCGATATTCGCACCCTCCCCCTTCCCGTCACCGACGCGGGAGAAGCGATTAAAGATCCACAATTTTCTGCGACAGTCATGCGGGCTGATGCTCTCGTCCTGGTCGTGCCGGAGTATAATCACGGGTACCCCGGTCTGCTGAAGCACGTACTGGACACGAACCTGAAAGAGTACATTCACAAGGCGGTCGGCATTTGCGGGGTGTCAGCCGGCGGGTTCGGCGGCACCCGGGTCATACAAAACTTACTGCCGGTCATGAGAGAGTTGGGATTAGTCACCATCTTTTGGGATGGAAACTTTTCCGGTGTGCAAAACCTCTTTGACGCGAGTGGCAAACTGTTGGACCGAACTTACCTCAAACGCCTCGACAAGTTCATCAAAGAACTCCTATGGATGGTAAAAGTCCTGCGCTATGGACGGGAGAACGTCCCGCGAGAATAATATCCGTCGAACTATTTTTTTGTTTTCGCCGGAGGCTAATGGTAGAAGGCAAAAAGATGCGGTGCCCCGATTGCGGGGTAGACATGAACTTCCATGCCGAGAAGCTTGATTACACAGTGGCGTTGACCGAACCAGACGCCGCGGACCCGGATTTGGGTGGTATCCTGGAAGAAGTTCACACCTGCCCCCGATGCGGGAAAACCGGCGTGCGGCGAAGTTCGTGAACCGGAGACGAGAGACACACTGCCGACCCTCTCCCGCGCGTGAGGCAAGACGCGCCCCGAGAGGCACGGCATCGCAAGAGAAAACCGGCAGCGGCGGCAGAGGATAGGAGACAGCACCGTCCGGAAGGGAGATCCGCAATAGATCCTTTTCGCAACCGAGGAGGGACTGTATAGCAAATTTAGAGTGATAATTCGTATTGTGGAAAAGCGCCAGAACCTTAAGGAGGAGCCAACCATGGGCGAGCCAATCACAGATGAAAGATTGATCGAACTGGAAAACAACCTGAACAGAGGCACCGCCGATGAACGGCAGGCCGCGCAGGCCGTCCCCGGCCTGATTGCCCGCATCCGCGTTGAGACGACAAAACGATCAGCGTACCGGAGTCAACAGTTGCTCGCCACGCTCCGGCACCACTGGCCCGAGTATCTAATGGAAGCCGCTGAGCTGGGGCTCTTTATGATCTCAGTCTGCTTCTTCGTTGTGCTGCTTGAACATCCGGCCTCCCCTGTGCACCAGGCCATTCCCAACCCCTTCCTGCGCCGCGTGTTGGTCGGCATTGCCATGGGGCTGACCGCCGTCGGCATTATTCACTCCCCTCTGGGGCAACGATCGGGGGCACACTTTAATCCTTCCGTGACATTGACTTTCCTCCGGCTTGGTAAGATCGCCCCTTGGGATGCCTTCTTCTATGCTATTTCACAGTTTGTCGGTGGGCTCGCCGGAGTGTTGCTCTCCGTCGCGGCGTTCAGAGAGCTGATCGCGCACGAATCGGTCCGGTACGCGGTGACCGTTCCTGGTATGAGTGGTATCCTTGCTGCCTTTCTTGCCGAGGTGGTCATTGCTTTCATGCAAATGTCTTTAATCCTACGAGTCTCGAATACGCTACGTTTTGCCCGTTTCACCGGTATTCTCGCCGGCATCATGGTAGCGACCTACATCAGCTTCGCAGCACCATACTCCGGGATGAGCATGAACCCGGCTCGGACCTTCGCCTCTGCCCTACCGGCACACATTTGGACGGCGTGGTGGGTCTACTTCACCGCCCCGCCGCTGGGCATGTTGCTCGCCTCAGAGCTGTACGTGAGGCGGCATGGCCTTCGTCAGGTGTTTTGTGCGAAATTACACCACCACAATAACAAACGGTGCATTTTTCGCTGTAACTATGGAGAACTCGTAGTCAATAGTCAGCATTCAGCGGCCAATAGCTAAAGGAAATTCAAGTTATAGTTACCCTGACCTAAATCCTTACCCTTCTTCCCCTCGGATAAAACCCGTCTCGATAGTAAATCCTGAAGCGGTGGTTATCGAACTCGCCAGGCATAAAGGTTTTGCCACAGTGAAGGCAGAACATGCCAAAATCTTCGTTGAAACAAATAGCCCTAGGTCTATTGACCTGAGCGAGATTATTCAGCCCAGAAGATGGTATAACTCGGTGGATCGAAAGCGTATGCGAGAGAGTATCTTTACAGCCATGCAGCCTCTTGTGGAACTACAGCCGCCGTTTTCGTCGCTTGTTGCCGCGGTGGAGGACCTTTAAGGAGGGAAGTCGCATGGTAGATAACGGATCGATACTCGTAACCGGGGCAGCCGGTCAACTCGGTGCGGTCGGGCGAACCGTGACCGGCCTGCTCCTCGATCGCGGGCTTCCGGTTCGCGCCATGGTCCGCCGCGAAGACGACCGGTCTGCGGCCTTGCGCGCCGCTGACGCTGAGGTGGTCGTCGGAGACCTACTCGAACCGGCCGATGTCTATCGCGTCGTTAACGGCTGCTGGCCCATCTACTTCGGCATGTCCGTATCCGCCGGGTACCTGGAAGCGACCGTGACCATGGCGGCGGTCGCTCGGGAACTTGGAGTCAACGCTCTGGTCAACATGTCGCAAATGACAGTCTCCCAGATGAGCCTCCAGAACACCACGCCGAGCCCTCAGCAGCGGCAGCATTGCCTCAGCGCTAATGTTTGTCTTATTCATCAATAGTTCCATACTTCAACAGGAGGTTCACAGATGAAGATTTTTGTTGCAGGGGGAACGGGATCGATCGGTCGTCCGCTGATCGCGGAATTGCTTGCGAAAGGACACGCTCTAGTTGCTCTGACCCGTTCTCCAGAAAAAGCTCAGGCTTTAGTGGAACAAGGCATAGAACCTGCGATCGCCGATGT
>CAZCWX010000693.1:0-5280 GCA_964502465.1 uncultured Enterobacteriaceae bacterium | reverse complement strand
TAGGCTTTGCTCAGATGGGACTTGAGCCACAGGGGCTCGCACCCACTGGGAAACAATGACCTATTTCATAGATTTCTCCTCTACTCCCTAAGTCTCGGGCTTTACTTGGCGCGAGGAACAGATAGTTAGATGACACTCTCCTACGATAACTCTTCAATGAGTCTCTTTGCCTCTTGCAAGTCCTTCGTATCAAAGCCTTCCGTGAACCAGCCATAAATCTCCGCCAGCATTTGCCGAGCTTCGTTCCTCTTGCTCTGCTGCCATAGGCGAGCCAAGCTCATTACCGCTCGCAGTTCCAGCGATTTCGCCTGCTGCTGACGTGCAATCTCAATGGCCGTGAGAAAACACGCCTCAGCTTCTGACGCTAGACCCTGGACGCTAGACTGTAGTAACAGTTCGCCTTTCAGTCGATACAGCTCCGCCTCATAGACACACTCTCCAGTGTGGTCCACCATCGTCAGCGCCTCGGCCAGTGCAGCGAGCCCCTCCTCGGTGTGGCCTGCTTTTCCACACGCCTCGGCCAGTAGAGCGAGAAAGAGTGTCCGCTGTTGCTCTGCCCCCTGGGCCCGGTAGGCAGTCAGGCCTTGGCGTATCTGCGCAATCCCTTCCTCTCCTTGTCCCTGCTCGGCTAGCGCCCAGCCGCACAGGATAGTTCCTGCTGCCAGAAACCATGGAAACCCGTGCTCGCGAGCGAGCGCAATGAGTACCCCGGCTTGCTCTTGGGCTGCCTGTCCCTCCTGGTGGGCGTGGTGGAGCCAGACAGCCCAGTACAAGGCAAAAGCCATCACACTGGGGAGAGCTAACTCTTGGGCCAAGCCCAGATTTTCGGAGTTCCTCTTCAGGGCCTGGTCGGGATAGCCCAGCAACCACAGGGTCGCAAGCGCATAAGAAAGGCAATGCACCCCGAGGTCATGTCCCGTCGAGAAAGCCACGGAACGGTGCTGCCGGGGGTCATAGAGGGCAAGTCCCTGCTCCCCATGGGCTCGGGTTTGGGTCAATTCCCCAAAATAGAACAAGACATTCGCCAGCATTGGATGGGCCCAGAGGAGCATCACTGGGTCTTGTACGCGCTGGGCCAGGGTGAGGCACTGCTCAGCCAACTCGCGTGCCGTCCTGTACTCCGCCCGCACTATATAAAACCCACACAGTCCCTGTATCGCCATGAAGAGCTGCGGGGTTTCGCCTATCTGCTGACATAACTCTCGCGCCCGGGCAAAGGCTTGTCCCACTTCTGGTGCTCCATAGCCCTTGGTGTTCCACAGTGGAAGCCCCAGGGTGATGAGCAGTGTGAGTTCTTGCTGGGCGTGCTCAGGAGTATCCGGCAGGGTCTTAAGCAACTCCAGTCCCTTAGTAAGGTGAGTGACTCCTTCCACGAGGGCCGAGCGGCCGATGGCTCTCTGGCCTGCCTTCTGCCAGTAGGAAATAGCTTGCCCTATGAGCCCCGCCTCAGTGTAATGATGGGCCAGCAGTTCCGGTTGGGTTTCTGTGGTCTCAGGAAAGCGTTCCGCCAATACCTTGGCTATCTGCTGGTGATACTGCTGCCGCTTGCTCTTAAGCAGTGACTGATAGGCCGTATCCTGGATCAGGGCATGTTTAAAGAGGTATTGCGCCTGCGGCGGCAACCCTCGCTGGAAGAGAAACTCGGCATCCACTAACTGCGCTAGCTCTCGTTGTAACGTCGCCTCATCCCGAGGTGAGACCGCCCGGAGTAATTCATAGGAAAACTCTCGTCCCAGAGTCGCTCCGAGCTGCGCCACCTCTTTGACCGTGGCCAGCCGATCGAGCCGGGCCATGAGGGAGTCTTGCAGTGTGGCAGGAATGGCCAGCAGTGGCAGTAGGCCGGTCAGCTCATAATGCCCGTTCGTCGCTCTGACCAGCCCTGACTCCAGCACCGTCTTGGTCAACTCTTCCACAAACAGCGGCACCCCATCGGTCTTGGCCACAATCTGCTGCACCACTTCCATCGGTAGCGCCTTGCCACCCGTGACCCGTGTGACCATTACCTCCGCCTGCGGACGAGGTAAGCGGCTGAGCGTGAGCAGGGTGAGGTGGGAATGGCTCGCCCACGGCGGGGTGAACTCCGGCCGGAAGGTCAGCAGCATGTAGATGCGGACCGTGGGAGCCTGGTTAATCAAGAGATCGAGCAACTCCAGCGTGGAGGGATCGGCCCAGTGCAGGTCTTCCCAGGCTGCCAACACTGCCTGTCGTTCCGCCTCCTTCAGCAGCCACGCCACTAACGCCTCTTGCGTCTTCTGCTTCTGTTTCTGGGGCGTGAGAACGGGAAGCGGGAAGCGGAGAGCGGGAAGCGACAGAAGAGCTGCCAAGAAAGGGACTATCTCTTTCAGATCGAACCTATACGACTCCAAAGCTCGCTCCAGCTTGCTCAGCTTCTCCTCAGGGGTATCGTCCCGACGAAACTGCAGGAATCGCTGTACATGTTCGATCACCGGATAGAAGGCAGTGTTCTGATAATAGGGCGAACAGCGAAACTCGATGCGTGTGTACCCTTCTTGCGCCACTCGCCCTTTGAGCACCTGCACCAGACGCGATTTGCCAATGCCCGGCTCCCCGCTCAACAACACTACTTGCCCGGCTCCCTCTTTGACCCGCTCCCAACGCTGCCACAGCAGCCCGACCTCTTCCTCCCGGCCTACCAGCGGTGTTAAGCCGGTGGTGACTGCGACCTCAAAACGGCTCTGCGCCTCACTCTCGCGCACAACACGGTACAGCGGGAATGGAGTCGAGATGCCTTTCAACTCTTGAGGGTCACGGTTTTGGCACTCGAATAACCCCTGCACCAGGCGATAGGTCGCTCCGCTGATGACTACTGTGTCGGGCTCGGCCAACCCTTGCAGTCGCGCGGCAATGTTGGGTGTCTCACCCAAGGCCAGGATCTCTCGTTTCTCGCTGCTGCCGATTTCGCCGATGACCACTAAACCTGTGTGCACGCCGATGCGCACCTGGACGGGGTGCGGTAACCGTGCCCTTATGGTGGGCGGCAGTTGCGCATTGAGGGACGCGAGCGCCGACAGAATCTCTAAGCTCGTCCGCACCGCCCGTGGCGCATCATCCTCATGCGCCACGGGATAGCCAAAGTACACTAACAAGCCATCGCCCAAGTGCTGGGCGGTATGTCCTGCATAGCGACTGATGGCACCGGCGCAGGTCTCATGATAGGCGCTGACCACTTCCCGCAACTCCTCAGGGTCGAGTCGCTCGGAGAGCGCGGTGGAACCGACCAGGTCGCAGAACATCACGGTGAGCTGACGACGCTCGGCTTCACGTCGAGCGCCCTGGGGGCTCGCGTCAGAGGAAGTCGGGGGTTTCTCTGTTTCGCCTTTCTCCCCTTTCGCCGTTTCACCCTTCGGTGTGCCGCCCGTCCAGACCAGGACTTTCCCATCTTCATCGTGCGCCACGTGTTCGGCGTCGATCAGTTCCGCTTTCAGGTCTTCCAGATACTCGTCATCCAACGCGAAGCGGCGTTTCAGCGCGCGATAGGCCATCCGGCCTTTGCTCTGTAACAGCTCCCGCACTTGGTCCAATACTTCATCAAAGGTCATATTACGTCTCTGTTATGACCGGACATTCTGTTCTCTGTCATCCTGTCGGACAGACAGTTGTTGCTGTCATCTAACGTTTCGCCTCAGCCGCCGCGGCCCCACCGTAGCGTTTCGCCTTCACTCCGAACCGCTCGCGGGCCGCGGTCGCACTGGAGGCGAGTGTTAGGCTCGGCCGGCCTTCTTCACCCCAAGTCTTCGTCGCATCTCCTCACTAGAAATCCCGCCTTCCGTACGTTGACGAGCACGCGAACGCTCAATCAACTTCAGGAATTTTCGGTTGGTACTTAACGAAACGGTCTCTAGGTCAGCATTTTCTACTGACACGAGCGCAGCAATCGGTTTCCCTTTGCTGGTCACAATAACTGGTTCTTTTTTCACCCCTGTCGTATACTCCGCTAAGGGAGCGGTTGCCTTGGTCTTCTCAATAACTCTCATAGCTCGATGACCTCTTTGCCGATACGTACGCGATTCCGTTCCTTGATGCCGACCGCGCGAATATGTACGACCGGTTCTGGAACTTCTTCCACGTCATAATACACCCGCAAATTGCCAATCCGTACCTCCCAGGGAGCCAACGGATTTGGGCGCATGGGTTTACGGTTTCTCGTTTCTACCAGCGGCTCGTACACCAATCGTTCGTCCACACCGTCTAGGACCGTGGTGCGCTGGCGTGCGGTTAAGAATCGCAAATGCTCTTCTGCCTCAGGTGAGTATTCAATCCGGTAAGGAGGCAATTCAGTAAAGACCTTTCTTGTAAAGAGCTTTGCCTAGCCAGAGCCTAACGTATAGTAGTTGAACGGCGAGCGAACCTCGGTCATAGCGTCACTACAGCTCGACCCTGAATCCCACCTTGAGCCAGAAGATCCAGGGCATCGTTGACCCCATCGAGGGAAAACTGCTGAATCTTCGCTCGCACAGCGCCCTGGCGCGCGAGCGCGAGCAATTCCTCGAAGTCCGTATAGGAGCCCCAGTAGCTGCAGGTCACGGTGCATTCCGCACGAACCCCGAAGAAGGAATACGGCAACGCGCCTCCCCCAAGGCCGACGACCACGATGATGCTCTTCCTGCCGGCAGCGGCCGCAGCGGTTCTCAGCGTTGAGTCACTGCCTACGAGATCGATGACCGCCTGCACGCCCTCACCATCCGTCAGCCTGACGATCGCGGCAGCGGCGTCCTGGCGGGCGTCGACCGCATATTCTGCCCCCAGTTCGCGAGCCATGGCGAGCTTCTCCTCGGATACGTCGACCGCGATGACGCGCACCTGCGGGGCGATAGCCTCCAGAATCTGGAGCGCCATATGGCCCAGTCCCCCGACGCCAAGCACGGCGACTGAGGCTCCAGGATAGAGGTAGGGCAGGGTCTTCTTGATTGCACGGTAGGGGGTCAGTCCAGCGTCAGCTAAAGGTGCGGCTTCGACCGGGTCAACTCCTTGAAGCTTCAGCAGAAATCGTGGAGACGGAATGTGCATGAACTCGGCGTACCCACCTTGGAGCCAAGTCCCCATGTTGCAACACTGCTCGTCCCCTTGGCGACAGATTCGGCAAGACCCGCAGCCTCGGCCACCCCATACAGCGACGGCGTCTCCGGGTTTCAAGGTGGTCACCTCGGGCCCGGTGGCCTCGACGTATCCGGCGTTCTCGTGGCCGAGGGTGAGAGGGAGTGCCCACGTCGGCGGCAGGGGAAACTCCCCGCTGCGAATGTGCACGTCGGTGTGACAAAC
>CAZCWX010000692.1:0-12199 GCA_964502465.1 uncultured Enterobacteriaceae bacterium | reverse complement strand
GATTACATACGATCCGAGCTTTAGCGGATGGACAAGAATTTGCCGGATCGACGTTTACTGTGACTACTTTTGGCACAGAGTTCCTCGCTGGAGCCAGTGCGACAGCATTTTTACCGAACTTTCCCGAAGCAGGCGCCATTGTGCGGGTACGCTGGGAGGAAGCTTTTCAGAACTTTGTAATCGATGCGGCTCCTGGTATCGTTCTGCTTGACCCTGATCGCCTCTTGGCAAAGATCCAACAAGCGTTGTGCTCAACAAAAGAAGGACAAGCAGAGGATTCGGCTGGCCAACAAGCTTCCTTTGTCGTCACTAATAACTGTGGGTTTACAGGGGCAACCCTCAATGTGGATATCCTTCCACCAACTCCAACAACACAGCAGTTTTTCGCCTGTGCTGATGATCTGAGTTTTGAGCAGAATGGCCAAGTAGTTACCTCCGAGAGTTTTCGCTGGGTTGACGCACAAGGTAATGACTTATGTCGGGAGATAGAGCTAAAAACGGATGAGAACGGGCAGCCAGTTCCGTTTCCATCTCTCATTCAAGTTTCAGAGAGCGACAAGCTTTCATTCAATGACTCCTTTTCTATGCAGTATACTCTCGAGAAACTAGCAAGTTTCCAAAGATAGTCAGCGTCTGCACGCTGATTGCTAAGCGAAAGTATTATTAGCAATGCTTAGTACTCAAAGTTTACAGGATGGGTGATGTTCTTACGCTGCAAGTCGCGCCGGGTGCCACGGGTGAGCAAGTCACCCGTGTGAATTCTTTCATGTGGACCTCACGGGCAGCAAGCTGCCCGTGGCACCTTTGTGGGAATTGTTCTACCATCACAACCATGTTCCATCGTGATCCCCACCGAAAACGAGTGCGGCATTTCAACGAACCCGGCCATTGTCATGAATTGACCTTCTCTTGCTTTCATCGCTTTCCACTCTTGACTTACCCTCCTGTATGTTCCTTGCTCTCTCAGAGCATCGACCGTGCTCTTCTCCACCAGGGGTTTTGGTTGAGTGCCTTTGTGTATATGCCAGAGCATGTGCACTTACTGGTCTTTCCCGTAACTCCCACGGCACGAATTGAGCAGCTCCTCTTTGCGATCAAGCGGCCTTTCTCCTATCGTGTGAAACAGTATGTAGGACAAAATGACCTTCCCTTGCTCCAACACCTGACTGTGCAAGAGCGACCAGGAAAGATGGTGTTTCGCTTTTGGCAGGAAGGGCCGGGATATGACCGGAACCTCACCTCCCGAGAAGCGGTGCTCTCCGCTGTTGAATACATTCACAACAACCCCGTACGACGAGGTCTGAGTATAACCCCGGACCAATGGAAGTGGTCAAGTTGGAAGCATTACCATCAGCCGCATCCTTGGATGTCGTGACCAAGAGCTTCCAGTAGTTCATGGAGTACATGACATCCTGTAGATTTGGGTGCCACGGGTGACTTGTTCCCCCGTGCTCAATGGGACTCACGGGCAGGCCAACTACCCGTGGCACATCTGTGGGAGGCTACAGGAGAAAGAGAAGAAAGGCGAAGAAGGCAAAAGGCAAAGCGAGGTCAGATACGTCCCACACACTGAACGATGGGCGGTTTACCGATGCGTAGCCCACCAAAAGCCGAACGTGATAGTGGCCAGGATGGCTATCCCGATACCGGCGGCGATGAGTTCCATGGTCGTCATTGTTCCTCCTGTAACTGGGTAATCAAAGCTTTGATGTGACGACGCTGCCGCAACACGTCTCCCATAAGACCTATGGTTGCTAGCAGCCCGCTGACGGCCAACACCAACCGTAACGTATTCAGCTCACCTAAGAGCAAACCGAAGGAACCACCTCCAACAGCTAACACTGCAATGGCAGTCAGTTTCAACCACTCGACTTCAAATTTAATTTGTTCTTTGAGCCGCTCTCTGCTCCCGTCGGCCATATTTTTTGTCTAACAGGTGCTCTATTGAGAATCTACCTCCCGCATCAGTGCCGGGTGCCACTGGTGGCTTGCCACCAGTGCTGATTTTCTCCGAACGTTGAACACGGGCAGGCAAGCTGCCCGTGGCACAACTCCCTGAGCCTTCTTAGGTGCCACGGGTGACTTGTTCACCCGTGTGAATTCTTTCATGTGGACCTCATGGGCAGGCCAGCTGCCCGTGGCACATCTGTGGGCGTAGTCCAAGGGCTGCGTCTGAGCTACGCGCTTGTCAAGGTGCGAGCGATTTCCTTTTGCGAGGGAGAACGAATGGAGGAGAGATGATAGGGAGCAGACTTTTTAGATGACTACTTCTACCTTCGGATTTACCAACCGCGAACGGGGCGGCGCAACCTTCTCCACATGGATATAAACGATTGGCTGGCCAGCATCTCGGCGTGCCTGAGAGAGTTCGAGGTTCTTTGCACAGAGTTCAGGATCTTCTTCTGGAAGAAGGAGGATGAGGGCGTTCTCAGGAATTTGTTCAGCTACTTCAGGGTGCTCCAGCAGATAGAGATCGAATTCTGTCGAAAGTTTCAAGTTCTTGGTAAATAACTCCCGGTCTGTCATTAGTGCCTCCCTGTCAGATACGCTTCTTTAATACTGCTCCCAGTGTTCATCGATGTCCTGATCAGCAAACGTCAATGCCTCCCCAAGATCCCTCGTAAGCAGAGCGCTCTTCTCCACAGTGCTATTGGCTTGGATGCTGTCAATATGGGGGAAACCATGAGCAGTATCGTAGCGAATAACGGGGCGCCATTGTCCCTCGACAAAAGTTTCATACTGCACCACAAATCGGATCACACTCTTCCATGATCGACCACATGTTCATGCCGCTTCCGGTCGTTAAGGGTAAGCAGATAAACATAACGAGTAGTCTTCAACTATTGTCTCCTACTGTTAAGGAGCGAAGGAGAGCAAAGGGTTTCGGCCGCAGAGGAATCGGCCGCGTTTCCTGCCACAATTGCTCGTTGGTGAGGTCCAGGCGCAAGGGGGGAAGTGGATGACAGCTTCAGGTTTCACAAGAGTCCTTCTTTCTAGTCTCCTCCTCTACCAGAATCGCATGAAAACTCCAGAAGCTGTCCGAAAACGGCCGCCCTCCGCATTTGACCACCATCAGGAAATCCATTATACCCTTACGAACGCCAGTATCCGTTGCCTATCGTGCTAAAATAGCTAGAATAAAAAGGTTTTAACGCACTTTTATGGAATTCCCTCGTATTAAACGACTGCCCCCATACCTCTTTGCTACACTCGACAAAATGAAGCTGGAAGCGCGACGGGCTGGGGAGGATATTATCGACTTTGGCATGGGCAATCCTGACCATGCTTCGCCACGACATGTCGTGGAGAAACTGCTTGAGGCAGCAAACAAGCCGCAGAATCATCGGTACTCAACTTCGCGGGGTATCTATAAGTTGCGCTTGGCGATCTGCACCTGGTACAAACGACGCTTCGGTGTCGAACTAGATCCGGAGACCGAGGCGGTGGTCACGATTGGTTCCAAAGAAGGGCTGTCTCACTTAGCCTTGGCCATGCTTGGTCCCAGCGATGTGGCGATATGCCCAAGCCCCAGTTATCCGATTCACCATTATTCGATTGTGATTGCCAACGCTGATTTGCGGTTGGTGCCTTTACGGTCCGGAGAAGATTTCCTTGCCGCTTTGCAAGAAACAGTACGCCAATGCTGGCCAAAGCCAAAACTGTTATTGTTGAGTTTTCCCCACAATCCAACCACCGCGGTGGTGGATCTCGAATTCTTCCAGCGAGTGGTAGATTTTGCGCGCGAACACCATCTGTTCGTCGTGCACGATTTTGCCTATGCTGACCTCGCTTTCGACGGGTATCAGCCGCCGAGCTTCTTGCAAGTGCCGGGAGCGAAAGAGGTCGGCGTCGAGTTTTTCACGCTCTCCAAGTCATACGATATGCCAGGCTGGCGGGTTGGCTTCGCCTGTGGCAACCCTGAAGCGCTTATGGCTTTGTCTCGGCTCAAGAGCTACTTTGACTACGGCATCTTCCAGCCGATCCAAATTGCGGCGATCCATGCCCTCAATGGCCCGCAGACTTATGTCGAAGAGGTACGTCAACGCTATCGCAAGCGACGCGATGTGCTCATTGACGGGCTCGCACGAGCCGGGTGGCACATCCCCAAACCAAAAGGCACCATGTTCGTCTGGGCAGAAATTCCTGAGCCGTTTCGCCAATTAGGGTCGATGGAGTTTGCGAAACTCTTGTTGACTGAAGCAAAAGTGGCGGTCTCTCCGGGGATCGGTTTTGGACCGTACGGTGACGAGTTTGTGCGTTTTGCGCTTATTGAAAATGAGCACCGGACCCGTCAGGCGGTGCGTGGTATTCGTAAGGCTCTTGGTGGAACGCCCGTCCCAGAGGCCAAAAAGGCGAGTGTAGGCTAGCAATGGCACTGAGTGAGGTAAAACTTGGCCTCATCGGTCTTGGCACCGTGGGTACTGGTGTGGTTCAACTGCTCGAGCGGAACCACGAAGCGCTGACGCGCAAACTCGGCCACTCGCTCCGTCTGGTGAGAGTTGCCAGTCGGAACATAGACACGAAACCCCATCCTGCTCTCGGCGCTGCCCGCCTCTCGGCGAATCCATGGGATGTGGTCCATGACCCTGAAGTGGACATAGTGATCGAACTGATCGGTGGGATTGAGCCGGCACGCGCGTTAATCTTAGAGGCGATCCGGCACGGCAAAGAGGTGGTGACCGCCAACAAGGCTTTACTAGCGCTCCACGCGGAAGATCTTTTCGCCGCGGCTGAGGTTCGCGGCGTGAGTGTAGGGTTTGAAGCGAGTGTCGCTGGTGGCATCCCGATCATTCGTACCTTGCGGGAGGGACTCGCTGCAGACCGGAACCGCGCCCTTTTTGGGATCGTCAATGGGACCTGTAATTACATCCTTACGACTATGAGCGAAGAGGGGGGGGAGTTTGATATGGTCTTGCGTCGTGCTCAGGTGCAAGGCTTGGCGGAGGCTGATCCCAGTCTCGATATCGATGGCATTGATGCTGCCCACAAGCTGACGCTGTTAGCGATGCTTGCCTTCGGTGTGCAGGTTCCCTTTGCCGTGGTCTACGTTGAGGGTATTCGTCATATTAGTCAGACGGACATCCTGTTTGCCCGGGAGTTCGGGTATGTCATCAAGCTCCTGGCTATTGCGAAGGACGAGGATGGCGCAATCGATGTTCGGGTGCACCCAACTATGGTTCCTCGCCGCAGTTTGCTGGCTGATGTCGGTGGAGCCTATAATGCGATCTTTGTACAGGGTGAGGCCCTAGGAGCATCGCTCTACTTCGGTCGTGGGGCCGGCAGCTTGCCGACTGCAACCGCTGTTCTTGCTGACGTTGTCGAAGTGGCGCGCAACCGCGGGCTCGCTCTTGGCTTGCGGGTACCGCCCTTAGGGTATCCCTGGCGTGACCTTCGCCCTGCGCCGACGCGCTCCATTGATGATCTCGTGAGTGAATATTATCTGCGTTTCATGGCGGTGGATCGGCCCGGCGTCTTGGCGAAAATCGCTGGCATTCTAGGAGAACATAGCATTAGCATCGCCTCAGTCATTCAGCGTGGCCGCAGCGAGGGAGACGAAACGGTGCCTTTAGTCATGCGAACGCATCTGGCAAGCGAACGGAATTTGACGACTGCCCTCCGCCAAGTTGACCAGTTGCCAGTTGTGCAGGGAAAATCTCTCTCGATTCGTATCGAGGAGACTCTCGGATGATCGGTTCCAGGCGCTGTAGTTCGTCGGCGCGTTTCGCATTACGAGTCGCGGGTCAAATTACTGATACGCGACATTTGACACAAGGTTGACTATGACAGAGAATGTGGTTTCTCAACCTGCAACTGGCTTATCTGAGAATCTCCCTTTTCGTGCCTGGTTTGGTTGCGTGGCTGGATGCAGCGGAGAACTCCCGCTCAATCAAGTCATCTACTACTGTCCCAATTGTGGTTCCCTGCTCGAGGTACAACACGATCTTGCCTTGCTGCGGAAGCGCTCAGCAGAAGACTGGAAGCATTTATTTGATGATCGCTACCGGCGGACCGTGTATCCGTACGGCAGCGCCGTATGGGGCAAGAAAGAGATAGTGTGTCCGGCAGTGGACAACCACAATGTGGTCTCGACGTATGAGGGAGGGTCCAATCTTTTCTGGGCTGAGCGATTGGGCAAGCACATTGGCTTAGAGGACCTGTGGGTCAAGCAGTGTGGCAACTCGCACACCGGCTCGTTCAAAGATTTGGGCATGACAGTGTTGGTGTCGATGGTCAAGCAGATGATTGCCGAAGGCACGCCTATTCCTGCTGTTGCCTGTGCTTCAACTGGTGATACTTCGGCTGCGCTCGCCGCATACTGTGCTGCGGCTGGCATTCCAGCGATTGTCATTCTCCCACGTAATCGTGTCTCGACTGCCCAGTTGATTCAGCCAATGGCCAATGGCGCGCTTACGCTCTCGCTTGATACCGACTTTGACGGATGTATGCAGGTGGTACGCGAACTGTGCACCAGGGAGAACATTTATCTCGCTAATTCGATGAACAGCCTGCGCATAGAAGGACAAAAGACCATCTCAATCGAGGTCGTCCAGCAGTTTGACTGGGAAATTCCTGACGTGGTGATCGTGCCAGGAGGCAACCTGGGTAATATTACGGCGATTGGCCGTGGATTTTTGTTGATGCAAGACCTGGGTATCATCGACCGACTTCCTCGTTTGGTGTGCGCACAAGCCGAGCGTGCCAACCCGCTGTATCGAAGTTTTCTCACCGGGTTTGCGTCCTACCGGCCTATTCGTGCAAAGAAAACTTTGGCCTCGGCCATTCAGATTGGCAATCCGGTCAGCATCGAGAAAGCCATCCGGGTGCTGAAGACTTTTGACAGTGTGGTTGAGCAAGCAAGCGAAGAGGAACTGGCGGATGCGGCGGCGTTGGCAGATCGCACGGGACTCTTTAATTGCCCACATACCGGTGTGGCGCTAGCCGTCCTGTTTAAGTTGGTGGCACGTGGACAGATCAAACCGCACGAACGCGTTGTTGTTATCTCGACCGCGCATGGTCTGAAATTCACGGATTTTAAGCGGCGCTATCACGAAGGCAAACTCCGCAGAATGACCTCACGGTATGCAAACCGCCCGATTGAGATACCACCAGATTATGGGAAGGCGCGTGACGCAATTTTCCAGGCGTTGGAGAGGCAGAAGGAGAGTATCGAGCGGTCAGCAGTCAGCAAAAGGGAAAATAAGGGAAAGCGGATGGCTGAGAGTGAACAGCTCACTGTCAAGGATCATTTATGAAATATGTCGTGTTACAAGGTGATGGTATGGCTGATTGGCCGGTAGCGGTATTGGGGAACAAGACTCCGCTTGAATACGCTTCCACGCCCAACATGGATCGCATTGCCTCTTTGGGCCTTCTTGGACTGACCCATACGATTCCCGATGGTTACCCTGCGGGCAGTGATGTCGGTACGATGAGCCTGCTGGGGTACGACCCCCGTCGTTATCACACCGGTCGCTCCCCGATCGAAGCGGCGAGCATGGGAGTCGAACTCGGTCCACACGATATTGCGTTTCGTTGCAATTTGGTCACCCTTGGCACGGGGGTTGATGGTGAAGCAATTATGGTCGATTTTTCTGCTGGCCATATCACGAATACAGAAGCCGCGGAGCTTCTTGAGACGATCAATGCTGAACTGGGAGGGGATGACATCGAGTTCTACCCGGGAGTGAGTTATCGTCACCTGATGGTGTGGCACAACGGTAAAGAGCACATGCAAACAACTCCACCACATGACATTACCGAAAAGCCGATCGCCGGATACCTTCCTGCGGGCGAGGGAGGGGAGCGCCTACGGGCATTGATGGCAAAATCGCAGGCGATTTTAGCTACACACCCAATTAATCGACACCGTCAAGAGAGGGGCCATGGACCAGCGTCTTCGATTTGGCTGTGGGGGCAGGGGCGGCGGCCCGCTATCCCGACGCTAGCGGAACGCTTTGGATTGAGTGGTGCGGTAATCTCTGCGGTCGATTTGGTGCGTGGTATCGGGGTGCTTGCTGGCCTTGAAGTCATCCACGTTCCTGGCGCAACGGGGTTTCTGGATACGAATTATCTGGGAAAAGCCCAATATGGCCTCGCGTCGCTCCGCCAGAAGGATTTTCTCTTCTTGCATGTCGAAGCAACTGATGAGGCTGGACATATGGGCGCAGCGGACAAAAAAGTTGAGGCTTTGGAAAACTTCGACCAGAAAGTGGTGGGAACAATTCTTGAAGGACTCTGTGACTTCCCTGCCTGGCGAGTGCTGCTTATGCCTGACCATGCTACGCCCGTTGCGATTAAGACACATTCATCTGATCCCGTCCCGTTTGCAGTGCTGTCTTCTGACGATGTCAAGAAAGGGGTCTACAACCCAGTGCACTATAACGAGCCCAGTGCCAAGAGGACCGGGGTAGTCGTGCCTGAGGCCTGGAGCATCATGGAGCGGTTTGTCAGGGGAGAGTCCCTGCTGCCGTGAGCAGGTCGGAGAGGCGGAGATGGATCGAAACCTTGCGCTCGAAGTTGTCCGCGTGACCGAAGCTGCCGCCCTGGCGTCTGCGCAGTTGATGGGTCGAGGAGATGAGGCAGCGGCTGATGCTGCCGCTGCGGAAGCGATGCACAGGCTGTTCTACGACATTGAATTTAAGGGTGAGGTCGTTATTGGCGAGGGAGACAAAGATCTTGTCCCTATGCTTTACGTTGGAGAGGAGTTAGGAACAGGGCATGGGCCAGTGATTGAAGTGGCCCTTGATGCTCTGGAAGGAGCGACAACGTGTGCAACGGGTGCGCCGAATGCCATTTCAGTGATCGCTATTGCCGAGCATGGCGGATTTCTCCGCTGTCCCAACCACATGTACATGGAGAAACTGGCGGTCGGACCAGTCGGGAAAGGAGTTGTCGATTTAGACAAGCCCGTGCGGGAGAATCTGCTTGCTTTGGCGGCAGCCAAAGGCGTACGGGTACAGAGCCTGACGGTGGTTATTCTTGATCGTCCGCGCCATGAGGGGTTGATCGGTGAATTGCGTCAGATCGGTACTCGTGTCAAGCTCATCAGCGATGGCGATCTGTCTGCTGCCCTGGCCACTGCACGGGAGGAATCGGGTATTGATCTCTTGTTAGGGAGTGGTGGAGCCGCGCAAGGGATTATTGCTGCGGCTGCCTTGCGGTGCTTAGGGGGAGATCTCCAGGGAAAATTCCGGCCTCGCAATCAGGAAGAGGTGAGTCAACTCCGCCAAATCGGCATCGCCGATCTCCAGAAAAAATACAACGCCGAGGAGATGGCACGGGGAAGCGTCGTTTTTGCTGCCACAGGCGTGACCACCGGTGAGTGCCTCAAGGGGGTGCGATTCTACAAAGGTGGAGCGGTGACTAACTCGGTGGTCATGCGCTCGAAAACCCGTACTGTCCGTTTTATCGAGACGTTTCATCATTTTGACGATCACCCGGAGTATTGAGCTATGGCATACGAAAACATCCTGTTTGAGAAAGATGGGGCTGTTGGGGTGCTGAAAATTAACCGTCCCAAGAGTCTGAATGCCCTTAATCCTGCCACACTCCGTGACATTGCCGCTTGTCTAGAGGAAGTGCATCAGGATCAGTCAATTCGCTGTTTAGTCGTCACCGGTGAAGGTGACCGGGCGTTTATTGCTGGTGCAGACATTTCCGCGATGGTATCCATGAGCGCGTTGGAAGGAAAATTGTTCTCTGCACTCGGTTTGAGCGTCTTGCGCAAGTTGGAAGAACTGCCTATTCCGGTAATTGCGGCAGTCAACGGCTTTGCCTTGGGTGGGGGAACAGAACTCGCGCTTGCCTGTGATCTGATTATTGCTGCGGACAAGGCCAAATTTGGCCAACCAGAAATTAATCTTGGTGTCATTCCGGGCTTTGGCGGTACGCAACGCCTGGCACGACGCCTTGGTCTCCCGCGGGCACGCGAACTGATTTACAGCGGGGATATGATCGATGCGGAGACTGGATTTCGCTACGGCCTGGTGAATAAAGTTGTGCCGGCAGCAGAACTCATGAGCGAAGTCAAAGCGATGGCCAATAAGCTCGCGGCCAAGCCGCCGATTGCGATTCGGCAAGCCAAAGCCGCGATTAACGCGGGCATCGACATGGATCTCGAAAATGGCTGCCGTTATGAAAACGAAACCTTTGCTCTTACGTTCGCGACCGAGGACAAAGTTGAGGGCATGAAAGCATTCTTGGAGAAGCGAGAGGCGAAGTTTACCGGGCGATAGGTGGATCAAAGCCTGGTCTCCCACAGGACTTGATCTCATAGACAGAATAGATAAATTCAGCAGAGTGCCGATGAGGCTTCTTTCAGAAAGGGGAAGAACGCATGACCAAACACGAGTGGCTGACGCAAAAATACCCCAAGCAAGAGGAACGGGCGCAACGCTTCTCGACTATCTCCGACATGGAAGTCGAACCGCTCTACACGCCTGAAGACCTGAGCGATACAAACTACGAGCAAGACATCGGTCTGCCTGGTGAGTATCCCTATACTCGTGGGGTCTACCCGAGCATGTACCGTGGCAAGTTCTGGACCATGCGTCAGTTCGCCGGGTTTGGCACGCCAGAGGATACCAACCAGCGTTTCAAATTCCTCCTCGCCGAAGGGCAAAATGGACTCTCGACTGCCTTCGATATGCCTGTGCTCATGGGGTACGACGCAGACCACCCACGCGCTCTCGGCGAAGTTGGGCGCGAAGGGGTGGCGGTTTCGACCCTTGACGACATGGAGCGGTTATTTGACGGTATCCCGCTCGACAAGGTCACGACATCTATGACCGTCAACTGCACCGCGAGTATTTTACTGGCAATGTATCTCGCAGTAGCAGAGAAACAGGGCGTGCCGTGGAGTAAGGTAGGGGGGACGATCCAGAACGATATGCTGAAAGAGTACATCGCTCAAAAAGAATGGATTTGTCCGCCTGAACCAGCCGTCAGTATCGTGACCGACATGATCGAGTTCTGCGCGAAACAGGTCCCACGCTGGCATGCGGTCTCAATCTCGGGTTATCATATTCGCGAAGCTGGCTCGACCGCTGTCCAAGAGTTAGCCTTTACCTTAGCTGACGGCATTGGCTACGTGCAAGCAGCAGTAGAGCGGGGCTTGAATGTAGACGAATTCGCTCCCCGGTTGTCGTTCTTCTTTAATCTGCACAATGATTTTTTCGAGGAAATTGCCAAACTCCGTGCCGCCCGGCGCATGTGGGCCAAGATCATGAAAGAGCGCTTTGGCGCCAAAAATCCCCGCTCCTGGCTCTTGCGGACCCATGCTCAGACAGCAGGTGCGAGTTTGACCGCCCAGCAGCCTTTTAACAACGTTGTGCGCGTAGCGATTCAGGCCCTGGCCGGAATCCTTGGTGGTGTGCAATCCCTCCATACTAACTCTATGGATGAAACGCTTGCGCTGCCGACCGAGCAGTCCGTAATGGTGGCCTTGCGGACACAACAGATCGTTGCGGAGGAGAGTGGAGTAGCCAATATCGTTGATCCCCTCGGTGGAAGTTGGGCAGTGGAAGCACTGACCGACCAGATGGAAAAAGAGGCGTTTGCCTACATCAACCGGATTGATGAACTCGGTGGGATTATCCGTGCCATAGAGATTGGTTATCCACAGAAGGAAATTGCTGACGCAGCCTATCGGTATCAACAACAGCTTGATGCCGGAGAAAAAGTTATCGTCGGTGTCAACAAGTATGCTGTGCCGGAAGAGCGGCCTATGGAGATCCTCAAGATTGATCAGGAAGTCGAGCGGCGCCAGATCGAACGAGTACGCAAGATCAAGCGTGAACGCAATCAGGCCCTGGCACGAGAAAAACTCGGCCGCGTGCATGCGGCGGCGCGCAATGGCGAGAATCTGATGCCGCCACTCGTTGAGGCAGTCAAGGCATACTGTACACTCGGTGAAATTTCTGATGTGTACCGTGATGTCTTTGGGGTCTATCGTGACCCAGCGTGGTTGTGATGAAGGTTATTAGCTATTAGCAAGCAGTTTTTCACTTTCCATATTCAGAGCTAACTGCTGATAGCTAAGAGCTGACAGTTCTTTCCTGGAGGTTTCCTGTGTCAGAAGAGAAAGTACTACGCATCTTGGTGGCCAAGGCTGGATTGGACGGCCATGATCGGGGAGCGAAAATTATCGCTCGTGCGCTGCGTGATGCCGGATTTGAAGTGATCTATACGGGTCTGCACC